>JBIQJS010000103.1:0-13319 GCA_044507405.1 Rubrivivax sp. | reverse complement strand
AGATCTACATCGTGGAGGGCGACTCCGCCGGTGGTTCCGCCAAGCAGGGCCGCGACCGCAAGTTCCAGGCGATCCTGCCGCTGCGCGGCAAGATCCTGAACGTGGAGAAGGCGCGCTACGAGAAGCTCTTGACCAGCAACGAGATCGTCACGCTCATCACCGCGCTGGGCACCGGCATCGGCAAGGCCAGCGCCGAGAGCGGCAAGAGCGGCGCCGACGACTTCGACATCGCCAAGCTGCGCTACCACCGCATCATCATCATGACCGACGCGGACGTGGACGGCGCCCACATCCGCACGCTGCTGCTCACCTTCTTCTACCGGCAGATGCCCGAGATCGTCGAGCGGGGTCACGTCTACATCGCGCAGCCGCCGCTCTACAAGGTCAAGCTCGGCAAGGAAGAGCAGTACCTGAAGGACGGCCACGAGCTCGACGCCTACCTGCTCAAGGTGGCGCTGAAGGACGCCAAGCTCGAGACCGGCATGGGCGGTGCGGTGCTGACCGGCGAGACGCTCGACACGCTGGCGCGCCAATACGTGCTCGCCAACAACGTGGTCGATCGCCTGTCCAAGTGGATGGACGTCGAAGCCCTGCGCGCCATGGCCAACGGCCTGGAGATCAACCTCGACACGCTCGAAGCGGCCGAGCAGTCCGCGGTGGCGCTCAAGGCGGCCCTGCACAACGCCGAGGTCGTGGCCGAGTTCGATGCGCGCATGGACAAGCACATCCTGCGCATCAGCCGCATGCACCACGGCAACGTGAAGAGCAGCGTGATCACCGCCGACTTCGTGCACGGCGCCGACTACGAAGCGCTCAGCACGGCCGGCCGCACCTTCAAGGGCCTGGTGAGCGCCGAGGCGGTGGTCAAGCGCGGCGAAGGCGACAAGCAGAAGGAAGCCAAGGTCGGCGACTTCCGCCAGGCCATGGCCTGGCTGATCCAGCAGGCCGAATCGGCCGTGGGCCGCCAGCGCTACAAGGGCCTGGGCGAGATGAACCCCGAGCAGCTCTGGGAAACCACCATGGACCCGTCCGTGCGCCGCCTGCTCAAGGTGCAGATCGACGACGCCATCGAAGCCGACCGGGTGTTCACCATGCTGATGGGCGACGAGGTCGAGCCGCGTCGCGACTTCATCGAGGCCAACGCGCTGCGGGCGGCGAACATCGACGTGTAGTGGTGTTGGTCGACGCTTTGGCGCTTGTCTGATCTGCCTGTGGTCCCGCGCGAATTGAGATGCATCGATGAGGTTGTCGGATCTCACCCATGCGGAGGCGGTTCAAGCCGCACTCGACGAGTATCGGGAGCTCGGACAAGCCGAGTTCCTCCGGCGTCACGGTTATGGGAAGGCCAGCGCCTATCTCGTGAGGGACCCCCGGAGCGGCGAATGGGCTGATTCGAAAGCGATCGCTGGTGTTGCGTTGGCCTACCAGCATCCTGGTTCGGGCGGGCTGAAAGCGCAGGATTTTTCAGGCGGTGAAGCCACTGTGCAGGCGAGGTTGAGCCGCCTTGGTTTCGACGTCAAGCGCGTCGACGAAATCACTGGCAGCGATTGGTCCGAGGCAGAAGTCGAGCTCATCGTCGCCGACTATCTTGCGATGCTGACCTTGGAACTCACGGGTCAGCGATACAACAAGGCGGATCATGGCCGGCGCCTCATGGCTCATCTGCCTGGCCGTTCCAAAGCTGCCGTGGAGTTCAAGCACGCCAACATCAGTGCGGTGATGCTTGAACTCGGGTTTCCGTATGTTCGCGGCTACAAGCCGCGCAGCAACTTCCAGCGCAGTCGCATGGTCGAAGCAGTGACGCGGCAGCTGTCGCGTCACACCCTTCTTGAAGACGCTGCACTCATGGCGGTACAGCGACCGGCCGTTGCCCCCGGGCCTGAGTCCGACTTCAGCCAAGTGCTCGCTCCTGCGCCCAAGCGTGAAAGCGTGGCCCGTGAACCCCTCACACCGTACCGGCTGGCTCAGCCCATGAAGCGAGACTATCTTGAACGTGAGGCCCGTAACCGTACTCTGGGGTTGGCAGGCGAAGAGTTCGCGATGCGCTTCGAGCAATGGCGGCTGATCCAGAGCGGCTGTGGGCAACTTGCAGAACGCGTCGTCCATACGGCCAAGGTCGAGGGTGATGGTGCCGGGTACGACATTCGTTCATTCGAGTCCGACGGACGCGAGCGATACATCGAGGTCAAGACCACCAGCTTTGGAGAGCGGACGCCTTTCTTCGTTTCTGCCAACGAACTCGCGTTCGGACGATCGCATGCCGATGCCTACAGGTTGTATCGGCTCTTCGACTTCCGCGAAGCCCCGCGCTTGTTCGAACTGGCCGGTCCCATCGAACAGAGCTGCGAACTCGATGCTGTGACGTATCGGGCCACCTTCTCCTGATTGGGCCTACGCCGCCCGCACCACCAGCGCCAGCGGCGGCATCACCCCCCACAGCACCTCGCGCACCGGGGTCCCGCCGCTGAAGACCTCGTCCACCAGCGCTGCGGTCACGGCGAGGTGACGCTGCACGCGCTCGCGGGCGGCCTCGGCGCCCAGCAGGGCGAGCAGGGTCGGCTTGCCGTCGTCCTGGTGCAGGCTCTTGCCGCTGGAGGGCACGAGGCCGCGGTCCTTGAGGTCGTCGAGCAGCTGGAAGGCCTGGCCGATCTCGTCGGCGCAGTGCTGCAGGCGCTGCCGGGTCGCCGGGCTCGTGCCGGAGGCGAGGGCGGCCATCTCGAAGGCGGCGCGAAAGAGCGAGCCGGTCTTGAGCTGGTTGACGCGCACGGCTTCGGCGGTCATGGGGGTGGTGCTGCCCGCGCGCAGGTCGCGCAGCTGACCGCCCACGAGGCCGGCGTGGCCGGCCGCGTCGGCCAGCGTGGCGACCATGTGGCCCCGCACGTCGGCCGGCAGGGCTTCGCTCGTCGCGACGAGCCGGAAGGCCAAGCTCAACAGCGCCACCGAGGCGAGCACCGCCACGTCGTCCCCGAACTGCAGGTGCACCGTCGGCTGGCCGCGGCGCAGGTCTGCGTCATCCATGCAGGGCAGGTCGTCGAGCACCAGTGAGGCGGCGTGCACGAGCTCCAGCGCACAGGCCGCGTCCAGCGTGTCCTGCGGATCGCCGCCGAGCGCGGCGGTGGCGGCCAGCAGCAGCATGGGCCGCAGGCGCTTGCCGGGCGTCACGACGGCCTCGCGCATGGCGGCAGCCACCAGGTCGTCGGGGCCGTCGGGCAGCGGCAAGACGGCAGCGAGCCGCAGCTCGAGCCGCTCGCGCAGGGCGTCGAGGGAGACCGGGCCGGCGAGGGGCGGGGCGTTCAGGGTCAGCTCGGGGGCATCGGCTTGGTGCATGAAGTGGAGGAGCGCCTGCGCGTCTTCGGAACTCAAGGCGCGCCGCTTGCTCTGGAGTGGTGGCGTGCTGGTCAGGGCACACGGCGCGCCGCGCCCCCGCACTTCGGTGTTTACCCGGAGGCTCCGCGCGCCACGCCACCTTGTCGAACCGTTGCCCGAGCGAGCCTTCCTTGCAGCCGTGAGCCACTTCGCCGTCCTGTCACCGCCGCTGTACAGCCATGTGCGCGCGCTGGAAGCGCTGGCGTCTGAACTGGTGGCGCGCGGACATCGCGTGACGTGGGTGGCGCAGGCCGATGTGGCGCCGCTGCTGCGCGATGCGCGCGTCGGCTTCGAGGGCGTGGGCCTGGCCAGCCATCCGCGAGGCTCGTTGGCGGCGCAGCTGGCGCGGCTCGCGCGCCCGGGCGGTCCGCTGGGCCTCTTGCGCGTCATCCGCGACATGGCCGCGCAAACCGACATGCTGTGCCGTGAAGGCAGGCAAGTTTTGCCGGCCCTGCAGGTGGACTCGGTCATTTCCGACCAGATGGAAGCCGCCGGCGGCCTGCTCGCCGAGGGGCTGGGCTTGCCGTGCATCTCGGTCGCGTGTGCGCTGCCGGTGAACCGCGAGCCGCAGGTGCCGCTGCCGGTGATGCCGTGGCCGTATGCGCGCGACATCGCGGCGGTGCAGCGCAACCAGGTCAGCGCACGCATCCACGACTGGCTGATGGCGCCGCTCGGCCGCGTCATCGCGGAGCAGGCGCGTCACTTCCGCCTGGGTCACCGCACGCGGCTGGACGAGTGCCTGTCGCCGCTGCTGCAGCTCAGCCAGACCACGGCCGGCTTCGACTTCCCGCGCTCGGCCCTGCCGGCGCACTTCCACCCCGTGGGGCCGCTGCGGCCGCCCGGCGTCGCGCACGAGGTGCTGGCCCAGCCGGTGCAGCCGGGCGCGCCCTTCGTCTATGCCTCGCTCGGCACCATGCAGGGCGGGCGCTACCGCCTCTTCGAGCACATCGCCCACGCCTGCCGTGCGGTGGGCGCGCAGCTGCTGGTAACCCATTGCGGCGGCTTGCGGCCGACGCAGGAAGAGCGGCTGCGCCGCGCCGGCGCCACCTGGGTGACCGACCAGGTGCCGCAGGCCGCGGCGCTGGCGCGGGCCGACGTGGCCGTCACCCATGCCGGGCTCAACACGGTGCTGGATGCGCTGGTCGCCGGCACGCCCATGCTCGCCTTGCCGATCGCCTTCGACCAGCCCGGCGTGGCCGCGCGGGTGCGCGAATCCGGCACCGGCCTGGTGGCCTCGGCGCGCGGCGCGCGTGCGGCCACGCTGCAGCGCCTGCTGGAGACGCTGCTCGGCGATGGCGCGTATGCCGCACGCGCCGAGAGGCTCGGCCACGAGGTGGCGCAGGCCGGCGGCGTGACGCGTGCGGCCGACCTGATCGAAGCCGCGCTCGGATCGGCCGCCGCCACGCACGCGCCGGCACCGGCCCAGCGGGACGCCCATGCCGCCTGAGCTGCACGCCGACCTCATCCTCGTGGGCGGAGGCCTCGCCAACGGGCTGATCGCCTGGCGGCTGCAGGCGCTGCGCCCGACGCTGCGGGTGCTGCTGCTGGAAGCCGGCGACACGCTGGGCGGCAACCACACCTGGTCGTTCCACGAGACCGACCTCGACGCGGCACAGCACGCCTGGCTCGCGCCGCTGGTCAGCCACCGCTGGCCGGCGCACGAGGTGGTGTTCAGCGGCTACCGGCGGCGGCTGCAGGGCGGCTACGCGAGCATCGCCTCGGCGCATTTCCATGCGGTGCTCACGCGGGCGCTGGGTGCGCAGGCGCGCTGTGGCGTGCGGGTGGCGGGCGTGTCGCCCACCGAGGTGGTGCTCGAAGGCGGCGAGCGCCTGCGCGCCCGGGCCGTGATCGACGGCCGCGGCGTGCGCACGAGCCCGCACCTCGTGCTCGGCTTCCAGAAGTTCCTCGGCCTGGAGCTGCAGCTCGCCGCGCCGCATGGCCTTGAGGCGCCCATCCTGATGGATGCGAGCGTCTCGCAGACCTTCGGCGACGGCAGCGACGGCTACCGCTTCGTCTACGTGCTGCCGCTGTCGGCCGACACGCTGCTCATCGAAGACACCTACTACGCCGACGGCGCGGCGCTCGACGAGCCGCGCCTGCGCGGACGCATCGCCGACTACGCTGCCGGGCGCGGCTGGCAGGTGGCGCGCACGCTGCGCGAAGAACGCGGGGTGCTGCCCATCGTGCTCTCGGGCGACCTGGCGGCGCATTGGGACGACGCCCCCGGCGTGCCGCGCGCGGGGCTCGCCGCCGGGCTCTTCCATCCGACCACTGGCTATTCGCTGCCGGATGCGGTGCGCCTGGCCGACCGCGTCGCCGCGCAGGACGACCTCTCGGCGCCGTCGCTGTGGCGGCTCACGCGCGACCAGGCGCTCGCCACCTGGCGCGAGCGCGGCTTCTTCCGCCTGCTCAACCGCATGCTCTTCCGCTCGGCCGCGCCCTCGGCGCGCTGGAAGGTGATGCAGCGCTTCTACACCCTGCCCGAGCCGCTCATCGCGCGCTTCTACGCCGCGCGCCTCGGCTCGCTCGACAAGCTGCGCATCGTGAGCGGCAAGCCGCCGGTGCCGCTGCTGCCCGCCATGCGCGCGGCGCTCGACCTCGCCCCCTCCCCCCTGCCCACGGAGCCCCGATGACTGCCGCCTCTGAACCCCTGACTTCGCGCAGCGCGATCGTGATCGGCGCGGGCTTCGGCGGCCTGGCGCTCGCGATCCGGCTGCAATCGGCCGGCATCGCCACCACGCTCGTCGAGGCGCGCGACAAGCCCGGCGGTCGCGCCTACGTCTACCAGGACCAGGGCTACACCTTCGACGCCGGGCCCACCGTCATCACCGACCCCTCGGCGCTCGAGGAGCTCTACGCGCTGAGCGGGCGGCGCCTGCGCGACTACGTGGAGCTGCTGCCCGTCGCGCCCTTCTACCGGCTGTGCTGGGAAGACGGCACGCAGTTCGACTACGCCAACGACCAGGAGGCGCTCGACCGCCAGATCCACGCGCGCAACCCGGCCGACGTGCAGGGCTACCGGCGCTTCCTCGCGTACTCGCGCGCCGTGTTCGAAGAGGGCTACGTGAAGCTCGGCACCGTGCCCTTCGTCTCGTTTCGCAGCATGGTGCAGGCGGGGCCGCAGCTCGCGCGGCTGCAGGCGTGGCGCAGCGTGTACGGCATGGTCTCGCGCTTCATCCAGGACGAGAAGCTGCGCGAAGCCTTCTCCTTCCACTCGCTGCTGGTGGGCGGCAACCCCTTTGCCACCTCGTCGATCTATACGCTGATCCATGCGCTGGAGCGCGAGGGCGGCGTGTGGTTCCCGCGCGGCGGCACGGGGGCGCTGGTGCAGGGCCTGGTGCGGCTCTTCGAGGACCTCGGCGGGCAACTGCGGCTCAACGCGCCGGTGGAGCGCATCGAGGTGGAAAACGGCCGCGCCGGGGGCGTGCGCCTGCGCGGCGGCGAGCTGCTGCGCGCGGGCCACGTGGCCTCCAACGCCGACGTCGTGCACACCTACGAACGGCTGCTCGGCCACGTGCCGCGCGGCACGGCGCAGGCGCGGCGGCTCAAGGCCAAGCGCTTCAGCATGTCGCTGCTGGTGGTGCACTTCGGACTCAGCCGCCCGCAGCCGCAGCTGCAGCACCACACCGTGTGCTTCGGCTCGCGCTACCGCGGGCTGATCGACGACATCTTCCGCGGCCCGCTGGCCGACGACTTCTCGCTCTACCTGCACGCGCCCTGCGCCACCGACCCGACGCTCGCGCCGCCCGGCTGCAGCAGCCACTACGTGCTCGCGCCCGTGCCGCACCTCGGCCATGCGCCCCTCGACTGGGCGGTGGAGGGCCCGCGCATGCGCGATCGGATCTTCGACTACCTGGAGGCGCGCTACATCCCGCACCTGCGGCGCGACCTGGTGACGAGCCGCATCTTCACCCCCGCCGATTTCCGCGACGAGCTGGGGGCGCACCTCGGCTCGGCGTTCTCGCTGGAGCCGGTGCTGACCCAAAGCGCCTGGTTCCGGCCCCACAACCGCGACGACGTGATCCCCAACCTCTACATCACCGGCGCGGGCACCCACCCCGGCGCCGGCGTGCCCGGGGTGATCGGCTCGGCCAAGGCCACCGCTCGACTGATGCTGGAAGGTGCTGCATGAAACCCGACCTCACGCCCCACGATCTCGCCGCCGCGCCGCTCAACGAGGCGCCCGACACGACCACGGCCGAGCAGACGATCAAGGCCGGCTCCAGCAGCTTCGCGGCCGCGGCCCGGCTCTTCGACGAAGAGACGCGCCACAGCACCGTGCTGCTCTATGCGTGGTGCCGCCATTGCGACGACGTGATCGACGGCCAGGTGCTGGGCCACGGCCAGCGCGAGGGCCAGCGCGCCGGCATGGCCGCACTCGCCGCGCTCGAAGACGCCACCCGCCGCGCCTGCGGGGGCGACCCGGGCGACGAGCCGGTGTTCATGGGCCTGGCCGAGGTCGTGCGGCGCCACGAGCTGCCGCAGCACCTGCTGCTGGAGCACCTGCGCGGCTTCGGCATGGACGTGCAGGACACCCGCTACGAGACGCTCGAGGACACGCTGCTCTACGCCTACCGCGTCGCCGGCGTGGTGGGGCTCATGATGGCGCAGGTGATGGGCGCGCGCGACCCCGCCACGCTCGACCGCGCCTGCGACCTCGGCATCGCCTTCCAGCTCACCAACATCGCGCGCGACATCGTCGAAGACGCCGAGATCGGCCGCGTCTACGTGCCGCGGCAGTGGCTGGCCGAGGCCGGCATCGCGCCCGACCGCCTGACCGCTCCCGAGCACCGCGCGCAACTCGCCCGCATCGCCTCGCGCCTGGTGGCCTGCGCCGATCCGTACTACGCCTCGGCGCGCGCGGGGCTGGCGGCGCTGCCGCTGCGCTCGGCCTGGTCGGTCGCGACGGCGCGCGACGTCTACCGCGCGATTGGCCGCAAGGTGCGCGAGAAGGGCTCGCACGCGTGGGACGCCCGCGTCTCCACGTCGGCGCTCGACAAGCTCTGGTACGTGGCGCGGGGGGCGGCGGTGGCGCTCGCGACCCGTGGGCTGCCGGTGGACGACCGGCCGCCCGACCTCTGGCAGCGGCCGCACTGAAGACCCGCAGCGGGCGCGTCAGCGCGGCAGCTCGTGTGCGACGTCGGCGGCGCCCGTGTCGCCGGCACGTCGCGCGCGGTGGGCCTGCAGTTCGCGCTTCAGCTGCTCGGCCGACGGCGCCCACAGGAAGCCGAACGACACCGCGCCCTCGCGCGTGGTCACCGCATGGTGCAGGCGATGCGCCTGGTACAGCCGCTTGAGGTAGCCGCGCCGCGGCGTCACCTTGAACGGCCAGCGCCGGTGCACCAGCCCGTCGTGGGCGACGAAATAGAGCAGGCCGTAGAGCGTCATGCCCGCGCCCACCCACTGGAGCGGGGCGAACCCCCGCGTGCCCAGCCAGATCAGCACGATCGCGATCGCCGCGAAGCCGATGGCGTAGAGGTCGTTCTTCTCGAACAGCCCCGTGCGTGGCGCATGGTGCGAGGCGTGCCAGCCCCAGCCGAAGCCGTGCATCACGTGGCGGTGCGTCACTTGCGCGATCAGCTCCATGGCGACGACGGTGGCAAGGACGATGGCGAGGTTGAGCAGCATGGGCGGGGCGGGCAATCGACGCGCCTGGGGTGCTGCAGTCCGCTGCGGCGTGAATTGCTTGGCTCAGAGCGCGCCTTCGCAGCGTCGACGGCGCGGTCCGAGCCTCCAGAATCGTCGCATCTTCCTCCCTGTTTGTCTGCATGCACGTCCCCTGCTGGCTGTGGCGCCTGGCGCCTCTTCTTCTGCTGGCCGCGTGCTCGAGCACGCCGCTTCCGCCACCGTCTTCGGCTCGGGTCTCGAAGCCTCACGACGTCGTGACGGCGAATTGGGGCCCGTACCCGGCGGGAACCCGCAAGACATACGCGCGCATCACGCCGGACCGCTACGAGACGCGGTCATGGCAATGGATAGAAGTCGGCGTGATCCTCGGCGAGCGATGGGCGCGCTGCAGCGCGTCCTCCTGCGAACAGGGCTACTGGCGCATCCGCCACAACGCGGCCCGGCAGCGGCTGGAGTTCGTGGATGCGCAAGGTGCGGTGCGCAAGACGGCGAAGCTCGATCACCAGGGCGCGGCGCTCGAATCCGGCGGCACGTTCTCCATCGGTTCCACCAAGGTCGCGTACGACCCCCAGTGGGACACCTTCACGATCGACGATGCGACGTGGTGGCCGGCGGCGCCGCGAGAGCTGGCGAGGCTGGCGCGCGACTTCAGCCCGGCGGCCCTGGCCACGTTGCCGAATGGGGCGACCTTCGCGCTGGCGCGCGACGACTCAGACCGTGCTCGTGCCAAGACTCTGCGCAGTGTCACGCGTTCTGGCGATCTGCCCACCTTGCCCACGGCGAGCGCCGTGCCGGCGGCCGCCGTGCGCGCCCTTGGCCCGTCCACCACCCAGCTTCACTGGTCATGCTCAATGTGGAATGCAGTCACGAAGACGGTGTACTTCTCGGGCATCGCGCGCGTGAGCGGGCCGGCCTACCTGGAGACGAAGGCTCAGCTGGAGGCCGCGTGGTCCGCCCACCTGGCCCGCCACGCCGCCGGCAAAGCGGCCGGCGCATCGCAGTGTGCTTCCGGGCCTTCGGCCGAAGCGCTCGTCGCGGCCCAGGGCGAGATGCGCCGCTACTACCTGGAACGCCAGGGCGCCCGTCAGGTGCTCGACGCCGGTTGGGAGCCTGCACTGTGACCCGCCGTGCAGACGGCCTGGTCAAGCCGCGCACCGTGCTGGCTCTTGGGCTCGCGGGTGCGGCGCAGGGTGCGCTGGCGCTCGGCTGCCCTCACATGGCCCCGAGCGTGGCGTTCGAAGCCCCCGGCGTGGTGCGCATGGAACTGGGCTCCCACGGCGCGTGGAACGGTGAACCGGGCACGCTGCCGGCCGACGTCACAGGCGCGCCGCAGCGCGACAACGCGTTCACCATCCCGGACAAGAGCAAGACCGGCCGGTATCCGGAGCTGGAATGGCTCTCGCTGCAGGGACGCATCGCACCCATGATCGGCAGCCTGGCGACCGACTTCCGTCTCACGTGGCGTTACGCCGACAGGGTCGAAACGCGCGTGAATGGGCAGCCGGCCTACCTCGATCGCCAGGAGCTGGGGCGCTACCCGGATCTGCTGGCCCGCTTCGCCGCCGCGCGCCCGGAATTCGACGCGGTGGAGGTCTCCTTCCAGGCGGTGCAGCCTGTGCCCGGCGGCACGGCCCAGCGCCTGGTGCGCCTGGAGCTGCCGCGTTCCACCTTCGTGATACCGATCGAGGGCCGGCTCGGCATCTCCTCGCCGAGCATTCCGGATCGCTGGACGCAGCGCATGCACATCGCCGAGCTCGGCAGAGGGTATGTCAGCGAGGCCGAGGCGCCGGGGCAATGGAAATCGTTCGTCTCGGTCAAGTGCGCGTCGGTGAAGTTCATGGGCTTGCGCATTCCGCACGACGAGCTCGGCCGCATTGCGCAGACGCTCGCCGAGTACAAGAAGAACGATGCACAGCGCGAGAAGGACTACGCCGTGGTCACGCGCGGACTCGAGACGCCCGGTGCGCCCTATGCGCGCGATGACGGCTGGGCGCGGCCTTTCGAGATGCCGCTCGTGCCGGCGCAGGCCTACTCGTCCGGCGGAGGCGTCGGCCTCAAGGTCAACGGCCGCGTGGTGTGGGCGTCGCGGCGGTACAGCAGCCTGAGCAAGCTTGACGCGACGGGCCTGTACTTTCGCGCCATGCTGCCCGGCGGCGAGGCAGCTTCGCACATCGTGGATGCGCGCGGAAAGGTCCTGACGGTCCGGGGCCACCGGGAATTCGCCCACATCACCCGCACCAAGGAAGGCCGCTATCAGCTCGACGCCTACGATCCCCAGGCGCGGCCGCTCATGACCACGAAGAAGGACTACGCGGGGCTGCCGCGCATGAGTGAGCGCGAGTTCAACGCCTGGCTCGCGGCCGATGGCGACGGCCGCTGCCGAAGCTATCCGAACATGAAGGCCAACGAGGTGCGCTACAGCTTAGCCAGGCAGTACCACATCCACAAGGGCGCCTACCTCGAGGCCGACGCCGCCTTCAAGCCGGTGCACGAGGAGACCGCCTACTTCAGCCGCTCGGCGCCCTCGCAGCCGGGCCGGCGCTCGTGTGACGCACCATGAGCCGAACCGCCCCACTCCTCCTGCTGCTGGCCGCAGCCCTTCTGGCCGTGGTGCCCGGCGCACGGTCCAACCCGCTGGAGCCCATCGAGGCCGCGATGGTGGCGGGTCAGTACGCCGACGTGTTGCAGCGCGTTGCTGCACAGGAGCAACGTACTGGCCCGAGCCCGCGCCTCGAATCGATCCGTGCCCTGGCCCTGGAGGCCACCGGCGACAAGCTGGGCGCCTTGCACAGCCTGCTCACCTACTTCGAGTTGACCCGGGGCGCCGATCTGCGCAGCAACGAAGCGCATCAGGCGCTGGTGGAGCTTCGTGACACCCTGCAGAAGGAGCTGCGCGAGGCGTATGAGCAGCGCGTGCGCGACGACGAGGCGCAGCGCCGGGAGCGGGCGACGACGGCCCTGCAAACTGCTGCGCGTGCCGCGGAGGTCGAGCGGGACCGCCTGGCGCGCGCGTATGCCCAGGCTCAGAAGGCACAAGTGCAGGAGGCCCTCAAGCGACCCACGGCAGAGACGATTGCGCTGGTGCGCGAGGAGGCGCCCGAGCAAGCGACCCGACTCGACCCGCGCGCCCTGCGCATCGCCGATCTCGACCTCGGCGACCTGCACCTGGGCATGCATGCGCGGGAATACGCCGCGCTGGTGAGCTTGCGGGCGCAGCGCTACGAGGCGGACACCTCGGTCATCAAGCGTGCGGTGCGTGACTTCCGCTTCAAGGCCTTGGACGACACGCTGTATTGCGTGGGTCTCGTGTACGGCTGGGGCGACGGCGGATACACCGAGTACGGAACGACGTTCGTCCAGGATAAAGCGCTGTGGGAAGCGGTCAACCACAAGCGCGAGCGCCACCTGAAAGACATCATGGGCTGGGAGCACAGCATCATGCCCATGAACGAGCCGCTCGCCTTGCGCTGGCTCGCGCCGGACGCAGTGCACTACCGGCCGACGTGCGTGAGGTTCGGAGCCGACCGCCGGATCGCCAGCATCCAGATCGACTTCGTGTTCCCGTGGACGTGGCGCAAGGTGGACGACGTGCGCGCCACCCTGCGGCGCGAGTTCGGCGAGCCGACGCACGAGAGCTTCGTGTCCCATCATGCGGCGAAGGTATCGCCGCACTGGCAGTTCACCTATGCCGCGGTGGGCGATGTGGTGCTCTCCGGGGAGCTGTCCGACAGCTACAACTATGAGAAGGAGCGCTACCGGACGTACGTGCTCCGGCTCACACTGGACCGAAAGAACCGCTAGTCCGGTGTCGGGTCGGCAGCCGCCCCGGCCACGAGCGCTCGAAGCTGCTCGAGGGCGGCGGCCCGGTCGACCCGCGCGCGCTCTTGCGCGGCGATGGCCCCGCGGATCGACGAGGCGGCGTCCGGCGGGAGGTCCGCGGCGTCGACGGTGACGACACCGCCCGGCGCGGCGGCCTTCAGCGATGCCCAGAGGCGCTCCGCAAAGGCGGCTTCGAGCTTGAAGTGGTGCTCGGCGAAACGCGCCCCCAGCGCCAGCCACCAGATCGCCGAGAGCGGGCTGCCGTCGGCGAATTCCCCGAGTGCCTGCGCCTGCGCATCGCGGCAGGCCTGCACCAGGTCGTCCGGGTCGCCGGCGGCGAGGGCCCGCAGCAGGTCGTCGAGTTGGCGCTCGGCGCGAGTGAGTTGGTGCAGCCGGAAGTCGCTCGCGCCGAGCTTGGCGCGCAGCGTGTCCAGCATCTGCGGCGTCACCCCGGGCACCGGGCGCAGGTTGGCCGTGCGCGCCCAGAGGGCGGCGATGTCGGCAGG
>JBIQJS010000218.1:0-2043 GCA_044507405.1 Rubrivivax sp. | reverse complement strand
GATGCCTTACTCGATGCAGATTCCGTGCCTACGAATTACTGGGACAGGACACTAGGTGGGCGTCAGCAGCTGCAGGATCAGCTCGACGCGCGCCTGCACCGGCGTGAGTTCTCCGGCCGACGGCAGCGTGTCGTCGGCCCGCTCCAGCACCCGGCCGCTGCCACAGCGGCTGCTGCGCCAGACCGTGACACCTTGCGCCTGCGCGTCGAGCAGCGCCGATTCCAGCGCCTGATGCACGGTGCCGTTGCCGGTGGCGGCCACCACCAGGCCCTGCACGCCGGCTTCGCAGAGGGCACGCACGAGCCGGCCATCGGCGCCGGCGTGGCTCATCACGATCTCCACACGCGGCCAGGCCTCCTCTTCCAGCGGCAGCCACTGCAGGCCGATCGCCTCGCCTTCGGGCCACGCGCGCCAGCGCGTGAGGCGTTGTTCCTCGATCACGCCGAGCGGCCCGGCATCGCCTGAACCGAACGCATCGAGGCGATGCGTGTGCGCCTTGCGCAGGCCCTGCGCGCCGTGCACCTCGCCGGCCACCACCGCCACCACCCCGCGCGCGCCTTCGTGTGCCGCCACGTGCACCGCATCGAGCAGGTTCTGCGGCCCGTCGGCCTGCAGCGAGGTGGCCGGGCGCATCGCCGCGGTCAACACCACCGGCTTGGCCGGCGCCAGCACGCGCTGCAGGAACCACGCCGTCTCCTCCAGCGTGTCGGTGCCATGGGTGATGACGATGCCGGCCACGTCGTTGCGCGCGAGGTGGTGGTCCACGCGCGCGGCCAGCGTGCGCCAGATCGCAAAGCCCATGTCCTTGCTGTCGACCTGCGCGACCTGCTCGCATTCGAGCGGCCAGTCAGCCAGCGCGGGCACGGCGCGGATGAGCTCGGCCACCCCGAGCTGCGCCGCGGTGTAGCCGAGGTTGTCATCGTCGCTCGCCGCGGTGCCGGCGATGGTGCCGCCGGTGCCGAGCACCACGATCGTTCGAGACTTGTTTTGCATTTCCGCTGGAGCTGGATGAAAATACAGGCACTGGATGAATCATCAGGACAGCCGATGGAAGCGCCCAAGCTCACCGACCGCCAGCAGCAGATCCTCGACCTCGTGCAAAGCGCCATCGAGCGCACCGGCGCCCCACCCACGCGTGCCGAGATCGCGCGCGAGCTGGGCTTTCGCTCCGCCAACGCCGCCGAGGAGCACCTGCAGGCCCTCGCCCGCAAGGGCGTCATCGAGCTCGTGGGCAGCACCTCGCGCGGGATCCGGCTCAAGTCTGACACGTTGCGTGCGCTCAACGAGAGCCGCGGCAAGCAGTTCAGCCTGCCGCTGCCCAGCCTCTCGCAGCTCACGCTGCCGCTGGTGGGCCGCGTGGCGGCCGGCAGCCCCATCCTCGCGCAGGAGCACATCGACCAGACCTACCTGGTGGAAGCCAGCATGTTCCCGCGCCGCCCCGACTACCTGCTCAAGGTGCGCGGCATGAGCATGCGCGACGCCGGCATCATGGACGGCGACCTGCTCGCCGTGCAGAAGGCCAAGGACGCGAAGAACGGCCAGATCGTGGTCGCCCGCCTGGGCGACGACGTCACCGTCAAGCGCTTCCGCCGCACCCGCACGAGCATCGAGCTGCTGCCCGAAAACCCCGACTTCGAGCCCATCGTCATTCCGTTCGGTGATGTCGATTTCGAGCTCGAAGGCATCGCGGTCGGGCTGATCCGCAACAACATGATGATGTGAGCCGGGCATGGCCGCGATCAAGTCGCCCAAGGCGCACAGCGCCGACGAGTGCCGGGTGCTGGAGCAGCTGCCCAACATCGGCCCGGCGCTCGCGCAGCACCTGCGGCTGATCGGCATCCACGAGCCGGCGCAGCTGCGCGGCAAGGATGCCTACGTGCTCTACCAGAAGCTGTGCGCCGCCACCGGCCAGCGGCAGGACCCGTGCGTGCTGGACACCCTCATGGCCGCCACCGACTTCATGGCCGGCGCCACGCCGGCGCCGTGGTGGCACTACACGGCGCAGCGCAAGGCGCTCTTCGGGCAGGTCTGAGGCGCTGAGCC
>JBIQJS010000102.1:0-13455 GCA_044507405.1 Rubrivivax sp. | reverse complement strand
CCTACATGGACAAGGCTGCGCAGGGTCTCGCCGTCTCGAACGACGAGGAGGTCAAGCGTGACGCGCTGGCCTTCGAATTCATGCTGAATGCCCTGCGCCTGAAAGACGGCTTCGAGCTCGCCCGCTTCACCGAACGCACCGGGCTGCCGCTGTCGGTGATCGCCAAGCCTCTGGAAGAAGCGCAGGCGCGCGGCTACATCGAACGGGATGTTGCGCACGTGTGGCCCACCGCGCGGGGCCTCGATTTCCTGTCGGACCTGCAGGCGCTGTTCCTGGCGGACTGATTCCGCCAGCGCAGCGCGGTCAGACGCGGTTCATCGACAGCCCCGCCGTCGCGCGCAGCCGCTCGATGAGCTTGGGCGCGATCTGCGTGAGCGGCAGCACTTCGTGGGCGGCACCCGCGTTGATGGCTTCGCGCGGCATGCCGAAGACCACGCAGCTCGTTTCGTCCTGCGCGTAGTTGTAGCTGCCGGCATCGCGCATTTCCTTCATGGCGCGCGCGCCGTCGGCGCCCATGCCGGTGAGCATGATGCCGATGGCGTTCGGCCCCACCACGCGGGCGGCCGACTTGAAGAGCACCTCGACCGAGGGCTTGTGGCGGTTGACGGGCTCGCCGTCGACCACGCGGGCGATGTAGTTCGCGCCACTGCGCTCCACGCTCAGGTGCAAGCCGCCGGGCGCGATGTAGGCGTGGCCGGGCAGGATGCGCTCGCCGTCGCGCGCTTCGGCCACGCGGATCTTGCACAGGCCGTCCAGGCGCGCGGCATAGCTGCGGGTGAAGCCGGGCGGCATGTGCTGGGTGATCACGACGGCCGGCGAATCGGGCGGCAGGTTGATGAGCACCTCCTTGGTCGCCTCGGTGCCGCCGGTCGACGCGCCGATGAAGATGAGCTTCTCGGTGGACAGCCGGCCGATGGCGCCGAGCGTGGTCCGCGCGGCAGGCGCAGCGCCGGGCGTCACACAGGCCGGGGCCGGGGGCGCGCGGCGCACGTGGGCCTTGCTCGCGATGCGCACCTTGTCGGTGATGTCCTCGGCCAGCAGGCGCAGGCCGTCGGCCACGCCGATCTTGGGCTTGGCGACGAAGTCGATCGCGCCCAGCTCCAGCGCCTTCATGGTGACCTCGGCGCCGCGCTCGGTCAGCGTGGACACCATCACCACCGGCATGGGCCGCAGGCGCATCAGCTTCGAGAGGAAATCGATGCCGTCCATGCGCGGCATCTCCACGTCCAGCGTGATGACGTCGGGGTTGAGGTTGCGGATCATCTCGCGCGCGACGAGCGGGTCGCTCGCGGCACCGATGCATTCCATGTCGGGCTGGCGGTTGATGATCTCGGCGAGCAGGCTGCGCACCAGCGCCGAGTCGTCCACCACGATCACACGGGTCTTGGCCATGCGTGCTCCCGTGCGCCTCAGAAGAGATCGACGGAGCCGCCGCCGCTGTTGGGCGGGAGCACCTTCTGCGCCGCGGCGCGGTCCTGCGCGATGAGCGCTTCGGTGTTGGTGGGCGCCAGGCGCTTGACCATGGCCTTGCCGCTGCCGGGCAGGAAGCAGACCTTGCGCGGATACACGTCGAGCACGTCCTTGGAGACGATCGGGATGCGCTCGGTCTTCAGGTAGTCCATGACGAAGTTGGTGTTGCGTTCGCCCACGTTCATGGTGGTCATGCCGCTCACCACCTGGCCGCCGCCGAAGACCTTGGCTTCCATGGTCATGCGCGAGGCGCCGCGCTTCATCATCTCGTTGATGAGCAGTTCCATGGCGTACGAGCCGTAGCGGCCGGAGTCGCTCGCGCCCTCGGGCAGCATGAAGTGGTTCATGCCGCCGACCTTGGCGTTGCGGTCGTACAGGCAGGCGGCGATGCACGAGCCGAGCGTGGTCATGATCAGCAGGTCTTCGTGGTGCACGAAGTACTCGCCGGGCAGGATCTTGACCGCGTCGTTCTTGAAGTGCGCGTCGTAGAAGAAGAACGACGCCTCGCCGGGCTTGCGCGGCTGCGCTTTCAGGCGCTCGAGGCGCGAGCCGGGGGCGGGGTTCGAGGAAGAGATCAAGGCCATGGTGTCCCGATATCGGTGTGCGGTGGCGCGGGCTTGAGCGGGGTCACACGCGTTCGTAGACCGTCTTGCCGCGCAGGCGGAAGAGGTCCTTCGATTCCGTGAAGTTCTCGGAGTGGCCGACGAAGAGCAGGCTCCTGGGCTTCATGACGCCATGGATGCGCTCCAGCACGCGGCGCTGGGTGGGCGCATCGAAATAGATCATCACGTTGCGGCAGAAGACGATGTCGAAGGGCTCGCCCAGCTGCCAGCGCGGCTCCATCAGGTTGTGCGTGCGGAACTCGACCAGACGCGCGAGCTCCGGCTTGACGCGGATCGAGCCGCTGTTGGCCCCCTTGCCGCGCAGGAAGTGCGCACGCAGGCGCTCGGGCGAGAGGCCGCGCGCATCGGCGCCGTAGACGCCGCGCGAGGCGGTGGCGAGCACCTTGGTGTCGATGTCGCTCGCCAGGATGCGCACGCTGCTGCCGGCGGGCAGGTTCTCGGCGCAGGTGATGGCGATGGAGTAGGGCTCCTCGCCGGTGGAGGCGGCGTTGCACCAGATGCGCAGGCCGCCCTGGCCGGCGCGGGCCTTGAGCTCGGTGGCGAGCGTGTGGAAGTGGTGCTCCTCGCGGAAGAACGAGGTCAGGTTGGTCGTGAGGCAGTTCACGAACTCCTGCCACTCCGGATGGGAGGGCGAGGCGGCTTCGAGCGACTGCAGGTACTGGCTGAAGGAGCGCTGCCCCGTCTCGCGCAGGCGGCGCGAGAGGCGGCTGTACACCATGGCGTGCTTGCCGGCATGCAGGCTGATGCCGGCGTGCTGGTAGATGAGCTGGCGCACGCGCTCGAAGTCGGCGCCGCTGAAGGCGAACTCCTGGTCGGTGAGGGTGGCGCTGGCGGCCACTGCGGTGCGCAAGGCGGCGAGTTCGGCGGGAGAGGCAGCGGCGCTCATGAGGCGATGGGATCCTGGTCGGTGCGAGAGCCGGTTTTCTGGGGTCCGGCCCTTGCGGCTTATCGGCGAAAAGTCTCGCGAGCTTGAGCGGTGGCGAATGCGCGAGATGGCGGGTGTTCTCCGCACATATTCCCTGCGATGCGCACGGCTGTGCCGCTAGACTGCCGCGCAACCACCGACCATCGTGACCATCACCACGCCCTCCGCCGAAACCTCGCAGCTCAAGCTCGGGGCGGCCTTGCAGCTGTTGTCCCTGGCGGGCCTCAAGCTGCCCGACCTCAAGGAAGTGGGCCATGCCGCCTGGTTGCAGGCGGTGATCGATGCGCTGTGCAACCTCTCCAGCCGCGATCCGCTCACGGGTCTGGCCAACCGACGCCAGTTCGAGCTGGCGCTGGCACGCGAGGTCGACCGCGTGGCGCGGGCCGGCGAGCCGGCCCTGGTGCTGATCGCCGACATCGACCGCTTCAAGGGCGTGAACGACACCCACGGCCATGCGGCCGGTGATCTCGTCATCCAGTCGGTCGCGCGCTCGCTGCTCGAATGTGTGCGCCCCATGGACACCGTGGCCCGGCTCGGGGGCGAGGAGTTCGCCATCATCCTGCCCAACTGCCCGCCGGTCTTCGGCGAGACCGTCGCCGAGCGCATCCGCCGCAAGGTCGAGCGCACGCCGGTGGCCATTGGGCCCCACGAGACACTCGACATCACCATCAGCCTGGGCGGTGCGTTCGCGCCGCAGTGGGTGCGCTCCTCGGCGCCGCTGTGGATCGAGCGCGCCGACCAGCAGCTCTACCGGGCCAAGACGGAAGGCCGCAACCGCGCCTGCCTGGAGATGCCTCCAGTCCTGCTCGTCACGGCCGAAGAGAAGGGGCTGCTGTTCGGCGTGTCGCAGCTCCAGGACATCGAATGACCATGAAGAAGAACATCGACGCCCATGGCCGCTCGACGGGGGAGCCGGCATGACGGCCGACATCCTCGCCATCACCAGCGGCAAGGGCGGCGTGGGCAAGACCTTCGTGTCGGCCAACCTGGCCGCAGCGCTCGCACGCCGCGGCGAGCGCGTGCTGGTGCTCGATGCCGACCTGGGCCTGGCGAACCTCGACGTCGTGCTCAACCTTTATCCCAAGATCACGCTGCACGACGTCTTCACCGGCAAGGCCAGGCTCGAAGACGCCATCCTGCCGGCGCCCGGCGGCTTCTCGGTGCTCCTCGCGGGCTCCGGGCTCGTGGAGTATTCGCGCCTCACCGCCGAGGTGCGCGATCAGCTGCTCAGGATCATCGAGACCGTGCGCCCGCGCTACGACCGCGTGCTGCTCGACACCGGCGCCGGCATCTCCGACGTGGTGCTCTTCACCGTCTCGCTCGCAACCGACGTCCTCGTCGTCGCCACCCCCGAGCCCACCTCGCTCACCGACGCCTACGCCACGGTGAAGGTGCTGGCCACGCAGCAGGAGCGTGCGCGCATCTCGCTCGTGGTCAACCAGGTCTCCAGGCCCGGCGAGGGCCGCGTGATCCGAGGGCAGCTGCAGCAGGTGGTGGACCGCTTCGTCTCGCCGGCGCTGCCCGAAGGGCGCGGGCCGGTCAAGTTGGAGCTTCTGGGCGAGATCCCGAACGACAAGTCCGTGCGCGAGGCGGTGCAGAAGCGCCAGCTCCTGCTGGAGGCACTGCCCGGCTGCGACGCCGCAAAGGGCGTGCAGGCCATTGCGGCACGCCTCGCATCCGGCGACTGATACTTACCCCTGTGAGCAACGACAACACCGTGACCGCCTACGAGCGGGCGGGCGGCGAAGGCGCCGTCCGAAAGCTGGTCGACCGCTTCTACGACCTGATGGAGCTGGAGCCGGCCTATGCCGAACTGCGGGCGATGCACCCGACGACCACCGAGGGCTCGCGCGACAAGCTCTTCTGGTTCCTCTGTGGCTGGCTCGGCGGGCCGTCGCACTACATCGAGCGCTTCGGCCACCCCATGCTGCGGGCGCGCCACCTGCCGTTCGCCATCGGCATCAAGGAGCGCGACCAGTGGCTCGCCTGCATGAAGCAGGCGATGGTGGAAGAAGGCTTCGACGAGGCGCTGATGCAGCGCCTGGAGTCGGCCTTCCTCAACACCGCCGACTGGATGCGCAACAAGTAGCGCGCGGGCTTAGCCCTTCTTCAGCAGCACGACGAGCGCGCCGCTGCCGCCGTCGGCAGGCCGCGCCTGCACGAAGGCGAGCACTTCGTTCTTCTGCACCAGCCAGCTGCGCACGCGCGTCTTGAGCACCGGCTCGCGCCCGGGCGAGCCCAGGCCCTTGCCGTGGACCACGCGCACGCAGCGCACGCCGTTCTCCGCGGCCTCCCGGATGAAGGCATTGAGCTGGAGGCGCGCGGCGTCGCGCCGCAGGCCGTGCAGGTCGATCTGTCGCTCGATGGCCCAGCCGCCGCGGCGGAGCTTGCGCACCACGTCCAGGCCGATCTCCGGTCGGCGAAAGGAAAGCGTCTCGTCGGTCTCCAGCAGCGTTTCCACGTTGAACTCGTCCGAGAGCGATTCGCGCAGCGCCTCGCGCTCGTCGAGCTGGCGCTGGCGCGGCTCGGGGATGGGCGGGTTGCCGGCATGGCGTGCGCGCGGGCCGCTGCGCAGCGGTGACACCGGGCCGACCGTGGTGGAAAAGAGCTCCCGCTCGCGCTTCTCGCGCGCGGCGATCTCGCGCTCCAGTGCGGCGCGGCGCTCGGCCTCGCGGCGCGCCTCGTCCATCGCCGCCTTCAGCTCGGCCAGCGTCTGCAGGCCGCGTGGTTTCACAGGAGCCCCCGCTCCGCGAAGGAGACCACGTCCGCATGGCTCACCACGAGGTGGTCGAGCACGCGCACGTCGACCAACGCGAGCGCCCTGGTGAGCGTCTGCGTGAGGTACTCGTCGGCCTTGGACGGCTCGGCGGCACCCGAGGGGTGGTTGTGGGCGAGCAGCACGGCCGCGGCGCCCAGGTCGAGGGCGCGCTTGACCACCTCGCGCGGGTAGACGCTCGTCTGCGTGAGCGTGCCGCGGAACATCTCTTCGGCGCGGATCAGGCGGTTCTGCGCATCGAGGAAGAGCACGACGAAGACCTCGTGTGGCTTGCTGCCGATCTGCAGGCGCAGGTAGTCCTTCACGCGGGCGGGCGAGTCGAAGACGGGCCGCTGCATCAGCTCCTGCGCGAGCGAGCGGCGCGCGAGCTCGAGCACGGCGCTCACTTCGGCGCGCTTGGCCGGCCCCAGGCCCTTGATGCGCTTCAGGTCGTCCGCGCCGGCCTGCAGGAGGCCGCGCAGCCCGTTGAACTCGGTGAGCAGCTGCTGCGCGAGCGCCAGCACCGAATGGCCCTTCACGCCCGTGCGCAGCAGGAGCGCGACCAGTTCGGCGTCGGCGAGCGCCGCGGGCCCGCGCGCCAGCAGCTTTTCACGCGGCCGGGCGTCGGCCGGAAGGTCTTTGAGGAGGGCCATGGGAGGGTGGCAACTAAAATTCGGCCCAGTCTATTCCCTAGCGAAACGGCCATCTTGAGCGACACCCCCCAACTCGTGGAGCAAGGCTCCTTCCTGACCTTGCACTACCGGCTGTGCGGCCCGGACGGCGCAGACGTCATCAACACCTTCAACGACAAGCCCGCCACGCTGTCGCTCGGGTCGGGCCAGCTCGCGCCCGCGATGGAAGCCCGGCTCATGGGCCTGCCCGAAGGCACGCGCGCCACCTTCCAGCTCGCCCCCGGCGAAGCCTTCGGGGAGCGCAACCCCGACATGCTGCAGCGGGTGAAGCTCACCCTCATGCGCCAGCTCGGCGACCCCGACGAGCAGTACCACGTCGGCGACGTGGTGCAGTTCCCCACGCCCGACGGGCAGGGCAGCTACGCCGGCGTGGTGCGCGAGGTGGGGCCGGACTGGCTGCTCTTCGACTTCAACCATCCGCTCGCCGGCCAGCCCGTGAGCTTCGAAGTCCACCTGATAGGAGTGCTGTGATGCTCGACGAAGTGCTGCTCGCCGAGCCCCGAGGCTTCTGCGCGGGCGTGGACCGCGCGATCGAGATCGTGGAACGCGCCATCGCCAAGTTCGGCGCCCCCATCTACGTGCGCCATGAGATCGTGCACAACACCTATGTGGTCAACGACCTCAAGGCCAAGGGCGCCATCTTCATCGAGGACCTTGCCGACGTGCCGCCTGGCGCCACGCTCGTCTTCAGCGCGCACGGCGTCTCTCAGGCGGTGCGGCGCGAGGCGCAGGCGCGTGGCTTCTCGATCTTCGACGCCACGTGCCCGCTCGTGACCAAGGTGCATGTCGAAGTCGCCAAGCTCCACAAGGAGGGCTACGACTTCATCATGATCGGCCACAAGGGCCACCCCGAGGTCGAAGGCACCATGGGCCAGCTCAGCGAAGGCATCCACCTCGTCGAAGACGTCGAGGACGTGGAGCGCGTGCAGCCCGCGCAGACCGAGAAGCTCGCGGTCGTGACGCAGACCACGCTCTCGGTGGACGACGCGGCCGACATCCTGGCCGCCGTGAAGCGCCGCTTTCCGAGCGTGCGCGAGCCCAAGCAGCAGGACATCTGCTACGCGACGCAGAACCGCCAGGACGCGGTGAAGGTGCTCGCGCCGCAGGTCGACGTGCTGATCGTCGTGGGCAGCCCCACGAGCTCCAACAGCAACCGCCTGCGCGAGCTCGGCGAACGGCTGGGCGCGCAGGCCTACATGGTCGACCAGCCCGAGGACCTGCGGCCCGAGTGGCTCGAAGGCAAGACCCGCGTCGGGCTGACCGCCGGCGCGTCGGCGCCCGACATCCTCGTGCAGCAGGTGATCGCGCGGCTCAAGGCGATGGGAGCGCTGTCGGTGCGCAAGATGGACGGCGTGGAGGAGAAGGTCCACTTCCCGCTGCCCAAGGGGCTCAAGTAGCGCCTCCTACAATCGCGCGATGCTCGACATCACCCTCCTGCGCAAAGACCTGGCCAGCGTCGTCGCGGCGCTCGAAAGGCGCAAGTCGCCCCAGCCCTACCTCGACGTGGAGCGCTTCCAGTCGCTCGAAACCGAACGCAAGGCCATCCAGACCCGCACCGAGGAGCTGCAGGCGCGGCGCAACAGCCTGTCCAGGCAGATCGGCCAGCTGAAGGCGCAGAAGCAGGACACCTCGGCCGTCATGGCCGAAGTGGGTGGCCTTGGCGACGACCTGAAGGCGAGCGCCGACCGGCTGGAGGTGATCCAGGCCGAGATGTCGCAGATGCTCATGAGCGTGCCCAACCTGCCGCACGAGAGCGTGCCGGTGGGCGCCGACGAGGGCGCCAACGTGGAGCTGCACCGCTGGGGCACCCCGCGCCGCTTCGACTTCGCGGTCAAGGACCATGTGGACCTCGGCGCGCCGCTCGGCCTCGACTTCGACACCGGCGCCAAGCTCTCGGGCGCACGCTTCAGCTTCCTGCGCGGCCCGGTGGCGCGCCTGCACCGCGCGCTCGCGCAGTTCATGCTCGACACGCAGACCGGCGAGCACGGCTACACCGAGTGCTACTCGCCCTACATCGTCAACCGCGAGGTGCTCGAAGGCACCGGCCAGCTGCCCAAGTTCCGCGAGGACATGTTCTGGGTCACGCGCGGCGGCGACGAAGACCAGCCCGAGCAGTACCTCATCTCCACATCGGAAATCTCGCTCACCAACACCGTGCGCGAGAGCGTGCTCGCGGCCGACCAGCTGCCGATCAGGCTCACGGCCCACAGCCCCTGCTTCCGCAGCGAGGCCGGCAGCGCCGGGCGCGACACGCGCGGCATGATCCGCCAGCACCAGTTCGACAAGGTCGAGATGGTGCAGATCGTGCATCCCGAGAAGAGCTACGAGGCGCTCGAAGAGATGCGCGGCCACGCCGAGGCCATCCTGCAAAAGCTCGGCCTGCCGTACCGCGTGGTGCTGCTGAGCAGTGGCGACATGGGGTTCGGCGCGGCCAAGACCTATGACCTCGAGGTGTGGCTGCCGGCGCAGAACACCTACCGTGAGATCAGCAGCGTCTCCAACTGCGAGGCCTTCCAGGCGCGGCGCATGCAGGCGCGCTTCAAGAACGCGCAGGGCAAGAACGAACTCGTGCACACGCTCAACGGCTCCGGCCTCGCGGTCGGCCGCGCGCTGGTCGCCGTGCTCGAGAACGGGCAGAACGCCGACGGTTCGATCACCGTGCCCGAAGTGTTGCGCCCGTACATGGGCGGCACGGAAGTCCTGAAGCCTTGAGCTAGAATCCCGCTCTTTCCGGCGTACGACCTGCCGGACACCGGTTCCGGAGAGGTGGCAGAGTGGTCGAATGTACCTGACTCGAAATCAGGCGTGCGGCAACCCCGCACCGTGGGTTCGAATCCCACCCTCTCCGCCAGACCATGCCCCCGCCACGCGATCCGTGCGGGGGCATTTTTCTTGGGCTTGCCGCAGATCTTGCGCAGCCATGGCCGTGCGGCGGGGCGCCACGGGGACACGTCACCGGCACATGCCTTGCCGCCCTTCGGCATCGGGCGCACGCCTGCATGACGCGAAGGAGTTTCCATGAAGCACACCATCTGGGTCGTGGTGGCCGACGAGGCCATTGCCCGCATCCTGGAGCGCAATGTCGACACCCGCGAGCTCGACCCGGTCGAGGAACTGACCCACGCCGCCGCCCATGCCCGAGGGCAGGACCTGCGGCGCGACGCCGTCGGCCGGCGTGCCGGGGCAGGCGCGGCCGGCTCACGCGGGACACCGGGCAACGCCACGGCGTCGGCCGGCACCGACGAGCGCCACCTGGAGGCGGCCGAGTTCGCGCGGCGCGTGGCCGGCCATCTCGAGGCGGCCTTCCACCAGCGCCGCTACGACGAGCTGCGCCTGGTCGCCGCGCCAAGATTCCTGGGCCTCCTGCGCAAGTCGCTGCACCCGGAGGTCGCCAAGCTCGTGCGCGAGGCGCTCGACAAGGACCTGGTGCACATGGTCAACAGCGACATCACGGCACGGGTGTTCCCCCGGCCGGACACGGGCGGCCAGGCCAGGCTCTGACCCGGACCGTCAGCGCCCCATCCGCGCCGTTGTAGGAGTTTTCCTTTTCGTTTGACAGGGTCCTTACGCGACGAGGCGAACGTCCGTACGCTCATCTCCATCGTTCGACACGTGTCTCGAATGCCATCCCTGACAGCCACGCAACACGGAGCCAACCATGCCCAGCACCTCGACCCAGTCCCGCAAGTCCACGACCACCCGCACCCGCAGCGCCGCCTCGCGCAACCCTGACGCGATCAAGCTGCTCACGCAGGACCACAAGGAAGTGAAGGCGCTCTTCAAGGAGTACGAAAAGCTTTGCAAGGCCGAGGCCGACGACAGCCAGAAGCAGGCCGTCGCCGAGCAGATCTGCGAGATGCTGACCGTGCACGCGCAGATCGAGGAGGAACTGCTCTACCCGGCCGCGCACGAAGTGCTCGACGACGGCGACCTGGTCGATGAAGCGACCGTGGAGCACGCGAGCGCCAAGGACCTGATCGCGCAGATCCAGGGCATGCAGCCCTCGGACGAGCTGTACGACGCCAAGGTGACCGTGCTCGGCGAGTACGTGGATCACCACGTCAAGGAAGAAGAGAAGGAGATGTTCCCCAAGCTCAAGAAGTCCGAGCTCGACCTCAAGGAACTCGGCGCCTCGCTCATGGCGCGCAAGACCGAGCTGATGGGCGGCGACGCCGAGAACCCGGTCCACTGAGCGCTCTGGGGCCTGACGACGGAAACCGACACGGAAAGGACACGGCCATGAAACGTGCACCCTCCTTCACGGTCGCCGCCACGGTGGTGGCGGCGCTGGCGGCCGGCGCATTGCTGGCTGCGGAAGACCGCATGCTCTTCGAGCCGCAGCACGCGAGCCTCGTGGGCGTGGTCGTGGACGAGGCGCTGGGCACCTGGTCCGCGCCCGAGGCGTCTCAGCGTCCCGCTGTCCTGCCTGCCGTCACCCGGGCCGGTTCCGCCGTCCAGGAGCGGCGATGAGCGACACGCGCCGGGACCGCAGCGCCGGACTCGGCGCGATGCCGTCCACGGCGAGCGTGTCCTACGCTGCCAAGCACTCGCGGGTGCTGACGGCGTTCGACCGGTTTGCCTCCAGCGTCACCCGCTGGGCCGGCACGCCGACGGCCTTCTGCGGCGCCATCTTCGTGGTGGTGCTGTGGAGCGTGACCGGGCCCGTCTTCGGCTTCTCGGAGGCGTGGCAGCTGGTCATCAACACCGGCACTACCATCGTGACCTTCCTGATGGTGTTCCTGATCCAGCAGAGCCAGAACAAGGACAGCGTCGCGCTGCACCTCAAGCTCAACGAGCTGCTCGCCGCCAACCGCGAGGCGAGCAACCGCATGATCGGCATCGAGGACCTGGACGAGCAGGACCTGCGCGAGGTCTCGGCCTTCTACATGCGGCTGGCCGAGCGGGCCAAGCTCGCCGGCCCGCGCAAGGAAGCGCACTCGATCGACGAGGAAGGCATGCCCACCGATGCGCGGCCGGCCGCGCCGGTGGTGCGCCGCGTGGCGTGATGGAGGCTCGAGGGCGCCGGGCTCATGCGACGGCGCGCACCTGCTCGCAGACCTTGTTGACGAGCGCTTCCATTTCCTCGGGCTCGAAGGGCTTGAGCAGGGCCTGCACGTTGGGGCCGAACTTCTGCACGGCGTCGCCGAACTCGTAGCCGGAGCACAGCACCACGCGGCGGTCGGGCTTCTCGGCCAGCAGCTTGCGGGCGAGGTCGGTGCCCGACATGCCCGGCAGGCTCACGTCGGTGATCACGACGTCGGCGTCGCGCGTCTCGAGTACGGCCAGTGCTTCCTCCGCATTGGCGCAACACACGATCTCGCGGCCGGGGCCCTCGAGCAGCATGCTGATGGTGTCGCGCAGGTCATCGCTGTCTTCGACGTAGAGGATGGTCACGGGATTCACGGCAGGTTTCCAGTCAGGCAAGAGACGGCAGTCTAAAAGTGGAATGGACGGGACGCGATGGGCATAAACCTCCGGGCAGGGGGTTGTAGGTCGCGTCCTACAGCAGCTTTCGAGGTCGTCTGTCACGGCGGTCAAGCAGGCGCACCGTACGCTGCGCGCACACGCCAGCCTTGCCGGTGCGCGTGAGCGTGCACCGGCCCAGCCCGAAAGCCACCCCGATGAAAGTTCTCGACGACGCGGCAATCGCCGTTCCTGACACGGTCATGGTGACCCTGTTGGAAGCCCTCACGCAGCTCCGGCGAGGCGATGCGACGGTGCGCTTGCCCGTGCAGTGGGAAGGGTTGCCGGGCAAGGTGGCCGACGTCTTTAACGAACTGGTCGCGCAGAACGCCGGCATGGCCGCCGAGCTCGGCCGCCTGCGGCAGGTGGTGGGCAAGGAAGGCAAGATCAAGCAGCGCGCCTCGCTGCCCGACGCACGGGGCTTCTGGGGCGAATCGGTCAACCACATCAATGCGTTGATCGACGACCTCGTGCACCCCACCAGCGAAGTGGCACGCGTGATCGGCGCCGTGGCCCAGGGCGACCTGTCCAAGAGCATGGCGCTGGAAGTCGACGGGCGCGAGCTCGAAGGCGAATTCCTGCGCACCGCCAAGACCATCAACAAGATGGTGGAGCAGCTCTCCAATTTCTCGGCGGAGGTGACGCGGGTGGCGCGCGAGGTGGGCACCGAGGGCAAGCTCGGCGGCCAGGCCAAGGTGAAGGGCGTGGCCGGCACCTGGAAGGACCTCACCGACAGCGTGAACTCCATGGCCTCCAACCTCACGAGCCAGGTGCGCAACATCGCCGACGTGACGACCGCCGTGGCCAAGGGCGACCTCTCCAAGAAGATCGAGGTCGACGTGAAGGGCGAGTTCCTCACGCTGAAGAACACCATCAACACCATGGTGGACCAGCTGCGATCCTTCGCGTCCGAAGTGACGCGGGTGGCCCGCGAGGTGGGCACCGAGGGCATCCTGGGCGGGCAGGCGCGGGTGGAAGGCGTCTCGGGCACGTGGAAGGACCTCACCGACAGCGTGAACTCCATGGCCGGCAACCTCACGAGCCAGGTGCGCAACATTGCCGACGTGACGAAAGCCGTGGCCGCGGGCGACCTCTCCAAGAAGATCACCGTGGACGGCAAGGGCGAGATCCTGGAGCTCAAGAGCACGGTCAACACGCTCGTCGATCAGCTGCGCAGCTTTGCGGCGGAAGTGACGCGCGTGGCGCGCGAGGTGGGCACCGAGGGCAAGCTCGGCGGCCAGGCCGAGGTGAAGGGCGTGTCGGGCACCTGGAAGGACCTGACCGACAGCGTGAACTCCATGGCCGGCAACCTCACGAGCCAGGTGCGCAACATCGCCGACGTGACGAAGGCCGTGGCCGCAGGCGACCTCTCCAAGAAGATCACCGTGGACGTGAAGGGCGAGATCCTGGAGCTCAAGGCCACGATCAACACCATGGTGGACCAGCTGCGCTCCTTCGCCGCGGAGGTGACCCGCGTGGCGCGCGAGGTGGGCACCGAGGGCAAGCTCGGCGGCCAGGCCGACGTGC
>JBIQJS010000101.1:0-13522 GCA_044507405.1 Rubrivivax sp. | reverse complement strand
GCGGCGGCACGGCACGTGTCCCGCTATCTCACCAAACGCGGCAAGGGCGTGGGCGTGCGCCTGGGCGTGAAGACGACTGGCTGCTCGGGCCTGGCCTACAAGCTCGAATACGCCGACGACGTGGCACCGGAAGACATCGTCTTCGAGGGCCACGGCGTGAAGGTGCTCGTGGATCCCAAGAGCCTGCCATACCTCGATGGCACCGAGCTCGATTTCGTGCGCGAAGGCCTCAACGAAGGCTTCAAGTTCCACAACCCGCGCGAGAAGGACCGCTGCGGATGTGGCGAGTCCTTCCGGGTTTGAGCCGGGCGGTGTGACGCGAGCGCGGCACGGCACGCGCTCTTCATTCTTTTTTCTGGATCGGGCCTGTCGTGAAGCTGGACGACGATGATTTCGCCTTGTTCGGCCTGCCGCGACGACACGCTCAGGACCGTTCGGTGCTTGACGCTCGCTGGCGCGAGCTGCAGGCGAAGGTGCACCCGGATCGCTTCGCCGCTGAAGGCGCTGCTGCGCAGCGCGTGGCCATGCAGTGGGCCGTGCGCGTGAACGAGGCCTATCAGCGGCTGAAGGACCCGGTCAAGCGCGCCGCCTACCTGTGCGAACTGAACGGTGTGCCGGTGCACAGCGAGAGCAACACGTCGATGCCCAAGGGTTTCCTGATGCAGCAGATGGAGTGGCGCGAAGCCCTCGAGGAAGCGACGCTGCTGAGCGACGTGGAGGCGTTGTCGGACAGTGTCGCCACGCATCGCCGCAATGCACTCGAACACCTGGCCGCCACCTGTGACGAGCAGGCTGACTTCGTGGCCGCGGCCGAGCAGGTCAGAGCCCTCATGTTCGTCGAGCGCTTTGCGGAGGACGTCGATCGCCGCCTGGAAGCGCTGGGACAATAAGCCATGGCCCTGCTTCAGATCTCAGAGCCGGGTGCGAGCCCGGACCCGCATCAGCGTCGCATCGCGATCGGCATCGACCTCGGCACCACGCATTCGCTGGTGGCTGCCGTGCGCCATGGCGTGCCCGAATGTCTGCCCGACGCGCAGGGCCGCGTGATCCTGCCTTCTGCAGTGCGTTACGTCGACTCGACGCGCCGCCAGATCGGCCACGACGCGCTCGCAGCCGCGGCACTCGACCCGGCCAACACCATCGTCTCCGTCAAGCGCTTCATGGGCCGCGGGCTGGCCGACATCGCGCAGCGCGAGAAGATGCCCTACGACTTCATCGATGCGCCGGGCATGGTGCAGCTGCGCACCGTGGCCGGCGTGAAGTCGCCGGTGGAAGTGTCGGCGGAGATCCTCGCGACGCTGCGCCAGCGTGCGGAGGACAGCTTCGACGACGAAGTCTTCGGCGCCGTGATCACGGTGCCGGCGTACTTCGACGATGCGCAGCGTCAGGCCACCAAGGACGCCGCACAGCTGGCCGGGCTCAACGTGCTGCGGCTCATCAATGAGCCCACCGCCGCGGCCATCGCCTATGGCCTGGAACACGGCAGCGAAGGCCTCTATGCGGTGTACGACCTCGGCGGCGGCACCTTCGATGTGTCCTTGCTGCGGCTGAGCGCGGGCGTCTTCGAGGTCGTTGCGACCGCGGGAGATTCCGCCCTGGGCGGCGATGACTTCGACCGGCTGCTCGCCGACTGGGCGCTCGCCGCGAGCGGTTTGCAGGCGGCCACGCCGCAGGACAAGCGGGCCGTGATGGTGGCCGCACGTGCGGCGAAGGAGAAGCTCTCCACCGCCGACCACGTGACGCTCGCCTGCCCGCTCTCGCAGGGCGAGCTGTCGGTGCGCATCACGCGCGATGAATTCCACCGCCTCGGAGGCGAACTCGTCAGCCGCACGATCTCGGTGCTGCGCAAGGTGTTGCGCGATGCGAAGGCGACGCGCGACGAAGTGCAGGGCATCGTGATGGTCGGCGGCTCGACCCGCATGCCGCTGGTGCAAGACGCGGTGGCGCAGTTCTTCGGCAGGACGCCGCTCACCGACCTCGACCCCGACCAAGTGGTGGCGCTCGGTGCTGCCATCCAGGCCAATGCGCTCGCCGGCAATGCGGGCGCCGATGAGTTGCTGCTGCTCGACGTGATCCCGCTCTCGCTCGGTCTCGAGACGATGGGCGGCCTGGTGGAGCGCATCATCCCGCGCAACAGCACCATTCCCACCGCCCGCGCTCAGGACTTCACCACCTTCAAGGACGGCCAGACCGCCATGGCCATCCACGTGGTGCAGGGCGAGCGCGAGCTCGTGAGCGACTGCCGTTCGCTCGCGCGCTTCGAGCTGCGCGGCATTCCGCCCATGGTGGCGGGTGCGGCACGCATCCGCGTGAGCTTCCAGGTCGATGCCGACGGGCTGCTCTCGGTGAGCGCCCGCGAAGAGACCTCCGGCGTTGAGGCGTCGATCAACGTGAAGCCGAGCTACGGCCTCACCGACGACGAGGTCGCACGCATGCTGACCGAGAGCTTTACCACCGCCGAAGCCGACATGCGTGCGCGCAGCCTGCGCGAATCGCGCGTGGAAGCCGAGCGCATGCTGCTCGCGACCACGTCGGCGCTGCAGGCGGACGGGGACCTGCTTGACGCCGAGTCACGGGCCCAGATCGATGCCCTCATGCAGGCACTGGAAGCCGCCCGACAGGGCGAGGACCACGCAGCCATCGACGCCGCTGTGGAAGCCCTTGCCAAGGGCACCGAAGCCTTTGCCGCGGAGCGCATGAACCGAGGCATCCGCCAGGCGCTCGCCGGGCGCAAGGTCGAAGAAGTCTGAGCGCGCACATCACATGCCCATCATCAAGATCCTTCCTCATCCCGAGTACTGCCCCGAGGGGGCGACCGTGGAGGCCGCCCCGGGCACCTCGATCTGCGAGGCGCTGCTCGAGCACGACATCGAGATCGAGCACGCCTGCGAGATGAGCTGCGCCTGCACCACCTGCCACGTGGTGGTGCGTGAGGGCTTCAGCTCGCTCGGCGAGATGGACGAGGCGGAAGAGGACCTGCTCGACCGCGCCTGGGGCCTGGAGCCCAACTCGCGGCTGTCGTGCCAGGCCGTCCTCTCCCAGCAGGACGTGACGGTCGAGATCCCGAAGTACTCGATCAATCACGCCAAAGAGAAGCACTGAGCCGCCGCTCCCGCGGCGGTGCCCGCTCAGGCCGCCACCGGCTCCAGGTGGCCGTGCCGCGTGTAGAGGAAGTCCAGCACCTCCTTGCGGTAGTGCACATAGCGCGGGTCCTCCGCAAGCTCCACACGATTGCGCGGGCGCGGCAGGGCGACCGAGAGCACCTCGCCGATGGTCGCCGCCGGGCCGTTGGTCATCATCACGATGCGGTCTGACAGCAGCACGGCCTCGTCCACGTCATGCGTGACCATCACGACGGTGCTCTTCGTGCGGGCCACGATCTTGAGCAGCTCGTCCTGCAGGTGGGCGCGGGTGAGTGCGTCGAGCGCGCCGAAGGGTTCGTCCATCAGCAGCACCTTGGGCTCCATCGCGAGCGCCCGGGCGATACCCACGCGCTGCTTCATGCCGCCCGAGATCTCGTGCGGCCGCTTGCTCGCCGCATGGGCCATGTTGACGAGTTGCAGCGCCTCGAGCGTGCGCTGCTTGAGCTGCGCCTTGCTCTCCTTCGTGCCGAAGACGCGCTCGACCGCGAGCAGCACGTTCTCGTAGCAGGTGAGCCAGGGCAGCAGCGAGTGGTTCTGGAAGACCACCGCACGCTCCGGCCCGGGCGAGGCGATCTCGCGGTTGTCGCACAGCAGCACGCCGCTCGTGGGCACGGTCAGGCCCGCGATCAGGTTGAGCAACGTGGACTTGCCGCAGCCCGAGTGGCCGATGAGCGTCACGAACTCACCCTGCGCGACGTCGAGGTGGATCTCGCGCAGTGCGTGGAAGCGGCCCTTCTTCGTGTTGAACACCATGTCGGCGTTCTGGACCTGGATGAAGCTTTTCATGGGGTGACTCCGCGGGATCAGGTTTCGGCGTAGGTGAACTTCCTGGCGATCGTGATGAGCGTCCACTCGAGGAGCAGGCCCACGATGCCAATGACGAAGATCGCGATCAGGATGTGCATGACGTTGAGGTTGTTCCACTCGTCCCACACCCAGAAGCCGATGCCGATGCCGCCGGTGAGCATCTCGGCCGCGACGATCACGAGCCAGGCGGTGCCGACGGACAGCCGCACGCCGGTGAGCATGTAGGGCAGCACGGCCGGGAAGAGGATGCGCGTGATGACCTTCCACTCCGACAGGTTCAGCACGCGCGCGACGTTGAGGTAGTCGCTCGGCACGCGCTGCACGCCCACGGCCGTGTTGATGATCATCGGCCAGATGGAGCAGATGAAGATCGTCCAGATCGCCGCCGGGTTGGCCGCCTTGAAGACCAGCAGGCCGATAGGCAGCCAGGCGAGCGGCGAGACGGGGCGCAGCAGGCTGATGAGCGGCGACACCATGTTCGACAGGAACGCGAAGCGCCCGATCATGAAGCCGAGCGGGATGCCTGCGAGCGCCGCGAGACCGAAGCCGATCCCCACACGCTGGAGCGAATAGAGGATGTTCCAGCCGATGCCCTGATCGTTGGGGCCATTGCTGTAGAAGGGGTCGCTGAAGATCTCGATCGCTTCGGCGAAGGTGGCGCCCGGCGTGGGGAAGGCGCCTCCCTTCATCGTGAGCAGGTGCCAGATGCCCACCAGCAGCCCGAGGCCGAGGATGGGCGGCAATACCTTGAGCCACAGGCCGGGCCAGTCGAACGGGATCTTGGGTGGTGGCGGCGTGGTGGGCTCGGCGGGCTGGGGTGCCACTGCCGCCGCGGCGGCTTTCGTGGCGCGTTGTTGCTCGGTGCTCTGGAGCGGCGTGTGAAAGACTGCACTGACCATGTCGTACTCCTGGTGGCGGTGGGATCAGGCCTTGATGGCGAAGCCATCGGCGTATTTCTTCGGGTCCTTGCCGTCCCAGACGACGCCGTCGATCAGCTTGGACGAGCGCATCAGGTCCTTGGGCACGCTGATCTTGAGTGCCGAGGCCGCCTGCTTGTAGAGCTCGATCTGGTTGATCTGCTTGGCCACGCCCAGGTAGTCCGGGTGCTCCTTGATGAGGCCCCAGCGCTTGTGCTGCGTGAGGAACCACATGCCGTCGGAGAGGTACGGGAAGTTGACCGCCCCGTCGTTGAAGAACTTCATGTGGTTGGGGTCGTCCCAGGTGCGGCCCATGCCGTTCTGGTAGCGGCCGAGGATGCGCTGGTTGATCGCGTCCACGCCGGTGTTGATGTAAGACTTCTGCGCCACCGTCTCGGCCATCTTGAGCTTGTTCTGGAGGCTGGCGTCGATCCAGCGGCTCGCCTCGAGCACGGCCATCAACACGGCGCGGGCCGTGTTGGGGTACTTGCGCACGAATTCGGCCGTCGTGCCCAGCACCTTTTCAGGGTGGTCCTTCCAGATGTCCTGCGTGGTGTTGGCCGTGACGCCGATGCCGTCCATGATGGCGCGGTGGTTCCAGGGCTCGCCCACGCAGAAGCCGTCCATGTTGCCCACGCGCATGTTGGCCACCATCTGCGGCGGCGGCACGGTGATGAGCTTGGCACCCGACACGGGGTTGATGCCGGCGGCCGCGAGCCAGTAGTGCATCCACATCGCGTGGGTGCCGGTGGGGAAGGTGCCGGCGAAGGTGTACTCGCGCTTCTCCTTGGCCATCAGCTTGGCGAGCGACGGGCCGTCGACCGCGCCCTTGTCTGCCAGCGTCTTCGACAGCGAGATGGCCTGGCCGTTGTTGTTGAGGCTCATGAGCACGGCCATGTCCTTCTTCGGGCCGCCGATGCCCAGGTGCACGCCGTAGATGAGGCCGTAGAGCACGTGCGACATGTCGAGCTCGCCGTTGACGAGCTTGTCGCGCACCCCGGCCCACGAAGCTTCCTTCGACGGGATGATCTTGATGCCGTACTTCTTGTCGAAGCCCAGCACCGAGGCCATCACCACCGAGGCGCAATCGGTGAGGGGGATGAATCCGATCTTGACCTCTTCCTTTTCGGGCTTGTCGGAGCCCTGGGCGTAGACGGCGGTGTGCAGGCCGGGGACCAGCCCTGTGGCGCCGCCCGCGGCGGCGGCCTTGATGAGGGTGCGGCGGCTCATGAGTGCCTTTCGTTCGATGGTCATGGCGTGGGTCTCGGTGAGGTATCGACTCAGCAAACAAAAAGGCGTCCGCACTTGCCGGGGGTGAGCCCGACGCGTGGGGACGCCATCGTCCTGTCGTTGGTGCACCTCCCTTGGCACACCGCCGACGTGTTCAGAAGATCGCCGTTGACCTTCCGCGCTGTGTCTCGCAAGGGCTGTGCCAGCCTTTTTGCACCAGCGGCGTGCTTGTGGACGATGTGGCCCGACCGGCCGACTCAGCCCAGCAACTCGCTGACGTCGATCAGCCGCTGTGCGACCTCGGCGATGCGCAGGCCCTTGTCCATGGCCGTACGCCGCAGGCGCGCATAGGCTTCTTCTTCCGTGAGGCCGTGGCGAGCGATGAGCAGGCCCTTGGCACGATCGATGAGCTTGCGGTCGGAGAGCTCGGTGCGTGCGTCGGCGAGTTCGCGGCGCAGGCCTTCCTCGTGCTGGAAGCGGGCCATCGCCACGTCCAGCACGGGCTTCACGCGCTCCGGGGCGAGGCCGGCCACCACATAGGCGGTCACGCCAGCGGCGATCGCGTCACCGACGTGGCTGGTGTCGTCGTCGTTGGTGAAGAGCACGATGGGGCGCCGCGCCTCGCGTGTGGCCATCACCACGTGTTCCAGCGTGTCGCGGGCCTGGCTCTCCGCGTCCACGATGATCATGTCGGGCGCGATCTGCGCCAGCCGGTCGGGCAGGAAGATGTCGGCCGGCAGCACCGCCACGATGTTGTAGCCCGCCTCCAGGAGGCCGATGCGCAGCGCCCGCGAACGCTCCGCTTCGGTGCCGGCCTGGGGATCGGATGCATCCGGCGCGAGGTCGGGCGCCACGATGACGATGCGCAGAGCACTCGAGGGCGGGCTGGGAATGGGGCGCGGGGGCGCTTTCATGCCGATCCACGAGCAACATCCACGCCAGTCACGGTGCTCCCCGCAGTTCATTCCTGAGCGCTGCCGTCCGCTGTTGCGCGCGGGGAGGTGGCGGCTTCGGCGTGCTCCGCCCTGGTGCGGAAGAGCGGCCTGCCCGTTTTCGGGGAAACACCGGCGCACTGCCGCAGGGATCCACGGCCCTTCAGGGCCGGACATGTGGCGCTCGGTACACTCCCGCGCATGAATGTGCTGGGGGTCGAATCCTCGTGTGACGAAACGGGCGTGGCCCTCGTCGACGCCGCCGGGAGCGGCGTGCCGCGGCTGCTGGCGCAGGCGTTGCACAGCCAGATCGACATGCACCAGGCCTATGGCGGCGTGGTGCCGGAGCTGGCTTCGCGCGATCACATCCGCCGCGTCCTGCCGCTGACCCGCCACGTGCTGGATGAGGCGGGCAGGGCGCTGCGCGACATCGACGTCGTGGCCTACACCCGTGGTCCCGGCCTCGCGGGCGCGCTGCTGGTCGGTGCCGGCGTGGCCTGCGCGCTGGGCGCGGCGCTCGGCAGGCCGGTCGTCGGCGTGCACCACCTCGAAGGCCACCTGCTGTCGCCGTTCCTTGCGAGCGATCCGCCGGAGTTCCCGTTCGTCGCGCTGCTGGTGTCCGGCGGCCACACGCAGCTCATGCGGGTGGACGACGTCGGCCACTACGAGCTTCTGGGGGAGACCATCGACGATGCCGCCGGAGAGGCCTTCGACAAATCCGCCAAGATGCTCGGCCTGGGCTACCCGGGCGGGCCGGCGCTCGCGCGCCTGGCCGAATTCGGCACCGCCGACACCTACGATCTGCCGCGGCCGCTTCTGCACAGCGGAAATCTCGACTTCTCCTTCGCTGGCCTCAAGACGGCGGTGCGCACCCAGGTGCTCAAACTGGGTCCCAACGTCTGCGAGCAGGATAAGGCCCACCTGGCCGCCTCCACGCAGCAGGCCATCGTCGAGGTGCTGGTGCGCAAGTCGCTCACGGCGCTGCAGCGGACCGGGCTCGAGCGGCTGGTGGTGGCCGGTGGCGTCGGGGCCAACGCGCGGCTGCGCGAGTTGCTGAACGCGGCGTGCGCTCGCCAGGGCATCGCCGTGCATTACCCCGAGTTGGCGCTGTGCACCGACAACGGCGCCATGATCGCGCTCGCTGCCGCCATGCGCCTGCAGCGCGGGCTCGCCCGACCGAGACGGGACTACGGCTTCGACGTCCAGCCGCGTTGGGAGCTTGCTGCGGCCTGACCCCGGGTCGCCCGGCTGGCAGGGCCCTTCGGCTATACTCTGCGGGCTTTGCTTTCGGACCCCCTTCAGGGGGGCCTTCGCGGGGCAGCAGCACGGCGCGGGAAGGTTTCTCCCGTGACCGCAAGTCGCAACACCGGAAACCGCAGCGTCACATGCAGTCGCCTGCGCTCCGGCTTTTCAGGAAACTGACATGTCCATCGCTGATATCAACAAGGCCGAGATCATCAAGGCCAATGCCCGTGGTGCTGCCGACACCGGCTCGCCGGAGGTCCAGGTCGCCCTGCTGACCGCCCGCATCAACGAGCTCACCCCGCATTTCAAGACCCACCAGAAGGATCACCACGGCCGCCGTGGCCTCCTGAAGATGGTCAACACCCGCAAGAGCCTCCTGGCTTACCTCAAGAACAAGGACGCGGAGCGCTACACCGCTCTGATCCAGAAGCTGGGCCTGCGCAAGTAAGCCGCAGCGATGCGTGAAGAGCCTGTCTGGACCCTGCCAGCACAGGCTCTTTGCATTTGGAGTCAGGCAGCCATCGATGACGATGTGTCATTCCACCGGCGCTTCCGTTGAATGAGCCCCGCTGGAATGGCATCGCGCCAGGTTGTCGAAACTCCGGGTCACAAGGCGCCACCCGCAAGGCGCTGACAACTCCAAGGAGAGACACATGAGCATGTTCAACAAAGTCACCAAGACCTTCCAATGGGGCCAGCACACCGTGCGCCTGGAGACCGGTGAGATCGCGCGCCAGGCGTCTGGCGCCGTGCTGGTCGACGTGGAAGACACCGTGGTGCTCGCCACGGTCGTGGGTGCCAAGAACGCCAAGCCCGGCCAGGATTTCTTTCCCCTGACGGTCGACTACATCGAGAAGACCTACGCCGCCGGCAAGATCCCCGGCAGCTTCTTCAAGCGTGAAGGCCGCCCGAGCGAACTCGAGACGCTGACCTCGCGCCTGATCGACCGCCCGCTGCGTCCGCTCTTCCCGGACGGCTTCTACAACGAGGTGCAGGTCGTCATCCACGTGCTGTCGCTCAATCCCGAAGTGCCGGCCGACATCCCGGCGCTGATCGGCGCCAGCGCTGCGCTCGCCATCTCGGGCATTCCGTTCAACGGCCCGATCGGCGCCGCACGAGTGGGCTACATCAACGGCGAATACGTGCTGAACCCGGGCAAGACCCAGCTGCTCGACTCGCAGATGGACCTCGTCGTCGCCGGCACGCAAGCCGCGGTGCTGATGGTCGAATCCGAAGCGCTGCAACTGAGCGAAGAGATCATGCTCGGCGGTGTGGTGTTTGGCCACGAGCAGGGCAACATCGCCATCGCCGCGATCAACGAACTCGTGCGTGACGCGGGCAAGCCGGCCTGGGACTGGCAGCCGCCCGCGAAGGACGAGTCCTTCATCGCCAAGGTGACCCAGCTCGCCGAAGAAAAGCTGCGCGCCGCCTACCAGATCCGTTCGAAGCAGGCTCGCACCCAGGCGACCCGCCAGGCCACGGCCGATGTCTTCGCCGCACTCGACGCCGACGGCACCGACTACGACAAGGTGAAGGTCGAGAACATCCTCTTCGACATCGAGGCCCGGATCGTGCGCAGCCAGATCCTCGCGGGCGAGCCGCGCATCGATGGCCGCGACACGCGCACCGTGCGCCCGATCGAGATCCGCAACGGCGTGCTGCCGCGCGTGCACGGCTCGGCGCTGTTCACCCGGGGCGAAACGCAGGCCCTGGTGGCCGCCACGCTCGGCACCGACCGCGACTCGCAGAAGATCGACGCACTGGCGGGCGAATTCAGCGAGCACTTCATGCTCCACTACAACATGCCTCCGTTCGCCACCGGCGAAACCGGCCGTGTGGGCTCGCCGAAGCGCCGCGAGATCGGCCACGGCCGTCTGGCCAAGCGCGCGCTCGTCGCCGTGCTGCCGGACCGTGTCGAGTTCCCCTACTCGATGCGCGTGGTGTCGGAGATCACCGAGTCGAACGGCTCCTCGTCGATGGCGTCGGTGTGCGGGGGTTGCCTCGCGCTGATGGATGCCGGCGTGCCGCTGAAGGCACACGTCGCCGGCATTGCCATGGGCCTCATCAAGGACGGCAACCGCTTCGCCGTGCTGACCGACATCCTGGGCGACGAGGATCACCTGGGTGACATGGACTTCAAGGTTGCCGGCACGACCGCTGGCGTGACCGCCCTGCAGATGGACATCAAGATCCAGGGCATCACCAAGGAGATCATGCAGGTCGCGCTGGCCCAGGCCAAGGAAGCCCGTCTGCACATCCTTGGCAAGATGACCGAAGCGATGGGCGAGGCCAAGACCGAGGTGTCGCAGTTCGCGCCGCGCCTGTACACCATGAAGATCAACCCCGAGAAGATCCGTGACGTGATCGGCAAGGGCGGCGCCACGATTCGTGCGCTGACCGAAGAGACCGGCACGCAGATCGACATCGCGGAAGACGGCACCATCACCATCGCCTCCACCGACGGCGCCAAGGCCGAGATCGCCAAGAAGCGCATCGAGGAGATCACGGCCGAAGTGGAAGTGGGCAAGGTCTACGAAGGCCCCATCACCAAGCTGCTGGAGTTCGGTGCGCTCGTCAACCTGCTGCCGGGCAAGGACGGGCTGCTGCACATCAGCCAGATCGCGCACCAGCGTGTCGAGAAGGTCACCGACTTCCTGAAGGAAGGTCAGGTCGTGAAGGTCAAGGTGCTCGAGACCGACGACAAGGGCCGGGTCAAGCTGTCGATGAAGGCCCTGATCGAGCGCGAGCCGCAGGCGCCTGCTGCGACCGAGTGAGAAGGCAGGGCGGCTCACCGCCGCCCGCTGCACGGGGACGCCATGAAAGCCATCGAAATTTCCACCTACGGCAAGCCGGAGGTGCTGCGCCCGGTCGAACGACCGGTGCCTGGCGCCGGCGCCGGCGAAGTGCTCATCCGCGTGAGTGCTTCGGGCGTCAACCGGCCTGACGTGCTGCAACGCAAGGGCCACTATCCCGTGCCACCGGGCGCCTCCGACGTGCCCGGGCTGGAGGTGGCCGGCGTCATCATCGATGGCGACCGCGAAGCCATGCGTGCAGCCGGCTTCAAGCCGGGTGATCGCGTGTGTGCACTGGTGGCAGGCGGTGGTTATGCGGAACAGTGTGTGGCGCCCGTGGGGCAATGCCTGCCGGTGCCCGGTACGTTGACCGACGTCGAGGCGGCCAGCCTGCCCGAGACGTTCTTCACCGTCTGGTCGAACGTGTTCGACCGTGGGGGCTTGAAGGCCGGCGAGACGTTCCTGGTTCAGGGTGGCACGAGCGGCATCGGTGTCACCGCGATCCAGCTGGCCAAGGCCGCGGGGGCCACGGTCATCGCCACGGCCGGGTCCGATGCCAAGTGCGACGCCTGCCGTTCGCTCGGTGCCGATCACGCGATCAACTACCGCACGCAGGACTTCGCTGCCGAGGTGCTGCGCATCACCGACAAGCGCGGTGTCGACGTCGTGCTCGACATGGTGGCCGGCGAGTACGTCATGCGCGAGCTCGGCTGCCTGGCTGAAGACGGGCGGCTCGTCATCATCGCGGTGCAAGGCGGCGTCGAGGCGCGCATCGACGCGGGCGTCGTGATGCGCAAGCGCCTCACGGTCACGGGTTCCACGCTGCGCCCGCGACCGGTTGCCTTCAAGGCGGCGATTGCGCAGTCGCTGCGCCAGAAGGTGTGGCCCTGGCTGGCCGCCGGCGAGGTCAAGCCGGTGATCTACAGGACTTTCGCCGCCGAGCAGGCGGCCGAGGCCCATGCCCTGATGGAATCGAACGAGCACATCGGCAAGATCGTGCTCACCTGGTGAAGCTGCAAGGACGAACGAGACATGCGTCGCAAACTGGTGGTGGGCAACTGGAAGATGAACGGCGGCCGCGTGGCCAATGCAGAGTTGCTGGCCGCATTGAAGGAATCCGAGCCGTGGGATGCCGCGGTCGCCGTGTGCGCGCCGTTCCCCTATCTTGCGGACGTCGCACTTTCGCTGCAGGGCAGCCGCATGCAATGGGGTGCACAGGATGTTTCGGCACACGAGTCGGGGGCCTACACCGGCGAGGTGTCGGCGTCGATGCTGGCCGAGTTCGGCTGCCACTTCGTGATCGTCGGTCACTCGGAGCGGCGCGCCTACCACGGCGAATCGGATCAGCTGGTGGCCGACAAGGCGAAGATCGCACTTGCGCACAAGCTCACGCCCATCGTGTGCGTCGGTGAGACGCTCGCGGAGCGCGAGGCCGGCCAGACCGACGCCGTGGTCAAGCGCCAGCTCTCGGCTGTCATCCACACGCTCGGCCACTGCATTTCGCAGATCGTCGTCGCCTATGAGCCCGTGTGGGCCATCGGCACCGGCAAGACGGCCTCCCCCGAGCAGGCGCAGGCGGTGCATGCGGTGCTGCGCGCCCAGCTGCATGCGGCCACCGAGAAGTCGGCCGAGATGCTCATCCTCTACGGCGGCAGCGTGAAGGCCGACAACGCGAAGCAGCTCTTTGCCCAGGCCGACATCGACGGCGGCCTGATCGGCGGTGCATCGCTGAAGGCGGCCGACTTCGCCGCGATCTGCAAGGCTGCCGCCTGATCGGGGCCCTCAAGAACAAAACTGGAGCTCGTAGCAAATGCAAATGTTGATGAACGTCGTGGTGGTGGTGCAGATCCTGGCCGCGTTGGCGATGATCGGATTGGTGCTGATCCAGCACGGCAAGGGCGCCGACATGGGCGCATCGTTCGGCAGTGGCGCGTCGGGCAGCCTCTTCGGTGCGAGCGGCAGCGCGAACTTCCTCTCGCGCACGACCGCAGTGTGCGCGGCGATCTTCTTCTGCTGCACGCTGGCGCTTGCCTACACCGCGTATGGCGGCTCGGGTGGCAAGGCGAGCGACAGCGTGCTCGACCGTGCAGGCGCTGCTCCGGCCGCCGCGAGCGCCGCCTCCGATGCGCCGTCGATTCCCGCCATTCCGGGGGCTGCGCCTGCCGTCACGGCGCCCGCGCCGGCAGCGTCGCCGGCCGCATCCGTGCCGGCTGCCATTCCCGGCGCGGCGCCGGCCAGCAACTGATCTGGGCGCTGGGCGCACGCCCGGCGACCCTGAGGGCACGATGTGCGAACCGGCCCTCAATTTCGACGGATGTTTGGGTTAGAATTGCGGGCTGTCTGGTGAGCCACACCTCTTGCAATCCAGACGAGCTGTCGAGATGGCAGCAGAGACCTGTTAGGCCGACGTGGTGAAATTGGTAGACACGCTATCTTGAGGGGGTAGTGGCGAAAGC
>JBIQJS010000217.1:0-2068 GCA_044507405.1 Rubrivivax sp. | reverse complement strand
CCAAGCCCAAGGCCCGATTGCCGTGATCACGCTGGACAACCCGCCGGTCAACGGCCTGGGCTTCGAACTGCGTCGTGGGGTGGTGGAGTCGCTGGACCGGGCGCTCGCGGACGCGGCCATCGGCGCGGTGGTGATCACCGGCAGCGACCGCGCCTTCTCGGGTGGCGCCGACGTGCGTGAGTTCGGCACGCCCAAGTCCGCGCAAGAACCCAACCTGCTGTCGGTCATCAAGGCGCTGGAGGGCAGCACCAAGCCCGTGGTCGCCGCGATCGCCGGCAACTGCCTGGGCGGCGGGCTGGAGCTCGCGCTCGGCGCGCACTACCGCGTCGCCCGGGCCGACGCCACCATCGGCCTGCCCGAGGTCAAGCTCGGCCTCATCCCCGGCGCCGGCGGCACGCAGCGCCTGCCGCGGCTCATCGGCCTGGAGGCCGCGCTCAACCTCATCGTGAGCGGCGCCATCGTGCCGGCGAAGAGTCTCGCGGGCACGCCGCTGTTCGACGAGGTGGTGGAAGGCGACGTGGTCGCCGCGGCCGTCGCCTTCGCCCAGCGCGTGCTCGCCGAGCAGCGCCCGCTCGCGCGCGTGCGCGACCGCAAGGTGGAGGCGCCGCTCGCGCAGGCCTACCTGCAGTTCGCCCGCAACACGGTGGCGGCCACGTCGAAGAACTTCCCCGCGCCGCTCGAGTGCGTGAAGGCGGTCGCCGCCTCGGTCAGCAAGCCCTTCGACGAGGGCATGGCCATCGAGCGCGCGATCTTCCTCGCGCTGCTGCAAAGCCCCGAGTCGCGCGCGCTGCGCCATGTGTTCCAGGCCGAGCGCGCCGCGGCCAAGATCCCCGACGTGCCGGCGGACACGCCCGTGCGCGACATCCGCCGCGTGGCCGTGATCGGCGCGGGCACCATGGGCGGGGGCATCACCATGAACTTCCTGAACGCGGGCATTCCCGTGGTGCTGCTCGAGATGAGGCAGGAGGCGCTGGACAAGGGTCTGGCCACCATCCGGCGCAACTACGAGAACTCGATGAAGAAGGGCAAGCTCAGCCAAGCCCAGCTCGATGCCCGCATGGCGCTTGTCACGCCCACGCTCGAGTACAAGGACTTCGCCGACGTGGACCTCGTGATCGAGGCCGTGTTCGAGAACATGGATGTGAAGAAGCAGGTGTTCCAGACGCTGGACGCCACCTGCAAACCCGGCGCCATCCTCGCCTCCAACACCTCGTACCTGAACATCGACACCATCGCCGGCTTCACCCGGCGGCCCGAAGATGTGATCGGCCTGCACTTCTTCAGCCCCGCCAACGTCATGCGGCTGCTGGAGATCGTGCGCGGGGCCAAGACCGCGCCCGAGGTGCTGGCCACCAGCATGCAGCTCGCCAAGAAGATCAAGAAGATCGCCGTCATCTCGGGCGTGTGCGACGGCTTCATCGGCAACCGCATGCTCGCGCGCTACGGCGCGGCCGCGCAAGGCCTGATCAACGCCGGTGCGCTGCCGCAGCAGGTGGACGGCGCGCTGCAGAAGTTCGGCATGGCCATGGGGCCGTTTCGCATGGGCGACCTCGCGGGGCTGGACATCGGCTGGGCCACGCGCAAGCGCAAGGCGGCCGAAGCGGGTGTGCCGATGGCGCCGGTGGTGGCCGACAAGCTGTGCGAGGCCGGGCGCTTCGGGCAGAAGACGGGCGCGGGCTGGTACCGCTACGAGGCGGGCAAGCGCGATCCGATTCCGGATGCGGTGACCGAGGGGCTGATCGAGCAGTTCCGCGCCGACCAGGGCATCACGCCGCGCCGCATCGCCGACGAGGAGATCGTCGAGCGCTGCATCTACGCGCTGGTGAACGAAGGCGCGCGCATCCTGGAAGAGGGCATTGCGGCGCGTGCGAGCGACATCGACGTGGTCTACCTCAACGGCTACGGCTTCCCGCGCCACCGCGGCGGGCCGATGCTGTACGCGGACATGGTGGGCCTGCCCAATGTGCTGCGGGCCTTGAAGCGCTTTGCGGCCGAGCCGGGCGCGGATGCGTCATGGCAGCCGGCGCCGCTGCTGGTGAGGCTGGCGGAAGAGGGCAAGACCTTCAAC
>JBIQJS010000216.1:0-2068 GCA_044507405.1 Rubrivivax sp. | reverse complement strand
CAGATCAGCGTGGAGAACATCCAGAAGACGGTGGCCGACTACTACAAGATCAAGGTCGCCGACATGTACAGCAAGAAGCGCCCGGCCTCCATCGCGCGGCCGCGGCAGATCGCGATGTACCTGGCCAAGGAGCTGACGCAGAAGAGCCTGCCGGAGATCGGCGAGCTGTTCGGCGGCCGCGACCACACCACCGTGCTGCACGCGGTGCGCAAGATCGCGGGCGAGCGCCAGCAGCTCACGGAGCTGAACCAGCAGCTCCATGTGCTGGAACAGACGCTCAAGGGATGAGCAGGGTGTTCACGCGGGCCGGAGACAATGCAGGGCGCTCGCGCGAACACACCCCCAAGTCAAGATCGAGGACGAAGAGAGAAAAGGTCGATTCATGATTGTTCTGAAGGCTCCCCAAAGCCAGGTGCTGGCGGCCCTCCAGTCGGTGGCGGGCATCGTCGAGCGGCGGCACACGCTGCCGATCCTGGCCAATGTGCTGATCCGCAAGGCCGGCGGCCAGCTGCAGCTGACCACCAGTGATCTGGAGATCCAGATCCGCACCACCGCCGAGCTGGGCGGCGACGAGGGCGCCTTCACCACCACGGTGGGCGCGCGCAAGCTGATCGACATCCTGCGCACCATGCCGGCCGACCAGGTGGTGAGCCTGGAGTCGAGCCAGAGCAAGCTGGTGCTCAAGGGCGGCAAGAGCCGCTTCACCCTGCAGAGCCTGCCGGCGGAGGACTTCCCGCTGGTGCAGGAGTCGGCCAGCTTCGGCCCGGCCTTCAGCGTGCCGCAGAAGACGCTGAAGAACCTGCTCTCGCAGGTCTCCTTCGCGATGGCGGTGCACGACATCCGCTACTACCTCAACGGCATCCTGTTCGTGGCCGAGGGCCAGCAGCTCAGCCTGGTGGCCACCGACGGCCACCGCCTGGCCTTCGCCTCGGCCACGCTGGACGTGGAAGTGCCCAAGCAGGAGGTGATCCTGCCGCGCAAGACGGTGATCGAGCTGCAGCGCCTGCTCTCGGACACGGGCGGCGAGGACGCGCCGGCCATCGAGATGCAGTTCGCCAACAACCAGGCGAAGTTCAGCTTCGGCGGCATGGAGTTCGTCACCAAGCTGGTCGAGGGCAAGTTCCCCGACTACAACCGCGTGATTCCCAAGAACCACAAGAACAGCGTCACGCTGGGCCGCGCCGCGCTGCTGGCCAGCCTGCAGCGCACCGCCATCCTGACCTCCGAGAAGTTCAAGGGCGTGCGCCTGAACATCGAGCCCGGCACGCTTCGCATCGCGTCGAACAACGCCGAGCAGGAAGAGGCGGTGGACGAGCTGGACATCGACTACGGCGGCGACGCGATCGAGATCGGCTTCAACGTGAGCTACCTCATCGACGCGCTGGCCAACATGGGCCAGGACATGGTCAAGGTGGAACTGCAGGACGGCAACAGTTCGGCGCTGGTCACGATCCCGGACGACGCGAACTTCAAGTACGTCGTCATGCCGATGCGAATCTGACGCCGCTGCGCGCAGCGTGGCGACTTGCGCAGACACCCCGCGGGCTTCCGCGGGTTTTGTCTTTGATGAGCCGAAGAAAACCAGGGAACCGACCGGAAGGACGAGTACGAAGATGAGCGACAACCAGCAGCAGCCCGAAATCCCCCAGACCCCGCCGCAGGGCGACGGCGGCGGCTACGGCGCGGGCTCGATCCAGATCCTCGAAGGACTGGAGGCGGTGCGCAAGCGCCCCGGCATGTACATCGGCGACACCTCCGACGGCACCGGCCTGCACCACCTGGTGTTCGAGGTGGTGGACAACTCCATCGACGAGGCGCTGGCGGGCTTCTGTGACGACATCGTCGTGACCATCCACACCGACAACTCCATCAGCGTGACCGACAACGGCCGCGGCATCCCGACCGGGATCAAGATGGACGACAAGCACGAGCCCCGGCGCTCGGCCGCCGAGATCGCGCTGACCGAGCTGCATGCGGGCGGCAAGTTCAACCAGAACAGCTACAAGGTCTCGGGCGGCCTGCACGGCGTGGGCGTGTCGTGCGTGAACGCGCTCTCCAAGTGGCTGCG
>JBIQJS010000100.1:0-13579 GCA_044507405.1 Rubrivivax sp. | reverse complement strand
CGACAAGCAGCAGATCATCTTCGAGGCCTTCCAGCAGGCCGACGGCTCCACCAGCCGCAAGTACGGCGGCACGGGCCTGGGCCTGGCCATCAGCCGCGAGCTCGCCAAGCTGCTGGGCGGCGAGATCAGGCTGGTGAGCGCCCCCGCGCAGGGCAGCACCTTCACGCTCTACCTGCCGCAGAGCTACAGCCCCACGCGCAGCGCCCGCCACGGCCGCCCGCCCGCGCCCAGCGCCGAGGCGGCGCGCGAGCCCGCGCCGGCCGCTCCGGCGGCGCCCGCTGCACCGGTCTTGCAGCTGCCGCGGGTGCTGGTGGGCCCGCAGCCGGCCGGCGACGATCTCGTCGACCCCGAGGCGCAGGCCGCCGCCAACCCCGCGCACGACGACCGCAACGACATCCTGCTCGGCGACAAGGTGCTGCTCATCGTGGAGAACGACCTCGCCTTCGCCGAGGTGCTGCTGCAGGCGGCGCGGCAGGTGGGTTTCAAGGGCCTGGTGAGCACGAGTGGCGCCACGGCGCTCGCGATGACGCGCGACTTCCAGCCGGCCGTGATCACGCTCGACATCCACCTGCCCGACATGGAGGGCTGGCGCATCCTCGAGCGCTTGAAGTCCGACCTCGCCACGCGCCACGTCCCGATCTGCGTGGTCTCCACCGATGACTCGCGCGCACGGGCGCTGCGCAGCGGCGCGGTGGGCTTCCTCACCAAGCCGCTGCAGTCGGCCGACGAAGTGGAGCAGGCGCTTGCGCACCTCTACGAGTTCGCCGACCGGCGCAAGAGACGGCTGATGGTGATGATGGCGCCCACGCCCACGCGCGACGCCTACCTGGAGGCGCTGGACGCCGACACCGACGTCGTGCGCGCCGACACCGCCGAAGCCGCGCGCGTGCAGCTGCGCAGCGGCAACATCGACTGCCTGATCACCGATGGCAGCGTGCCCGAGTTCGGCCCCGAGGACGTGATCGAGGCGCTGGAGTCGCGCCCGCTCGCGCGCCAGATGCCCATCGTGCTCGCGAGCGACGTTCAGGCCGTGACCACGGTCTGGGGCCGCGGCCACAGCGCCTTTGCGCTGCGCGAGGCGCCCACGCTCGAGCGCATGCTCGACGCGACCGCCTTCTTCCTGCACCGCGGCGAGGCCGTGCTGAGCGAGGGCGAGCGCCGCTCGGTGCAGGCCGTGGTGGAGGCCGACCGCACGCTCGTGGGCAAGAAGGTACTGATCGTCGACGACGACATGCGCAACATCTTCGCGCTCGCCACGGTGCTCGATGCGCAGGGCATGGTGATCGTCTCGGCCGAGAACGGCCGCGATGCGATCCGCCTGGTCGAGAACGACCCCGAGATCGACATCGTGCTGATGGACATCATGATGCCGGAGATGGACGGCATGGAGACCATGCGCCAGATGCGGCGGCTGCCGCGCGGCAAGGAGCTGCCGCTGATCGCGGTCACGGCCAAGGCCATGAAGGGCGACCGCGAGAAGTGCATCGACGCGGGTGCGTGGGACTACCTCTCCAAGCCCGTCGACACGGCGTACCTGCTCGTCGTCATGCGCGGCTGGCTCTGCAGATGAGCGCCCCCCGCCCGCCGAATACGCCGGCCACCCCCCCGGGCTCCGGGCCGGCCGCTTCCACACCCGCAGGACAGGCTTGGGAGCGGCCCGGCGCGCGGCCCGGTGCGCTGTCCGCCGCCGAGGACGTCGCGGAGGAGAAGGTCAACATCCTCGTGGTGGACGACCTGCCCGAGAAGCTGCTCGTCTTCCGCACCGTGCTCGAGGAACTCGGCCAGGAGCTCGTCTTCGTGCGCTCCGGGCGCGAGGCTCTGCGCGAGGTGCTGCAGCGCGAGTTCGCGGTGATCCTGCTCGACGTCAACATGCCCGACATCGACGGCTTCGAGACCGCCACGCTCATCCGCCAGTACAAGCGCGCGGTCGACACGCCGATCATCTTCATCACCTCGTACGCCGACGAGATCCAGACCGAGCGCGGCTATGCGCTGGGCGCGGTGGACTACATCCTCTCGCCGGTGGTGCCGCACATCCTGCGCAGCAAGGTGCGCGTGTTCGTGCGGCTGTTCGCGCTGCAGCGCCAGCTGCGCCGTCAGGCCGATGCCCGCGCCGCAGTGGCCGCAGCCGAGGCCGCACGCGCAGCGGCCGAGGACAGCGACCGGCGCTCGGCCTTTCTCGCGAGCGCGAGCCACATGCTCAACAAGTCGCTGCAGGCGACCGTGAGCCGGCGCGAGCTCGCGCGCCTGCTCGTGCCCACCGTCGCGAGCACCGCGGTCGTGGTGGGCAGCGACGACATCGACAGCCATCCGGAGGTGGTGCTCGCGCACGACGGCGAGGTGCGCGAGCTGGCCTGGCCCGCGCTCGACGGCAGCGTGCGCGTGGCGCTGCGCCGCGCCATCCAGGACCGCCACCGCATCGACCTCGACCACCTGCTGCTGGCGGCCCTCGACGAGGCGGTGCAGGATCCGACGCCCATGGTGGCGTCGAGCGGGCGCAGCGGCCAGCGCTGGCAGCGCGCGGCGGCGCTGCCGCTCATCAACGGCGACCGGCTGCTGGGCGCGCTCTTCGTCGCGACCGAAGGCGAGGAGCACCCGGTGGACTGGCGCGTGCTCGACGACCTGGCCGGCCGCGCGGCGGCGGCGCTGGAGAACGCGACGCTCTACGGCAGCCTGCAGACCGAGATCGTGGAGCGGCGTGCCGCCGAGATGGAACTGCAGGAGGCCGGGCGCCGCAAGGACGAGTTCCTCGCCATGCTGTCGCACGAGCTGCGCAACCCGCTCGCGCCCATCCGCACCGCGCTCGAAGTGGTGCGCCGCGTGGCGCCGCCCGACCCCAAGCTCGCCCGCGCCAGCGAGATCATGGTGCGCCAGGTGCAGCAGATGACGCGGCTCATCGACGAGCTGCTCGACGTGGCGCGCATCAGCCAGGGCAAGATCGTGCTCACGCGCGAGAAGGTCGACCTCAACGAGGTGATCACGCACAGCGTGGAGACCGCGCAGCCGCTGATCGACGCACGCGGTCAGACGCTGGAGGTGGTGCCGCTGGCCGAACCGGTGTGGCTGCAGGGCGACTTCGCGCGGCTCGCGCAGATCCTCTCCAACCTGCTCAACAACGCCTCCAAGTACAGCGAGCGCGGCACCACGGTGAGCCTGCAGGCGGGCCTGGACGGCGCGGGCGCCGTGATCCGCGTGCGCGACCAGGGCATGGGCATCGACCCGCAGCTCCTGCCGAGGATCTTCGACCTCTTCACGCAGGGCGCGCGCGGGCTGGATCGGGCGCAGGGTGGCCTGGGCGTCGGGCTCACGCTCGCACGACGCCTGGCCGAGATGCACGGGGGGCGGCTGGACGCGTCGAGCGATGGCGTCGGCCGTGGCTCCGAGTTCACGCTGCGCTTGCCCTGTGTCGGCCTCGTCTCCACCGGCGAGGCGGCGCCCGAGCAGGCGCACGCCGCCGAGGCCGTGTGCGCCCGCGTGCTGGTGGTGGACGACAACCGCGACGCGGCACAGAGCGTGGCGAGCTTCTTCGAGCTGAGCGGGCACGAGGTGCGCACCGCGGCCGACGGCGGCGAGGCGCTGGTGGCGGCCGAGCTCTTCGTGCCCGAGGTGGTGGTGCTCGACATCGGCCTGCCGGTGCTCGACGGCTACGAGGTGGCGCGCCGCCTGCGCCAGATGCCGGCGCTGCAGGGTGCGCTGCTGCTCGCGCTCACCGGCTACGGCCAGCGCGAGGACCGGCAGAACGCCGAAGCCGCCGGCTTCGACCACCACTTCGTGAAGCCGGCCGATCCGATGGTGCTGCTGGCGTGCATCGACGGCTGGTTGCAGGCGCGCGGGGAGGGGCCGCAGGCAGCGAACCGGGGCTGACGCGCGCGCCGGCTCAGCCCACGCGCGTGCAGTTGCGACCGCCCCGCTTGGCCCGGTACAGCGCCTCGTCGGCGCGCTGCAGCAGCGACTCCAGGCTCTCGCCCGCCTCGTGGCGGGTGAGCCCGCACGAGAAGGTCACCGCGTGCCCCTGCGCGACCGCCGACCAGTCGGCGCCGGCGAGCGCGGCGCGCATGCGGTCGATGGGCGCGTGCGCGGTGTCGAGGTCGGTGCCCGTCATGACGAGCAGGAACTCCTCGCCGCCGTAGCGGCCGAAGCGGTCGGCGCGGCGGGTGAGGCCGGCGATGGTGTGGGCAAAGATGCGCAGCGTGCGGTCGCCCGCCAGGTGGCCGAGCCTGTCGTTCACCGCCTTGAAGTGGTCCAGGTCCATGAGCGCCACGCACAGCGGCTGGCGCGTGCGCCCGGCGCGCTGCATCTCGTCGCGCAGCGCGTCCAGCAGGCTGCGGCGGTTCATCACGCCGGTGAGCTCGTCGTGGTGCGCGAGCTGGTCCACCTGCGCGGTCAGCGCCGCGAGCTCCTCGCCACGGCTCTTGAGCCGCGCGGTCATGTGGCGGTTGAAGCTGCCGATGAGCAGGCACCGCCACAGCGTGAGGATGAAGAAGCCGAAGGAGATGGCCTGCTCGGCCAGGCTCGCGCTCGGGATGTGCAGCGGCGTGTCGAAGATCGCCACGATGGCGCCCACCGACGCGGCCACCAGCGCCCAGCCGACGAGCGAGCGCCGCACGTCCAGCACCAGCGTGATCGTGCCGTAGACGACGAAGAGCAGCAGCGCGAACATGAAGTTCACCTCGGGCACGAGCGCGATGAACGCGAGCTGCTGCACCTGGCCGGGGATGGTCTGCGGGATGGCGATGCCGGTGTCGCGGAAGCGCTGTGTCCAGCCGCTGGCGATCAGCCTGTAGAAGAACGCCGTCTGCAGGAGGGCGAGGCTGGTGTAGACCACCACCGGCACCCAGCCGATGGTGCCGGCCAGGCAGAAGAGCAGCAGGAACACGCCGTCCACGAGGTAGCTCACCCCGATGAGCCGCAGGTTGCTCAGGTGGTGCGCGAGCCGCGTGTCGCGGACGGCTGGCGCGGCCGGCGTGGAGGCGGGCAGGGTGAGCTCGCTCATGGAGGCCCCTCGTTCACAGCGCGCGGCTGCAGTTGCGGCCTGCCGCCTTGGCCGCGTAGAGACCCAGGTCGGCGCGGCTCAGCAGCAGTTCGGCGGTCTCGTTGCCGTTGTAGGTGGCGATGCCGGCGGAGAAGGTCACGCGCAGCTCGGGCGCCATGTCGCTCCAGTCGATCGCGGCCACCGCGCTGCGTGCACGCCCCAGGGCCAGCATGGCGGCTTCGGTGTCGGCATCGCTCAGCACGATGAGGAACTCCTCCCCGCCGTAACGGCCGAAGCGGTCGGTGGCGCGGGTGCCGCGCTGCACGGTGGCCGCAAAGCGGCGCAGCACCTCGTCGCCCGCGAGGTGGCCGAGCGTGTCGTTCACCGCCTTGAAGTGATCGAGGTCGAGCAGCGCCACGGTCACGGGCACGCCGTTGCGGTCGTGGCGGGCGATCTCCTCTTCCAGCAGCTGCAGCATCCGGCGGCGGTTGTAGACGCCGGTCAGCTCGTCGTGGTGGGCCAGGCGCTCGATCTCGGCGAGCTTGGCCTTCATCGCGATGCCCTGCGTGCGCAGGAGCTGGTTGCGCTGGGTGTTGATGACGCTCAGCATCACGCAGCGGCCGAGCGAGAAGAGAAAGAAGAGCCACGACAGCCAGCGTTCGCCCTGCGTGTCGCCGGGCACCGTGATGCGGCGGCCGAGGCCGAAGGTGAGCGCCGCGAAGAGGACCACCACCACGGCGAGCGTGGCGTACAGCTGGCGGGCCGGCATGCGGTAGGTGGCCGTCAGCATCACGATGAAGAGGATGAACGCGTAGGCGAAGGCGAGCTGCGGGTACAGCGCCACGCCAAGCAGGCACAGCGCTGCGCTGCCCAGGGTGTGCATCCACGACTGGCTGGCGTACCGGACGCGTGAGCTGGTGCCGCTGGCGATGAGCGCCGCCGAGAGGGCACACAGCAGCAGCCCCGGTCCGGCGTAGACGAGGCCGGCGGTCCAGGGGGCGGTGTCGGTGAGGGCGAAGAGCCCGAGCAGCAGGCCACTGGTGACGTAGCTCGCGGCGATGACCGCCGTTTCACCCAGCCACTGGCGTCGGCGCGCCTGCACACCTGCGTCGCCGTGAGGCTGTGCGCGCGTGTCGAAGCCGGGAGTCGGAGCGCTGAGGGTGGTCGTGGGCATGGGGGCGGCACCGCGCACCTGCACGGTGTTCAGCGGGATATCGGCCGCCACGCCACGCACTTGAGCGCCTAGGTCGGGGAGGTGATGCCACCGTTCACAGATCTTTACCCCCCCGCCACGGGCGCTTCACGGGGCGGCGAGAAAGTGCCGTTCATGGGCGATGGGCCCATCTGAAAAGGAGATAGAGATGCTGACCAAGCGTACCGATGTCGTCACCGCCGTGCGTCCTGCCCAGGGCGCCAAGCCGATGATGCTGGCCCTGTTGTTCGCCGTGGGCGGGATGATGAGCCTCTCTGCCTGGGCGCAGGCGCCCGAGACCCGGGATGTGCCGCGTGGGGCCACGCACCACAAGCACCGTGGCCACCCTGGCGCGCACGGCTTGCACGGCGGGCCGGGCTTCTTCATGGGCAGCCCCGAGCGCATCGACCGTTCGGTCGACCGCATGCTCAAGGGCCTGGACGCGACCGACGCCCAGCGCAGCCAGATCCGGCAGATCGCCCGCTCGGTCGCCGCCGACCTGCGCACCCAGCGTGAGGCCTCGCGTGCCCTGCGCGAGCAGGGCCTGCAGCTCTTCGCTGCCCCGGTGGTCGACGCGCGTGCCGTCGAAGCGCATCGCCAGCAGCGCCTGGCCCAGCAGGACCAGGTGAGCCGGCGCATCAGCCAGGCGATGCTGGAGGTGAGCGCCGTGCTCAGCCCCGAGCAGCGCGGCAAGCTCGTCGCCCGCGTCAAGGAGCGCGAGCAGCGCATGAAGGCGCGCCTGCAGGAGCGTGGCGAGCGTGGGCTGCACCACGGTCCGCGCCGTGGCCTCGACCGGCAGGGCGCTGCCAGCGCCCCGGCGCGCTGATGGCTGCCGGCTTGTGGTCTGATTCGGCCCTGGCCCCGCGCGATGGTGCGCGGGGCGCCCCCACGGATCCCGCTGTCATGAGTGCACGCCTCTTGATGATCGACGACGACGCCCGCCTCTCGGCGATGGTGGGCGACTACCTGGGCGGGGCCGGCTACCGGGTCGAGGTGGCCGGCACCCTGGCCGAAGGCCGCCAGCGCCTGGGCGCCGAAAACTTCGACGCCCTGCTGCTCGACCTGATGCTGCCCGACGGGGACGGCCTGGACCTCTGCCGCGAGCTGCGCAGCGAGCCGCGCACCCGCAAGCTGCCGCTGCTCATGCTCACGGCGCGCGGCGAGTCCATGGACCGCATCGTCGGCCTGGAGCTCGGGGCCGACGACTACCTGCCCAAGCCCTTCGAGCCGCGCGAGCTGCTCGCCCGCGTCAAGGCGCTGCTGCGGCGCGCCTCGCCCGCCGAGTCGCCCGACGAGCTGCTGCGCTTCGGCCGGCTGGAGATCGACCTCGGCGCGCGTGTGGCGCGGCTCGACGGCAAGGGCTGCGACCTCACCAGCCACCAGTTCGACCTGCTGGTCGTGCTGGCGCAGAGCCCCGGCCGCGTGCTCTCGCGCGACCAGATCATGGACAGCCTCAAGGGCCACCCGCTCGAAGCCTTCGACCGTTCCATCGACGTGCACATCTCGCGCATCCGCGCGGTGATCGAGGACGACCCCAAGTCGCCCAAGCGGGTGCTGACGGTGCGGGGTGCGGGGTATGTCTTCGCGAAGAAGCAGGACGCGGACGGCGAGGGTTGATGTGGCAAGGTCGATGAGCCGGGCCGAGCGCCGGGCCGCTCCCAAGCCTGTCCTGAGCTTGACGAAGCGGCGGGCCCGGATCCCCTCGGGGGATCGACCGACGTATTCGTCGGACGAGGGGTGGTCATGAGAACCCTCACGCTGCGCATCTACCTGACGGTGGTGGCCGTCTTGCTGCTGTTCGCCTTCGGCTCGGCCTGGCTCTTCCAGCGCCAGGTCGAGCGTGAGCGGCAGATCACCGAGTCGGCGGTCACCGAGCGCCTGGAGGCCTGGGGCGACCTGCTGCAACGCGCGCTGCCGCCCGCCAGTGCGCCGAGGGACGAGCAGGCGCTGGCACTGACCGAATGGGGCCAGCGCCTGCGCCTGCCGCTCGCGCTGGACGACCGCGCCGGCGTGCGCATCGCCACGACGGAATCCTTCGATCGCCGGCAGGCCGAAGGCGCCGGGCGGCTGCATGCGGTGCCGCTCGACGACGGCCGCACGCTGTGGGTCCACCGGCTGGGCACCGGCGCGCGGCTGCGCGCGATGTCCGGCGGCACGGGCGCCAACCGCGATGGCCGGGCGCCCCCGCCGCTGCTGCCCTTCATGCCGCCCGCCTGGCAGGGGCTGGGGCCGGTGGTGCTGCTGGTGGTGCTCTTCATCGCCGTGTCCGTGGCGGCCTGGCCGGTGGTGCGCCGGCTCACGCGCCGGCTGCAGGCGCTCAAGCAGGGCGTGGAGCAGTTCGGCGCCGGGCAGCTGCACCACCGCGTGGAGGTGAGCGGGCGCGACGAGGTGGCCGCCTTGGCGGCGAGCTTCAACCTCGCGGCCGAGCGCATCGAGAACCTGGTCCGCTCGCACCAGTCGCTGCTGGCCAACGCGAGCCACGAGCTGCGCTCGCCGCTCGCGCGCATGAAGATGGCGGTGCAGATGCTCGACGGCGCAGGCCCGGAGCAGGCCGCTCGCCTGAAGCACGAGATCGAGACCAACGTCGGCGAGCTCGACGCGCTGGTCGAGGAGGTGCTGCTCGCGAGCCGCCTGGACGCCGTGCAGCGCGTGGACCGGCGCGACCCCGTCGACCTGCTCGCGATCGCCGCCGAGGAGGCCGCGCGCGTCGAGGCCGAGGTGCAGGGCGCTTCGTCCACCGTCGCCGGCGACGAGCGGCTGCTGCGGCGGGCCTTGCGCAACCTGCTCGAAAACGCGCGCCGCTACGGTGGCGGCGAGGTCGCCGTGCACGTGGTGGGCAGCGGCAACCAGGTGACGGTGCAGGTCTGTGACCGCGGCCCGGGCGTGCCCGAGTCGCAGCGCGAGCGCATCTTCGAGGCCTTCTACCGCATGCCCGGCCATGCCGAGCAGGCCGGCGGGGTGGGCCTGGGGTTGAGCCTCGTCAAGCAGATCGCCGAGCGCCACGGCGGCAGCGTGCGCTGCACCGGGCGCGAGGGCGGCGGGACGTGCTTCGAGCTCGTGTTTCCGCGGGCGTGACCCGCGTCAGGGCGTCTGCTTCTGGCGCAGCACCCAGCCCATCAGGCTGCACAGGCTCACGCCCGAGATCACGAGCCCCGTGACCGAGGCCGACCAGAAGCCCTGCGCGCCCAGCAGCGCCGGCGGCGTGAGCCCGGTCACGTTGAACGCCACCACGTAGCCGCCGCCCAGCCCCACGCCCCACAACGCGAAGGCGTAGATCACCATCGGCACGGTGGCGATGCGGTAGGCCCGCATCACGAAGGAGGCGACCGTCTGCGCCGCGTCGGCCACGTGGAAGATCGCCACGAAGGCGAGCAGCGGCAGCGCGGCGGCCACGATCACCGGGTCGCTCGTGTAGGCGTAGAGCACCGGCTCGCGCAGCAGGTAGACCGTCACGCCCAGCACGGCCGCCACACCGGTGCCGAGCTGCAGGCCGTGCCAGCCGAGCCGGCGTGCGTCGGCGCGATGCTCCGCGCCGATGCTCTGCGCCACGAGCGTGGTGGTGGCGTTGGCGATGGCCAGCGGCATCATGAACATCAGCGAGACGAGGTTGGCCGCGAGCTGGTGGCCCGCGACCGCCGTGGTGCCGATGCGCGAGATGAAGATCGCCATGAAGACGAAGCCCGTCACCTCGATCAGGATCGACAGGCCCATCGGGATGCCCAGGCGCAGCAGTTCCTTGAGGCTTTGCAGGTGGGGCGCGGTGAGCCGCAGGGCCTGCAGGCCGAACCTTGCATAGAACGGGTCGCGCCGCAGCACGATCAGCGTGATGACGAGCTGCATCCACATCGCGATCGCGCTGGCCAGGCCACAGCCGGCCGCGCCCATGGCCGGCACGTGCAGCGCGGGCAGGCCGTAGATGAAGAGCGCATTCAGCGGCACCTTCAGTGCGAGGCCCACGAGCTGCAGCACCATCACCGCCTTGGGCCGCGAGACGGCGGTGTTGAAGCCGCGAAACGCCTGGAAGATCAGCGAGGCGGGCAGGGCGATCGCGAGGTAGCCGAGGTAGTCGCGCACCTTGTCGGCCACCTCGGGCTTGGCCCGCGCCACCATGAGGAAGGGCTCGGGCAGCAGCAGGATCGCGATCCCCAGCACCGACAGGCCGAGCGCGATCCACATCGCCTGGTGCAGCTGGGCGCCCGCCTCCAGCGGCTTCTTCGCGCCGAAGAGCTGACCGGCGATGGGCCCGATGGCGAGCACCACGCCCATGAAGCCGACGAAGACCGTGATGTAGGCGGCCCCGCCGATGGCCAGCGCGGCCAGGTCGATGGCGGCGTAGCGCGCCACCATCACCGTGTCCACGGTGCCGAAGGCGAGCACCGCGAGCTGGCCGATGAACACCGGCCAGGCGAGCGGCACGATGCGCCGCACGCTCTCGAGGCCGATCAGGCCGACGCGGGCCGTCGTCAAGCGGCGTCCCCGGCGGTCGCGTTGGGGGTCGTCGGTGCGTCGGGGGCGCGTTCGCTGTAGCGGTTGAAACGCCAGGCGGTGCCCTCGAAGGTGATGCGCCGCCAGGTCTGGCGCTTCTCGGCCGGCGTCATCACCGGCCAGTGCTGCACTTCATCGAAGGTGCGGCCGCAGCCCTTGCAGACGTCGTCGCCCTGGCTCGTGGAGCAGATGGCGATGCAGGGCGCGTCGGGCGTGCTCGCGTACCAGACGAGCCACGCATCGCGCGCCCGCTTCGGCATGGTGTCCTCGTCGCACTCGGCCTCGTGGTAATAGACCATGAGCGCGTAGACCTCCGCGAGCGCCAGGACCTCCTTGCAGGCGGTGATGCCGTCGGGGGAAGGCGAGCGCTCGCGCCACCAGTTGATGGCCGACTCGATGTCGGTGATGTGGATGCCGGCCATGCGCAGGCTCAGGCCTTGGCGTCGAGGGCAGCGGCGGCCAGCAGCTCGGCGAGCGCCGCTTCCGCGGCCGCGCGGTCGAGGCATTCCACGGGCGCTTCGGCCAGCGCCGCGGCCCCTTCGGTCTTGAGGCGCTTGACCCACTGCCCCGCCTCGCGGCCATCGGCCAGCCCCTGGCTCTGCAGCAGGACCGTGCCGTTGGCGGCGGTGAGCTTGAAGTGGAAGCGGCCGTCGGCCTCGCGGTACTGCTTGAAGACCGGCAGGGCGGCGGCCTTGGGCGCGGCGCTCTTCGCGGCTTGCGGCTGCGCCATCATCTTGCGCAGTCCCACTGCTGCACGCAGCTCCTGCATCAGCGGGATCGCGACGGCGCGTGCCTTGGCGGCGCCTTCCATCAGCGCCTCTTCGACGCGCTCGGGATGGGCGATCAGCTCTTCATAGCGCGCGCGCATCGGCCCCAGGTGCGACTCGATCAGCTCCACCGTGCGCTGCTTGGCATCGCCCCACGCCAGGCCGGCCCGCAGGTCGGCGCGCATTTGGGTGCGCTGCGACGCATCGGCGAAGGCGTCGTAGATGGTGACGAGCGAGCTGCCGTCCGGGTCCTTGGGCTCGCCGGGCAGGCGCGAGTCGGTCACGATGCGCGCGACCGCGTCCTTCAGGCCCTTCGCGCCGCCTTCGAACAGCGGGATGGTGTTGTCGTAGCTCTTCGACATCTTGCGGCCGTCGAGGCCGGGCAGCGTGGCCACTTCCTCCTCGACCTCGGCGCGCGGCAGCACGAAGAGCTCGCGCCCGTTGCCGAAGAGGTGGTTGAAGCGCTGCGCCACGTCGCGCGCCATCTCGATGTGCTGGACCTGGTCGCGCCCGACCGGCACGCGGTGGGCGTTGAAGAGCAGGATGTCGGCGGCCATCAGGATGGGGTAGCTGTACAGGCCCATCGTGATGTTGGCGTCGGGATCCTCGCCGGCGGCGACGTTGGCGTCGAGCGCGGCCTTGTAGGCGTGCGCACGGTTCATCTGGCCCTTGGAGGTGACGCAGGTGAGCAGCCACGTGAGCTCGGGCGTCTCGGGGATGTCGCTCTGGCGGTAGAAGGTCACGCGCGAGGTGTCCAGCCCCGCGGCGAGCCAGGTGGCGGCGATCTCCAGGCGCGAGCGCTCGATGCGCGCCGGGTCGTCGCATTTGATGAGCGCGTGGTAGTCGGCGAGGAAGAAGAAGCTCTCGACGCCCGGCGCCTGGCTCGCGCGGATGGCGGGGCGGATCGCGCCGACGTAGTTGCCGAGGTGGGGCGTGCCGGTGGTGGTGATCCCGGTCAGGACCCGTTCAGTTGCGCGTGCTGTCATGGTGGCTCTCGAAGGGGACCGGAATTATCGAGCAAGGTCCTAAACTGCGCGCCCCATGAAGAACATCGTGATCCTGATCTCCGGCCGGGGCTCCAACATGGAGGCCATCGTGCAGGCCTGCGCGAGCGAAGGCTGGCCGGCGCGCGTGGCCGCGGTGATCAGCAACCGGCCCGATGCCGCCGGCCTGCGCTACGCGCAGGCGCGCGGCATCGCGACCGCGGTGGTGGACCACAAGCGCTACGCCGAGCGCGAGGTCTTCGATGCGGAGCTCGCCCAGGTGGTGCAGGGTTTCGCGCCCGACGTGCTGGTGCTCGCGGGCTTCATGCGCATCCTCACCCCGGCCTTCGTGCAGCAGTTCGACGGCCGCATGGTCAACGTGCATCCGTCGCTGTTGCCGGCCTTCCCGGGGCTCGCCACGCACCAGCGCGCCATCGAGGCCGGCTGCAAGGTGGCCGGTGCCACGGTGCACTTCGTGACGCCCGAGCTCGACCACGGACCCATCATCGCCCAGGCCACGGTGCCGGTGCTGCCGGGCGACACTGAAGAGACGCTGTCGGCACGCGTGCTCGCGCGTGAGCACATCCTCTACCCGCGTGCGGTGCGCTGGCTGGTGCAGGACCGGCTGCGCGTGGAAGGCGGCGTGGTCACGCACCGGGACGGCGAGCCACAGCTGCTGTAGCGGGGCCCAGGCCTTAGTCGACGCGCTGGAAGCGCGGGCGGCGCACGCCGTCGATCTCCACGGCTTCGAAGAACATCGCGTGCGGCCGCACCCACAGGCCGCTGTCGTCGTAGAGCGGGCGGTAGAGCACGAGCGCTTCCAGCGTCTCGCTGTGGCGCACGACGCCTAGCACTTCGTAGTCGCGCCCCTTGTAGTGTCGGTAGCGCCCGGGCGGCGTGTCGGGCAAGGGTGAGAGAGGGCGGTCGCTCATGGCTGGCAAGGATAATCGCGCGATGCATCCCAACGCCTTGCTTGAACTGGCCACCGATCTGCTGCACAAGGTCCTGCAGTTCGACGCTCCGGCGGACCGCGTGGTCTCCGATTTCTTCCGCGCCCACCGGGCGCTCGGCCAGCGCGAACGCCACACGCTTGCTGAAACCACGTACACCGTGCTGCGCCAGCGGCTGCTCTACCAGCACCTGGCGCAATCGGGCAAGGGCGAGATGGAGCGGCGCCTGG
>JBIQJS010000215.1:0-2076 GCA_044507405.1 Rubrivivax sp. | reverse complement strand
CGGCCGGCGTGCCGTCGGCGATCTTGCGGCCCTGGTGCAGCACCAGCACGCGCTCCACCGCGGCGAGCAGCGTGGTGACGGCGTGTTCGATCCAGATCACCGTGAGGTCGAGGTCGTCGCGCAGGCGGCGGATGAGCCCGGCCATGTTCTGCACCTCGGCTTCGGTGAGGCCGGCGGCCACCTCGTCGAGCAGCAGCAGGCGCGGGCGCGTGGCGAGCGCCATGCCGATCTCGAGCAGCCGCTGCTGCGAGGGCGTGATGGCCGCGGCCGGCAGCGCGGCCTGCGCCGACAGGCCGATCAGCCCGAGGATCGCCTCGGCGTCGCGCAGCGCGGGCGGCGCGGCGCGGTGGCGGCCGGCGAACTGCAGGCCGAAGTCGATGTTGGCGGCCACGCTCAGCTCGGCGAAGACGCGCGGCGTCTGGAAGGTGCGTGCGATGCCCTGCTGCGCATAGCGGTGCGGCGCCGCGCCGGTGAGGCGCCGGCCGCCCGCGTAGAGCTCGCCGCCGCTCGGCGGCTGCACGCCCGACAGCGCGTTGAAGAAGGTCGTCTTGCCGGCGCCGTTGGGGCCGATGATGCCCACCAGCTCGCCGGGCGCGAAGGCGGCGCTGACGGCGTCGACGGCGGTCAGCCCGCCGAAGCGCACGGTGAGGTTGCGGGCCTCGAGCAGCGGGTGGCCGTTCATCGTGCCGCCCCCGCCTGCGGCTTGCCGCGCAGTGCGCGCGCCCAGCCGGTGAAGGTGCTCCAGCGCAACGAGGCGAAGCCGCCCGGCAGGTAGAGCACGCACAGGATGAGCAGCAGCCCGAGCGCCACCATGTAGAGCTGCGGCAGCTGCAGGCGCAGCGTCTCGGCCAGCACGCTGAAGACGATGGCGGCAATCAGCGGGCCCCACAGCGTGGTCGCCCCGCCGATGAGCGCGATCAGCACCGTCTGGAAGCCGATGAAGGGGTTGAAGACCGAGAGCGGGTCGATGTACGTCCAGCGCACGCTCATGGCCGCGCCGACCGCGCCCGCGAAGGCGGCGGTGAGTGCGAAGCCGGCGGTCTTGACGATGCGCGTGTTCACGCCCAGCGTCTGCGCGCGCTGCTCGTCGGCGCCGATGCCGGCGAGCGCCAGGCCGAAGCGGCTGCGCCGCACCGCGATGGCGGTCAGCAGCGCGGCCACGGCGAGCGCGAGCACGGTGAGGTAGACGGTGTCGTTGTCGGGCACGGTCATGAGCACGCGGCCGACCGTGCCCGTCACCTGTTTCTCCCAGTAGGTGATGGCGTGGCGAATGAGCTCGGTGAGGCCGAAGGTGAGCACCGCGAAGTAGGTGCCGCGCAGGTGCAGCACCGCCAGGCCCATCACCACCGCGACGACGAGCGCGATGGCGGCGCCGAGCCCGATCACCACCACCCACGGGAGCTGCTCCAGCGTGAGCGCGGCGGTGTAGGCCCCGATGCCGAAGAAGGCCGCGGTGGCCAGCGACATGTAGCGCGTGCTGCCGCAGAAGAGGCTCCAGCTCGACGAGAGCGCCACGTACATCAGGCAGGTGAGCGCGACCGAGACCATGAACTCGCTCGCGTAGTGCGGGAGGGAGATGGCCCAGCCGGTGAGGGCGGTGAGGAGGAGGAGGTCGCGTTTCATGTCTTGTTCTACTGCGTGAGGCCGCGCCGGGATGTGCGCCCGGCGGCGCAGTTCCTTTTCTTTGCTTGCCCAAAGAAAAGGAACCAAAAGAAAGGGCACCCCGGTCGCTCGGTCGCCCTAGGGGCGACTGCTCTGCGCTGCTCGGTCTTGGGGTGTCGCGCAGAACTCGCTACGCGCCCTTTGGGCGCTGCGCTCAAACAGCCGCGCGAAGTCAGATCACGAAGCGTGCTGCGCACGCCACCCCAAGCCCTGTGCTGCTCGACGGCTCTCAGGGGCCCCCAAATACCCTCGCCAGCGACGCTGGCCTCGTACTCGCGACTCGCTTCGCTTCGTGCTCGATGCGCGGCGCGCAACGCATGCCCGCCCTTGGAGGCGATGCGACAGCGAGCCGTATCGCCTCCCGTGGGGGGCGTCGAGGAGCGCAGGGGCTGAGGGGGGCGCGCGTCAGCGCGC
>JBIQJS010000099.1:0-13675 GCA_044507405.1 Rubrivivax sp. | reverse complement strand
CCTTCTTCGCCGGTGCCTTCTTGGCAGCGACCTTCTTCGCCGGCGCCTTCTTGGCAGCGGCCTTCTTCGCCGGAGCCTTCTTCGCTGCGGCCTTCTTGGCGGCCGGCTTCTTGGCGGCGGCCTTCTTCGCCGGCGCCTTCTTCGCTGCGGCCTTCTTAGCGGCAGGTTTCTTTGCAGTTGCCATTACATTTCTCCTTGATCAAGTTGAAAAAGCACTGCGCTGAACCGACGACGTCGGCACTTCGCAGCTATTCACCGCCCGGAAGTCTGCCCAGGAGGGGCGCCCCGATCCGGTGAATGGGGTTGCCATGCATCGCCCACCGCTTCTGTGTCGGTGATGTCGAACGCATCGCGAATCTTGATCTGCCACATAAGACCTGCCGCGCTTTCAGTGCCGGTGGAACGTCAATCCCACGAGAGCGCGCCACCGGACTGGTACTCGATGACGCGCGTCTCGAAGAAGTTGCGTTCCTTCTTCAGGTCAATCATTTCGCTCATCCATGGGAACGGGTTTTCCTCGTTCGGGAAGAGCTCTTCCAATCCGATCTGCGTGGCACGCCGGTTGGCGATGTAGCGCAGGTAGCCCTTGAACATCGACGCATTGAGGCCCAGCACGCCGCGCGGCATGGTGTCTTCAGCGTAGCGATATTCCAACTCGACCGCTTTCATGAAAAGCGCCCGGATTTCGGCCTTGAATTCAGCCGTCCAGAGGTGCGGGTTCTCGAGCTTGATCTGGTTGATGAGGTCGATGCCGAAGTTGCAGTGCATCGACTCGTCGCGCAGGATGTACTGGTACTGCTCGGCCGCGCCGGTCATCTTGTTCTGGCGGCCGAGCGCCAGGATCTGCGTGAAGCCGACGTAGAAGAAGAGGCCTTCCATCAGGCAGGCAAAGACGATCAGCGACTTGAGCAGCTTGCGATCGTTCTCGGGCGTGCCGGTGTGGAACTCCGGATCCATGATCGCGTTGATGAACGGGATCAGGAATTCGTCCTTGTCGCGGATCGACTGGACCTCGTGGTACGCGTTGAAGATCTCGCTCTCGTCCAGGCCCAGCGACTCGACGATGTACTGGTAGGCGTGCGTGTGGATCGCCTCTTCGAAGGCCTGGCGCAGCAGGAACTGGCGGCACTCGGGGGCGGTGATGTGCCGGTAGGTCCCGAGCACGATGTTGTTGGCGGCGAGCGAATCGGCGGTGACGAAGAAGCCGAGGTTGCGCTTGATGATGCGGCGCTCGTCTTCGGTCAGGCCGTTCGGATCTTTCCAGGTCGCGATGTCGCGCGACATGTTCACTTCCTGCGGCATCCAGTGGTTGGCGCAGGTCGCGAGGTACTTCTCCCAGGCCCACTTGTACTTGAAGGGGACGAGCTGGTTGACGTCGGTCTTGCCGTTGATGATGCGCTTGTCGGAGGCGCGCACGCGATGCGTGTCGGCAGCGCTCACGGAGACGGCGGCGGCAGGTGCGGCGACTGAAGCAGAGACGGGGGCAACGGAGGCAGCGGAATTCTCGAAGACCGGCGCGGACACGGCCGCACGCGCTTGAGCTTGAGGAGGGAGGCTCTGCGCGGGGCTCGTCGTGTGATGACTCGAAGGCTTAAGGTCTTCTTCCCAAACCAACATGGTGGATTTCCTGTGCGATTGAATTATCGGAGTGTTGTGTCTGAACACCAAGCACTTGTTGACATTGCGGCCGCTTCGCTGTTGCTGTGTCGCATCGAATCCGATGCTGCACAGCAACCCGCGTAGCGACGATCACATCACTGACATGCCTCGCACGTCGGGTCGTCGATCGCGCAGAACTTCATGTCGGTTGCAGGCGCTGCGTCGGCGGCCAACGCGGCAGGCACCGAAGGCACTGCTGCTGCAGGCGCGGCGAGCATCGAAGGCGTCTCACCGCTCGACACCGAGTTCAGGTTGCCCGCCTTCACCGTCGACTTCTCGGCGTGCGTCGCACCCACGGTGCGCAGGTAATAGGTGGTCTTGAGACCGCGCAGCCAGGCGAGCTTGTAGGTCTCATCGAGCTTCTTGCCGGAGGCACCGGCGATGTAGATGTTGAGCGACTGCGCCTGGTCGATCCACTTCTGGCGGCGTGCGGCGGCCTCGACCAGCCACTGCGTCTCGATCTCGAAGGCGGTGGCGTAGAGGTCCTTCAGGTCCTCGGGCACACGGTCGATGCGGCGCAGCGAGCCGTCGAAGTGCTTGAGGTCCATGACCATCACGTCGTCCCAGAGGTTGAGCTTCTTGAGGTCGCGCACCAGGTACTCGTTGACCACGGTGAACTCGCCCGAGAGGTTCGACTTGACCGAGAGGTTGCCGAAGCTCGGCTCGATCGAGGCACTCACGCCGATGATGTTGGAGATGGTCGCGGTCGGGGCGATGGCCACGCAGTTGGAGTTGCGCATGCCATGCTCGGCGATGCGGCTGCGCAGCAGGCTCCAGTCCAGGCTCGTGCTGCGGTCGACGTCGACGTAACCGCCGCGCTGTTCGGCCAGCAGGTCGAGCGAGTCGATCGGCAGGATGCCGCGGTCCCACAGCGAGCCGCGGTAGCTTGAGTAGCGGCCACGCTCCTGCGCGAGTTCGGTCGACGCCCAGTAGGCGTAGTAGCACACCGCTTCCATCGACTTGTCCGCGAAGTCGACGGCCGCGTCCGAGGCGTAGGGCACGCGCAGCTCGTACAACGAATCCTGGAAGCCCATGATCCCCAGGCCGACCGGGCGGTGGCGCAGGTTGGAGTCACGCGCCTTCTTGACCGCGTAGTAGTTGATGTCGATCACGTTGTCGAGCATGCGCATCGCGGTCGCGACGGTCTTCTTGAGCTTGGCGTGGTCGATGACCTTGCGGCCGTCCGGACCGTCCTTCAGGTGCTGGACGAGGTTGACCGAGCCCAGGTTGCACACGGCGATCTCGTGCTCGTTGGTGTTGAGCGTGATCTCGGTGCAGAGGTTGCTGCTGTGCACCACGCCCGCGTGCTGCTGCGGCGAGCGCACGTTGCAGGCGTCCTTGAAGGTGATCCACGGGTGGCCGGTCTCGAACAGCATCGAGAGCATCTTGCGCCACAGATCCTTGGCGGGCATGCGCTTGTAGAGCTTGATCTCGCCACGGTCGACCTTGGCCTCGTAGGCGGTGTAGGCCTCCTCGAAGGCCGTGCCGAACTTGTCGTGCAGGTCGGGGCAGGTGGACGGCGAGAAAAGCGTCCAGTCGCCGCCTTCCATCACCCGGCGCATGAAGAGGTCGGGGATCCAGTTGGCGGTGTTCATGTCGTGCGTGCGGCGGCGGTCATCGCCGGTGTTCTTGCGCAGCTCCAGGAACTCCTCGATGTCGAGGTGCCAGGTCTCCAGATAGGCGCAGACCGCGCCCTTGCGCTTGCCGCCCTGGTTCACGGCCACGGCGGTGTCGTTGACCACCTTCAGGAAGGGCACGACGCCCTGGCTCTTGCCGTTGGTGCCCTTGATGTGCGAGCCGAGCGCGCGCACGTTGGTCCAGTCGTTGCCCAGGCCGCCGGCGAACTTGCTGAGCAGCGCGTTTTCCTTGAGCGCCTCGTAGATGCCGTCGAGGTCGTCGGAGACGGTCGTCAGGTAGCAGCTCGACAGCTGCGAGCGCTGAGTCCCGGAGTTGAAGAGCGTGGGCGTGCTCGACATGAAGTCGAAGCTCGACAGCACCTCGTAGAACTCGATGGCACGCGCCTCGCGGTCGATCTCGTTGAGCGCCAGGCCCATGGCGACACGCATGTAGAAGGCCTGCGGCATCTCGATGCGCACCTCGTTCACATGCAGGAAGTAGCGGTCGTAGAGCGTCTGCAGGCCGAGGTAGTCGAACTGCAGGTCACGCTCGGCCTTGAGCGCGGCGCCCAGCCTGGCCAGGTCGTACTGCAGCAGCTTGTCGTCGAGCAGCTCGGCCTGCACGCCCTTCTTGATGAAGGTGGGGAAGTACTCGGCGTAGCGTGCCTGCATCTCCGACTGCAGCAACTCCTCGCCGATGATTTCCTTGCGGATGGTGTGCAGCAGCAGGCGCGCGGTGGCGCGGGTGTAGCCCGGATCCTTCTCGATCAGCGTGCGGGCGGCCAGGATGGCGGCCTTGTGCACTTCGTCCATCGGCACGCCGTCGTAGAGGTTGCGCTTGGTCTCGGCCAGGATGGGGTCGGGCCGCACGTCGGCGCCCAGGCCTTCGCAGGCGGACTCGACCAGCGTCTGCAGGCGGGCCATGTCGAGCGGCACGCGCTGGCCGTTGTCGGTGACCATGAGCGAGGGCTCGGCCGCAGCCGCGGGCACGCCCTGCTTCGCACGCTCCTGCGCGCGGCGCTCGCGGTAGAGCACGTAGGCGCGCGCCACTTCGTGGTGGCCACCGCGCATCAGGCCGAGCTCGACGTGATCCTGGACATCCTCGATGTGGAAGGTGCCGCCGCCCGGACGCGAGCGCAGCAGCGCGCGCACCACCGCTTCGGTGAGCCCATCGACCGTCTCGCGCACGCTGGCCGAGGCCGCGCCCTGCGTGCCATGCACCGCGAGGAAGGCCTTCATCAGTGCGACGGCGATCTTGTTGGGTTCGAAGGAAACGACCGCACCGTTGCGGCGGATGATCTGGTAGCCCTGGTACGCCGACACCGCGGCACCGGCCGATGCCGAACCGGGACGCTGCGTGACGAGCGCGCTGACAGTGGAGGTGGGTACGGTTTGCATGGTGTTTCCTGTCGTCATGTCGGATCGATGGGGTTCAGTCTCATGCGCTCGGCGCAGTCAAAGGCTCAACGGCAAAAGCTGCCGCTGGCCTCGTCGGAACGGGGTCGCGGGAACGTGGATGAGAACGTGGTGAGAACGATGGGCGCCGTATCGCGCGCCCCACTGCTTTTCTGGCCTGCACGCCTTGCCGACCTCTCCGTACTGCTGCGTTGCGCAGCAGGCCCTGAAGACGGGGCGATGGGCTTGGGCATGGCGTGTGTTTCGGGGCAGAAGGATAACACGAAGGGACACTATATCTAGCGGTCCGGGCACCTTCAAGCACTAGGGATAGCGTCTAACCCTAGGGCGGCTCGCTTGCACTGCAACAGCAGGAATCGCGCCTTCGAACACGGTCCGCCGTGAGCGCAAACGTGGCGCGGCCTCGCATGCATGCATCACGCATTCATGCGGCATAGCGCGCGCTTTGCCCGCGCATGGCGCGTGCAGCAAGGCTGCGCGCGCTGCGCCCGCGAGGCGGTGGTCAGGCCGACGGCGAAAGGTTCTGGGGAAAGTCCCGAGCGGGCCAATCGAGCAACGCGCGCAGATGCGCCCAGTCGAAGCCCGCACCAGGGTCGCGCTTGCGACCCGGCGCGACATGCTCGTGCCCCGCGATCCCGCGCAAGGGATACGCGAGCCTCAGCCGCCGCAGGAGCTCTGCAAGCCGCTCGTACTGCACGGCCTCGAAAGACTCGCCTTCCAGGCCTTCGAGCTCGATGCCTATGGAGAAGTCGTTGCAGTTCTCGCGCCCCTGCCACGACGACCGGCCGGCGTGCCAGGCACGCTCGTCGCACGAGACGAACTGCAGCAGCTCGCCGTCGCGGCGCAGCACGAAATGCGACGACACCTCGAGCCCGCGGATCTCCTGGAAGTACGGATGCGCTTCCCAGTCGAGGCGGTTGGTGAAGAGCCGCTCGATCTCGTCACCACCGTATTGCCCCGGCGGCAGGCTGATGGAATGGATCAGCGCCAGCTCGACGGCGGTACCGGGCGGCCGCGGCCCGAAGTTCGGGGACGGACACGCGCGTGCGTCCTCGAGCCACCCAGCACGCCAGCCGGGTGCCGCAGCGCTCACGCGTCTTCGCCCCGATCGGCTTCGGGCGCCTCAGGTTCACCGCCGACCTGCACGCCCAGGCGCGCCATGCGGTAGCGCATCTGCCGCAGCGAGAGACCGAGGCTCGCGCCGGCAGCGGTGCGGTTGTAGCGATAGCGTTCAAGTGCCCGCTCCAGCACGTCGCGCTCGACCTCGTCGAGGTAGGCCGCGAGATCGCTCGGCAGCGGCGCAGGAGCCGGCGCCTGTGGCGGCGTCGGGGCTGGCGGCGCGGCCGTCAACGGCTCCGTGAGCACGGGATCGGCCAGCCCCATGCCGGCATCGAGCACGCCGAGGTCGGCGACGTCGATGTCCTCGCCGCCCGAGAAGGCGACGGCGCGGTGCAGCAGGTTCTCGAGCTCACGCACGTTGCCGGGAAAGCTGTAGCGCGCGAGATGCGCGAGCGCCTCGCGCGTGAGCCGCGGCGGCGGCCACACGCCGGCATCGCGAGAGATGCGCTCCAGCACGCGCTCGCAGATCGCGGGCAGGTCCTCCAGCCGCTCGCGCAGCGGCGGCACGCGGATCTGGATGACGTTGAGCCGGTAATAGAGATCCTGCCGGAAGCGGCCGGCCTGCACCTCGGCGCCGAGGTCCTTGTGCGTGGCGCTCAGCAGGCGCACGTTGACCGCCTGTTCGCTGACCGCGCCCACCGGGCGCACGGAGCGCTCCTGGATGGCCCGCAGCAGCTTGCTCTGCATGGCCAGCGGCAGGTCGCCGATCTCGTCGAGGAAGAGCGTGCCGCCGTTGGCCGCCTGGAAGAAGCCTTCGCGGTCGTCGGCGGCGCCGGTGAAGGCGCCCTTGCGATAACCGAAGAACTCCGCCTCCAGCAGGTGCTCGGGGATGGCGCTGCAGTTGACCGCGATGAAGGACTGTCCGGCACGCGGGCTCACCTCGTGGATGGAGCGTGCAACGAGTTCCTTGCCGGTGCCCGATTCACCCTGCACCAGCACCGGCGCCATGCTGCGTGCCACCTTGTCGACGAGCGCGCGCACCTGCTGCATCGCGAGCGACTCGCCGGCCATGCGGCCCATCGCCTGGCTGGGGGGAGCGGCCGGCGCTGCGGCGGGCGCCGGCACGAAGGTGCTGACGGCCGGCTCCGCCGGATCGCCCGACACGCCACCTTGCGATGACGGCAGGCTCGACGGCACGACGGTCGGCGACGCCGACGGCGCGCGGCCGAGTGCCGATGCGACCACCGAGCGGAACTGCTTCAGGTCCACCGGCTTCGTGAGGTAGTCGTAGGCGCCGGCCTTCAGCGCTTCCACCGCGTTCTCGGCCGAGCCATAGGCGGTGATCACGATGGCCTTCTCGCGGCGGCCGCCCTCTTCCAGCCGGCGCAGCAGGTCCAGGCCGGTGCCGTCGGGCAATCGCATGTCGGTGATGAGCGCGCTGTAGGTGCGGTCCTTGAGGTGCAACCAGGCATCCTCGACGCTGCCGGCGGTCTCGACGTCGTAGCCTTCGCGCAGCAGCGTCAGCTCGTAGAGCGTGCGCAGATCGGGCTCGTCGTCGACGACCAGCAGGCTGAAATGCGAAGGTGATGTCGTCGTCATGAGGACAGTTGCAGTCGGGCTTCGGCAGCAAGGTTGTCGGGCAGAGCCTGGCGTCGCATCGCGACCGAGAACTCGTTGCGGTTGCGTTCCGAGGCGCTGCGCAGCCGGTAGTCGATGCGTGCGTCGTAGCGCTCGCACAGCTCGCGGCAAATATACAAGCCCAGCCCCGTGCCTCGGCTGCGTGTGGAGAAGAAGGGCTCGAAGAGGTAACGCTCGACTTCGGGCGGGATCGGGTCGCCGTCGCTCGCCACCGTCATCAGCGCATGGGCGTCGTCGGCCACGGCCAGCCGCAGGTGCACCGCGCCGGGCACCTTGCTCGCATGGCGGGAGCCGTTGTCGAGCAGGTTCACGAGCACGCGGCGCAGATGGTCGGCATCGAAGACCACGCCGATCGGCTCGTCAGGCAGCTCCACCCGCAGCACGCTGTGCTCGCCGAGCGTCATGCCGTTGGTGCGCGCCCATTCGGAGCACACCGATGCGACCACCGTCGTGGCGTCGATCGGGCCGGTCGCGCGCACATCGCTCGGTGCGACCTCCATCACGTCGTCCACGATGCGCTTCAGGCGTTCGACGTTGTCGGACACCATGCGCGTGAGCTGGCGTTGCGACGCGGTTGTGGCGTCCTCGGCCATGAGGGCGTTGGCCTGCGAGATGGCGGCCAGCGGATTGCGGATCTCGTGCGCGATGCCGGCCGACACCCGGCCCATGGCCGCGAGCTTCTCCTGGCGCGTGCGCGCCTCCATGCTGCGCACGTCTTCGAGGAACAGCACGCACAGCTCCTCGGTGGCCTTGGGCTCGCGCCGGCGCGTGAAGCGCATGCGCACGCGCAGCGTGCGCGGTGGCGCCGAGCCGAACTCGAGCACGACGTCGCGCCCGGCCTCCGGCCATCCGCCTTCGGCGAAGGCGCGCTCCACCGCCGCGACCAGGCGACGCCAGGCTTCGACGTTGCGCATCTGGAACGGCGCCTCGCGGCACATGCCTTCGGGTGCCAGCAGCACGCGCGCCGCAGGATTGGCAGCGCGCACGCGGCCGCGCCGGTCGACGACGAGCACGCCTTCCTGCATCTCCTCGATCACCAGGCGGTTGAGCTGGGCCTGCTGGCGCGCGAGCTCGAGGCTCCCCTTGGCGGTGAGTTCCTCGCGCGCCAAACGGCCGGCGAGCTCGCCCGCGAGCAAGGTGATGACGAAGAAGCCGCTGCCGGCAAGGCCCGCCTGGGTGATGAGCATCGTCACTTCGCCCTGCGAGACCACACCCCACGCCGCGATGGTGAGCAGCGCGATCGTGACGATGGCCGCGGTGGCGAGCGCCATGATGCGCGGGGTGAGCACGCCCGCCATCAGCACCGGCAGCACGAGCAGCGCGACGTAGTTGAGAGAGGCGGCCGACGAGAGCACATGCAGCGCGATGAAGCTGGCGATGTCGACCCCGATGGTCGCGAGCCACTGGGGGCTGCCCATGCGCGAGAGCGTCTTGGGCTCCGCGCTGCGACGCAGTCGCGGCAGGCCCCACGCAGCGATGGCGACGGCCGCATAGCCCACGCTCAGCGCCACGACCGCCAGTGGCGTCCGCACGCCGAAGAAACCGGCGATCGCCACCGCCACCAGCAGCGCCGCGCCAAGCGCCGCGCGCGCCGCGAGGAACGCGCCGTAGATGCGCTGGAAGGCCGTCTGCCCGGATCCGACGATGCGCCGAGCCTGGCGGGTGAGGAAGCGCGAATCGGCTTCCTGGCTGCCCACCGCGGCCCAGTTGCCGTCGTAGCGCGACTCCTCGTCGGTGACCGGGACCTCGCGGAACTGGGTGTCGCCATCGACGCCCAGCGCGCCAAACCAGGACTCGTCCACCGGCCGCGGCCGGGGCGGTGTGTTGCCCTGCCGACGGCGATCGCCGGAGCGGCGGTCGCCAGGGCTGCGCGGGGCCTGCGCCATCAACGGCTCCGCTGCTGCTCGAAGGTGCTGCGGTGCGCGTCGCTGCAGAACACACCGCCGCGACCGGGCAGCGCCTCGCTGCGCGGCAGATGCACACCACACAGGTCGCAAGCGACCATGTCTTCCTTGCCGGGGCGGCTCGCCTTGCCGCGCGCCTCGCGCCGAGTCGGAGGCGCCGGCTTGCGCAGCGAGCGCATCAGCCAGAGGACCGCGAACACGATGGCGAGCAGCAGGAGGTATTTCATCCCGGACCTCAGGCCACCGGGCGCTTGAGCAGCACTTCGAGCACGAAGCGCGACCCGGCATACGCCAGGAGCAGCAGCACGACGCCCGCATACAGGCCCTGCACCGCGCGGCGGCCACGCCACCCGAACGCACTGCGGCCGGCCAGCAAGCCGGCGAACATCAGCCACGCCAGCACCGAGAAGACCGTCTTGTGATCCCAGCGCCAGGGGTTCGAGTACCACCAGCCGAGCACCAGCGTGGCGGTCAGGAGCGCGAATCCCGCGGTCACGAACTGGAAGGTCAGGCGCTCCAGGCGCAGCAACGGCATGCCCGCCCCTCCCGGGCGCTTGAGTCGCAGTTGGCGCTCGGCCCGATCGAGCATCACGGCATGCAGCGCCGCAGCACCGAAGAGGCCGTAGGAGGCGATGCCCAGCACCCAGTGCAGCGGCGCCCAGCTCGAAGCGGCCTGTGGCCGGAACTCGCCCGGAAAGACCATCGCCAGCGCCACTGCGACGAAACCCAGCCCCGCCAGCGTCCGCCGCACGCCGGGCAACGGCACCCAGCGGCTTTCCACCGCATAGACCGCGAGCACCAGCCACAAGGTGGCTGAAAGCGCCGGGGCGAAACCGAACCGTGCACCGGAGGCCGCGCTGCCCACGCCGGTCATGTCGACGATCGCCGCGATGCCGTGCGCCACCCAGCCGACGAAGAGCAATCGATGGGGCCAGGGGCCTGGAGATTCTTCGCGCCATACGCCTGCGGCGAGATACGCCAGCAGCGCCAGCACACTCGGCAACCACAGCGCGTACAGGGCGGATAGGTTGGCCGCTCCCGAGGAGCCCGACGATAAAATCATCGGCACAGTGTACTTTCGGGTGCCCGGTTCTCGTGCACTCGCTTCCCCATGGCTTCAGCCCTCACCGACCGCCTGAGTCGTCTCGTCAAGACGATGCGCGGCCAGGCCCGCATCACCGAAAGCAACGTGCAGGACATGCTGCGCGAAGTGCGCATGGCTCTGCTCGAAGCCGACGTCGCCCTGCCCGTCGTGCGCGACTTCATCGCGCGTGTGAAGGAGAAGGCGCTGGGCGCCGAGGTGGTGGGCTCGCTCACGCCGGGGCAGGCGCTGGTGGGCATCGTCAACAAGGAGCTCGCCGCGACCATGGGCGAGGGCATCTCCGACATCAACCTCGCCGCGCAGCCGCCCGCCGTCATCCTGATGGCCGGCCTGCAGGGTGCAGGCAAGACGACGACCACGGCGAAGCTCGCCAAGCACCTCATCGACAAGCGCAAGAAGAAGGTGCTCACCGTTTCGGCCGACGTCTACCGACCCGCGGCCATCGAGCAGCTCAAGACGGTCACCCGTCAGGCGGGCGCGGAGTGGTTCCCTTCCACCGCGAACGACAAGCCGGTGGCCATCGCCACCGCAGCCCTCGACCATGCCCGGCGTCACTATTTCGATGTCCTGCTGGTCGACACCGCCGGCCGCCTCGCGATCGACGAAGCGCTGATGAAGGAGATCGCCGACCTGCATGCGGCCGTCAAGCCGGTCGAGACGCTCTTCGTCGTCGATGCGATGCAGGGCCAGGACGCGGTCAACACCGCCAAGGCCTTCAAGGAGGCCCTGCCGCTCACCGGCGTGGTGCTCACCAAGACGGACGGTGACTCGCGGGGTGGCGCCGCACTCTCGGTGCGACAGGTGACGGGTGCGCCCATCAAGTTCGCCGGCACCAGCGAGAAGATCGACGGCCTGGAAGTCTTCGACGCGCAACGCCACGCCGGGCGCGTGCTCGGCATGGGTGACATCGTGGCCCTCGTCGAGGAGGTCCAGAAGGGCGTGGACGTCGCCGCCGCCCAGAAGCTCGCCGACAAGCTCAAGTCGGGCGACAACTTCGACCTCAACGACTTCCTCGCGCAGATCAGCCAGATGAAGAAGATGGGCGGCCTCTCGGGCCTCGTCGACAAGCTGCCGACGCAGCTCACCGGCGGCAAGACGCCCAACATCGGCCAGGCCGACATGGACCGCGCCGAGCGCGACGTGCGCCGCATGGAAGGCATCATCCATTCGATGACGCCGCTCGAGCGCCGCAAGCCCGAGATCCTCAAGGCCACGCGCAAGCGCCGCATCGCTGCAGGCGCCGGTGTCCAGGTGCAGGACGTCAACCGACTGCTCAACCAGTTCGAGCAGATGCAGGGGATGATGAAGAAGATGAAGGGCGGCGGCCTCATGAAGATGATGAAGCGCATGGGCGGCATGAAGGGCCTGGGTGGTCCGGGCGGCCTGCGCTGACTGCGCGCCGGCCGTCGACCGCTGGCGCACCGCAACATCGTCGAGTTGACCGCACCGGGCCGGCCAGATATGGTCAAAGCCCGCGGAACAGGGGTACTCACACACATGGACACGCTGTGGATCGTTGGAGGCGTCTTGCTGCTCGCCGCCCTGGGCTTCGTGTGGTGGCGGCAGAGATCGAACGCCCGCCAAGAGCCCGGCAAGCGCAAGGTCCGTGTGATGGAAGGCCTGGACACGCTGATGTCGTGGCACCCGCAAGCCACGCGCGTCATGACCACGTCCGAGCGCAAGGCCTATGCCGCGCTGCGCGCCGGGCTGCCCGAGCACATCATCCTGGCGCAGGTGCCGCTGGCCCGCTTCCTCAAGGTGCCGACCCGGCACTCCTATTCAGAATGGCTGCGCCGGGTGGGCGTGCTGTGCGGTGACCTGGTGGTCTGCGACAGCATGTCGCAGGTGATCGCCGTGGTGGACGTGCGCGCGCCCGAGTCGCAGGAAAACGACCGTGCTCGCCAGCGCCATGCGCGCATGGACCGCGTGCTCAAGGCCGCCGAGATCCCGCTGCACATCTGGCGTGAAGACGCGCTGCCCAACGCCACCGGCGCGCGCAATGCCATCCTCGGCATGCCGGTCGAGGAACCGGCCGTGACGGCAGTGCCGCCACGCGCATCTGCGACGGCCCGAGCGGCGACCACGACCGCCGACGACGGCATGGAGCAGCGCGATCCGCCGTCCTCGACCTGGTTCGACGAGATGGACTCCGCGCCTGCGCCGCTCTCCCCCCTGCCACCTCGCGGCGGCGGCCCATCGATCCGCTGAACGCGGTTCAGCCGAGCAGTGCCTGCGCGAACTCGCGCGCATCGAAGGTCTGCAGGTCTTCGAGCTTCTCACCGACGCCGATGAAATAGACCGGGATCGGCCGCTCGCGTGCGATCGCGGCGAGCACGCCGCCCTTGGCCGTGCCGTCGAGCTTGGTCACGATGAGGCCGGTGAGCTGCAAGGCATCGTCGAACGCTTTCACCTGCGAGAGTGCGTTCTGTCCGGTGTTGCCGTCGACCACCAGCAGCACCTCGTGCGGCGCATCGCCCTGTGCCTTGCCGATCACGCGCCTGATCTTCTTGAGCTCCTCCATCAGGTGAGCCTGCGTGGCCAGCCGCCCTGCCGTGTCGGCGATGACCACGTCGCAGCCGCGTGACTGGCCGGCCGTCACGGCGTCATAACTCACCGCGGCGGGGTCGCCGCCCTCCTGGCTCACGATCTCCACCAACTGGCGCGCACCGGGCAGATCGGCGCGCTCCGCCCACACGGCGAGCTGCTCGCGCGCCGCCGCGCGGAAGGTGTCGGCCGCCGCCAGCAGCACCCGCTGGCCGCTGTCGGCAAGGTGGCGTGTGAGCTTGCCGATGCTGGTGGTCTTGCCTGCGCCGTTGACGCCGACCACCATCATCACGGTCGGCTGGTGGCGCCCGACTTCGAGCGGCTTCTCGAGCGGGCGCAGGAGATCAGCGATCGCATCGGCGAGCAGTTCCTTCACGGCCGCCGGGTCCGTTGCGCGTGCTTCCTTCACACGGCGCTTGAGGTCGTTGAGCAGGAACTCGGTGGCCTTGATGCCCGCATCGGCCATGAGCAGCGCCTCCTCGAGATCCTCGTAGAGCGCGTCGTCGATCTGCGTGCCGGTGAAGACGCGCGTGATGCTGGTGCCCGTCTTGCGCAGGCCGCCGCGCAGCTTGTCGAGCCAGCTGGCGCGCGCCTGTGGTGCAGGCTCGGGTGCCGGCGGCTCGGGGGGCGGAGCAGGAGCAGGAGCGGGCTCAACGGGGAGCGTCACCGGATCGGCGGGAGCGGGGGCCGGCGTCGGCGCTGGCGGTGCACCCCGTAAGCGGTCGAGCCCGCTCGTG
>JBIQJS010000006.1:0-71310 GCA_044507405.1 Rubrivivax sp. | reverse complement strand
CTCAGCGCCGATGATAGTGCGGATTCCCGTGTGAAAGTAGGACATTGTCAGGCTATTAATTAGAAAACCCCCGTCACGATGTGGCGGGGGTTTTTGCTTTTCGGTGCTTGGTGGCGCGTAGTCGTAGGCATAATCCACTCATGTTTGCACGGCGCGGAGCTGCAGATGGCCGCTGCCCGCTAAGCGTTCCCATCGCTGCGCGGAGTCCAGCGGCTCACTACTGAACGTCCCTGCGCTGGTCAGCAAGCCGCCCTCGTATCGAATTTGCGGCTGCTGAAGACGCGAGCAAGCGCTCCCCACAACTCCGTCGCGACGGTCAGCGCAAACTGATTACGCCGGCGCCCTCAGTTCACGGCGAAGGATCTTGCCGACATTGGTTTTGGGCAAATCGTTGCGGAACTCGATGTATTTCGGCCGCTTGTAGCCGGTGAAATTCTGGGTGCAGTAATCGAAGAGGGCTGCTTCGGTGAGGGTCGCGTCCTTGCGCACCACGAAGAGCTTCACCACTTCCCCCGACTTTTCGTCAGGCACACCGATCGCGGCGCATTCCAGGACGCCCGGGTGCAGGCCGACAACCTGCTCAATTTCATTTGGATAGACGTTGAAGCCCGACACCAGGATCATGTCCTTCTTGCGGTCGACGATCTTGATGTAGCCGTTGGTGTCCATCACACCGATGTCGCCCGACTTGAAGAACCCATCAGGCGTCATGACCTTGGCGGTTTCATCCGGACGGTTCCAATACCCCGCCATCACCTGCGGCCCGCGGATGCAGATTTCGCCGGCCTGCCCGTACGGGACGTCCTGGCCTTCGTCATCGCGGATCGCGATTTCGGTCCCAGGCACCGGCAAGCCGATCGTGCCTGTGAAATCCGTGATGTCGAACCGATTGATGGTGGCCACCGGAGAGGTCTCGGACAGTCCATAGCCCTCGACGACCGGACATTGGGTGATCTTGAGCCAGAGCTCGGCCGTGGCCTGCTGCACCGCCATGCCACCGCCGTTGGAGATCTTGAGCTCCGAGAAATCGAGCTTCGAAAAATCGGGGTGGTTGGCGAGTGCGTTGAACAGCGTGTTCACCGCCGGGAACATGTGAACCTTGTGCTTGCGCAGGGTCGCGATGAACGCCGGAATGTCGCGCGGATTTGGAATCAACAGATTCAGGATGCCGAGCCGCGCGCCGAGCATGTAGCAGGCGGTGAGCGCGAAAATGTGATACAGCGGCAACGCACAGACGGACGTCATCTGCAGGTTCGGATCGATGGTCGCCAGGCGTGGCTGGAACCAGGCTTCAGATTGCAGGATGTTGGCGACCACGTTGCGATGCAGCAGCGTCGCGCCCTTGGACACGCCGGTCGTCCCGCCGGTGTATTGCAGGAAGGCAATGCTTTCGGGCGTGAGCTTGGGCTTGTTCAGCGTCTGGCGAGAGCCCTCGGACACCGCCGTGTTGAAACGGGTCACCGAGCGGCCGCCATCGAGTGGCAGCCTGAAGGGCGGCACCATCTTCTTCACGTTGCGCACGACGAAGTTGACGAGCAACCCCTTGCCGGCGCCGAGCAGGTCGCCCATGGACGCGAGCACCACATGGCGGACCTTGGTCGACGCGATCACCTGTTCCAGCGTCTTCGCGAAGTTCTCGAGGATGAAGATCGCTTCGGCGCCCGAATCGTTGAGCTGGTGCTCCAGTTCACGGGGCGTGTAGAGCGGGTTCACGTTCACGACCACGTAGCCGCCGCGCAGGATGGCGGCGATGACGGGCATGTACTGGAGGATGTTGGGCATCATGATGGCCACACGCGCGCCAGGCTGCAGGCCCTTGCCCTGGAGCCAGGCGGCGAGTGCGGTGGACATGCGGTCGATGTCGCGGAACTTGAGCTCCGCATCCATGCAGATGGCGGCGGTGCGTTCACCGTACTTCGCGTACGACTCCTCCAGCAGATCGACGAGCGAGTTGTACTGGTTGACGTTGACCTCGGTCGGGACGCCCGGGGGGTAGCTCTTCAGCCAGGGTTTTTCCATGCTGTGTTCAAGCGGTGGGGTGGTGACCGCGCATGATCACTGTCGATGCTCGCGGGCGGCTACGGTAGTTGTCCTAGCGCATCCGCTGCTGCGCGAGGCTTCGCGTGGACGCGCGTGTGGAAATTGCGCCCGGCGCCCGGCGCTGCGCGTGGTCAAGATCCGGTTCGCCGCGGTTAGCATCGCCCGATGCTTGCGCGGCTCCAGCAGTTCATCGTCTTCGCGATCCTCGCGGTCTCGCTCGGCTGGGCGGCGTGGCAGCTCGATCGTGGACAGCCGGTGCTCGCCTGGGCGGGCGCCGCGGTCATCGTCTTCGGCTATGCGCTCTTTCTCGCGATCGAGTTCGTGATCGTCCGTGTCGTGCACGGCGACGACCCCGCGCCCAAAGCGTCCGTGGGCCAGCTGGTCCGGGCCTGGTGGGCGGAGACCCTGGCCGCGCCCAGAGTCTTTTGCTGGCAGCAGCCGTTTCGCTCGCAGCGTCACCCCGATTTCCTGCCTGCCTCGCGCGGCCGGCGCGGGGTGGTGCTGGTGCATGGATTCGTCTGCAACCGGGGCTTCTGGAACCGGTGGATGCCGCGACTGCGCGCCCAAGGGGTGCCACATGTGGCGGTGAGCCTGGAGCCGGTGTTCGGCACGATCAGCGACTACGCGCCCATCATCGACGCGGCCGTGCGGCGCGTGCAGCAAGCCACCGGCCTCGCGCCCGTGGTCGTGGGTCACAGCATGGGTGGCCTTGCGATTCGTGCATGGCTGGCCGCCGGCGGCAGCGACCGCGCGCATCGCGTGGTGACCATCGGCAGCCCGCACCACGGCACCTGGCTCGGCCGCTTCGGCATGAGCCAGAACGCACGCGAAATGGCGCTCGGCACCGACTGGCAGCGGGCGCTGCAACGCCTGGAGCCGGCCGGGCACTACGAGCGCTTCGTGTGCTTCTACAGCCACTGCGACAACATCGTCTTTCCCGCGTCCACCGCCACGCTGCCCGGCGCCGAAAACCGGCATCTCACCGGCATGGCGCACGTCCACATGGTGGACCACCCGATGGTGCTGCAGCGCGTCGTCGAGCTTGCGTCCGAGCCTCTTCCCGAGCCGGTTCAGTAAACGCGGTCGTTCGGCAGCCTGGCCGTCGCCTCCAGCGCGCCGGCGTGCGCCACGCGTTCATAGAGCGGCGTGAAGTCGGGCGCGGTGGCCTCGAAGAGCTGCTCGAAGCCGGTGATGACGAAGTACGTGGCCTGGTAGCTGTCGATGCGGTAGCGCGTGCGCATGATGCGCTCCACGTCGAAGCCGAGGCGCTGCGGCTCGGGGCTCTCGACGCTGTGGCGCAGTTCGCCGGCCGAGGAGAGGATGCCCGCCCCATAGGCACGCAGGCCTGCCGGCGTCTCGATGAGCCCGAACTCCACCGTGTACCAGTACAGCCGCGCGAGGTACTCGCAGGCCTGCAGTCGGCTCGCCTTGAGCCCCCCCGCGCCGTAGGCCTGCATGTAGTCGGCGAAGACGGGGTTGAAGAGCAGCGGCACGTGGCCGAAGAGGTCGTGGAAGACATCCGGCTCGACCACGTAGTCGAACTCCTCTGGCGTGCGGATCCAGCGGGTGACGGGAAATCGGCGTTTGGCGAGCAGCGCGAAGAAGGCCTCCTCCGGGATCAGCCCGGGCACCGCCACCACCTCCCAGCCGGTCGCGCGGTGCAGCCGCTCCGAGAGGTGGTCGAAGCGTGGGATGGCATGCGGCTCGCCGAGCTGCTGCACGGCGCTGATGAACTCCTCGCACGCGAGCCCGGGCAGCTGCGCCGCCTGCCGCTGGTACAGGCGCTCGTAGAGCTGGTGCTCTTCGGGCGTGTAGCGCTCCCACTGCTGTTCGCAGGTGTAGTCGGCGCGGGCCGAGGCGTAGTCGCCGCGGGGTGGGCGCGAGCCGGTGCCGTAGGTGACCGGCGCGACCCCCTGGTTGACCGCCTTGTGAGCTTGGACCATGGTGGTGCGTGCAGACGAGAGAGCCATAGGTTCCCGCGTCTGCAACGCTTTGGCAAGCGCGGGCGGCGACAGCCGTCTGCGCGCTGGGGCCATGCTCAGGTTTCGATCGCGCGCACGAACTCGTGCGCGGCTGCTTCCGAAAGGTTGAGCAGCTGCGCGAGTGCCGTGATGTCGTCGGGAATGGCCGGGTTGTCCCAGCCCTGTGCGCTGTGACGGGCCAGGCGCACGGCGAGCATCACGTTCTGGACACCCGGGTGACGGGTGTGGCGGTCGTCGGTGATGCGGATCAGCAGGTCGGGCAGCGTCCATGCGCGCATCAGCGCCTGCTGCAAGTCGGCGAGCTTGACGTTGAGCACCTGCTGCTGCACGGCCTGCGAGCGCAGCGTCGCATCGGCCTTCTGCTCCGCGCGCATGCGCAGTGCGAGCGTCGGCGCGTGGCACCACACCAGCATCTCGGCGAAGTCGTGCAGCAGGGTGGCCTCGTAGATCACGGCGGCATCCGGGTCCATGCGGTGCACGGCGAACGCGAGCGCGAACTGTGCGGCCCGATGCGAGCGGCGCAGCACGTCGCCCAGGCCCTCGAGTGCTTCGGGTTCGTCGGCCAGCCGGTCTTCGATCACCGGTTGCGGCCCGAAGGCGGTGAAGAAGGGCGAGATGCCCATGAGCACGACGGCGGCTGTGACCGTTTCCACGTCGGTCACGAGCCGGGGCGGGCGGTGCGTGGATGCATAGGCCAGCACCTTGAGCGTCATCAGCGGATCGTCGGCGACCATCTCGCCGATGAGGTTGGCGTCGACCTCGTCCTCGTTGGCGCGCATGGCTTCGAGCGCGTCGGCGGTGCTGCCGAGCACCGGGATCTCGGCATCGCGGAAACGTGCAACCCACGCCTCCAGGTCGCGCAGGGGCTGCGTGATGAAGGGGCTGGGTTGTTCAGGGGTGACCACGGGGGATCCAGGGCGGGTACGACTTACCGGGGTTATCGGCGTGCCGTCGCCGGGGCTTGAGTCGGGGTCTCTCCCTAGGGCCCTTTAGCGGCCACCGAGCTTCGCCTTCTGCGCCAGCCCCACCTTCTTGTTCACGAACTGCAGCACCGCCACCTTCGAGAGATCGACCTCGCCCGGCTTGTAGAGCCCCGCCTTCACCATCTGTGCATGGAAGTCCTCGATGCGCGCACGGTTCATGGCGCCGATCCCCATCTGCAGCGATTCGCCCGAGTCCACGATGCCCTGCTGCTTCATGAGCGCGACCGAGGCTTCCATCTCCGCCTCGGTCATCTCGGGGTTGTCCTTCATCATCAGCGCCGCCGCGGCCTTGCGGTCGCCATAGAGGTAGTTCACCCAGCCGACGATGGAGGCATCGACGAAGCGCTGCACGAGATCGGGCTTGTTGCGCACGGTGTCGGCACGCGCCTCGATCAGCGTCGAGTAGGTCGAGAAGCCGTGGTCGGCGAGCAGGTGCACGACCGGCTTGAACTTGCCCTGGTTGTGCACGTAGATCGGCTCGGCCACCGAGTAGCCCTGCTGGATCGCCTTGCGGTTGGAGAGAAACGGGCCGAGGTTGTAGTTGTAGGGCTTGAGGGCCTCGTCCCTGAAGCCGTGCGTCACCTTGAGCCACTGCCACCAGCTGAACTGGCCGTCCTTGGCCACGAGCGCCACCGGCGCGTTCTTGAGCGCGGCGAAGCTCTCGTAGCCCTGGCCGGGGTGCGCGAGCAGGGCCTGCGGGTCCTTCTGGAACATCGCGGCGACGACAACGGTGGGCACCCCGTTCTTCACGTTGTCGAAGCTGTGCAGCAGGTTGCCGGTCATCAGGAAGTCGATGCGCCCGGCCGGCAGCAGCGGCCGGTTGTTCACCTGCGGTCCGCCCTGCACGAGGGTCACGTCCAGCCCGTGCTGGCGGTAGGTGCCGTCGGCCAACGCCTGGTAGAAGCCGCCGTGCGCGGCCTGGGCCTTCCAGTTGGTGGCGAAGACGACCTTGTCCTGGGCCAGGGCCGCGCCGTGCAGGAAGAGGGTGGCGAGAGAGGCGGCGAAGAAACGTGTGCGCATCGGAAGGCTCCGTGGGTCAGGTTCGATCAGGGCCGGTGAGTTCGGCGGCGTGCCAGCGCCCGAGCAGGGCGCGCGACAGGGCGTTGAAGCTCCAGTGGATCAGCACGCCGGTGAGCACCAGCAGCACGAGGGCGGCAAACATCTTGGGGGTCTCGGTGCGAAAGCTCGCTTCGAGGATGCGCGAGGCGAGCCCCGTCTCGCGCCCGGCGGCGCCGGCCACCATCTCGGCGGTGACCGCGCCGATGAGGCTCAGGCCGCCGGAGATTCTGAGCCCCGCCACGAAGTAGGGCAAGGCGCTGGGCACGAGCAGCCAGGCGAGCCGCTGCAGCGGCGTCGCGCGGTAGAGGCGGAAGAGATCGCGCAGCGCCGGGTCGGCGGAGCGCAGCCCGAGCACGGTGTTGGAGAGGATGGGGAAGAAGGCGACGATCCAGGCGCAGAGCAGGAGGGCGGCGGTGGTGCTCTCCACGTAGATGAGGATGAGCGGCGCCACCGCGACCACCGGCGTGACCTGCAGCATCACCGCGATCGGAAAGAGCGCGCGCTCGGCCGATCGCGAGAGCGCGAAGACGGCCGCGATGAGCCCACCCCCGGCACAGGCGAGCGCGAGCGCGCCGAAGGTGATCTTGAGCGTGAACCACCAGCTTGCGGCAAGCGAGCCCGCGTTCTGCCACAGCGTCTGCAGGACGAGGCTGGGCGCGGGCAGCGTGTAGTGCGGGATCCCGGCCAGGCGCACCAGCAGTTCCCAGGCGGCGACCAGCGCCAGGAGGGTGACGATCGGCAGCGCGCGCTGCATCAGGCGGCGGCCTGCGAGGCTTCGAGCGCCTGGCCGATGCGCGCGCAGGCGTCGAGGTAGCCCGCCGAGGTGCGGAAGGTGGGGCTGCGCGGATAGGGCTCCTCGATGTCGACCTCGGCCACGATGCGGCCCGGCCGTCCGCCCATCACCACCACACGCTGGCTCAGGTACACCGCTTCGTAGATGCTGTGGGTGACGAAGAGCACCGCGAGGGTTTCGGCCTGCCACCACTGCAGCAGGTCGTCGTTGAGCTTGTGGCGGGTGAACTCATCGAGTGCGGCAAAGGGCTCGTCCATCAGCAGCACGCGCGGCGAGGCGACGAGCGCTCGCGCGATGGAAGCGCGCATCTTCATGCCGCCCGAGAGCTCGGCCGGACGGGCCTGCGCGAAGTCGGCCAGCCCCACCCGTTGCAGCGCGGCCTGCACCCGGGATGCTGCGCCCTCGCGCGAGACGCCCGCGATGCGCAGCGGCAGCCACACGTTGTCGAAGACGCTGGCCCAGGGCATGAGCGTCGCGTCCTGGAAGACGCAGGCCGTGCCGCTGTCGCGGCCCCGGTTCAGCGCGGGCGCCTGCACGGTTCCGCGGGTCGGTGTGTCCAGCCCGGCGATGAGCCGCAGCACCGTGCTCTTGCCGCAGCCCGAGGGGCCGAGCAGCGAGACGAAGGCCTGCGGCCCGACGTCGAGCGCAACCTCGCGCAGGGCGAGCACGCCAGTGGCGTAGCGCTTGTCGACACGGTCCAGCGAGACGAGGGACGGCATCCCGCGAGTGTGCCAGCGCATGCCGGACCGCTTCAGAGCCGGCGCACGCCCGGCAGGTAGCCGACCAGGTGGCCGTCGAGGTAGAGCGCGCCTTCGGGCGCACCTGCGTCGGCGTAGAACTCCAGCGTCTTGGGCAGGGGCGGCGGCGCCTTGGGCTCGCCCAGGCGCTGGGCGAGGCGGGCGAGCAGTCGGCTCGCACTGCGCAGCAGGGCCGCAGCCAGCCGCCGGGCTGGGCTGGCAGGGATGAGAGCCGCATCCGGGCTCCAGGTCACGAGTCTCAAGTGGGTCATGGTCGGGTCCTTGAGGCGCCGCGCGTCGCGGCGGCGTGGGGTTCAGGGGCTGTGCCGGTGCGGGTCGAGGTCGCGCAGCGTCTGGCGCAACTCGTGTCGGGATCGCTGGCGTACCGCGCCGTGGGTCGGGCGGTGCGCGCCGGCATGGCGCGCGCGGGCCGCGGTCGCAATGCGGTTGCGCGGCTTGGCGGGGGCGAGGGTGATCTTCATGGGCTCTCCTGCGGGACAACGGGGACGACAAAGGGGGCAGCAAGAAACAACACGGCCCGGGGCGCTGATGCGAACCCGGGCCGTGGTGGTGCTCTTCAACGAGCAGTCAGGTCGGCGGCGGGCCCGGCGGCGCTACGGACGCAAATGCAGCACCGTCAGCACACGATCGGCGCTGGCACAGGTGCAGTGCGGCTTTCATGGACGTGGCGTGGGTGACGGGCATCGGGCAACGGGGAAAAGTTGCGCAGATGATAAACAACTGATTATCTTGCGCAAGAGGTCTTGCGCACCTTGTTCTAGGGGGTCAGCGTTTGCGCTTGAGCGGCGCCACACCGGTCTGGCTGCGCAGCCAGAGGTCATGGGCATCGTCCGCGGGCGCCGGCTGCGGCGCGCGCGGGCTGGGGGCCGGCGGCGCGGGGGCGAGCACTTCACCCAGCAGGTCGAGCAGACGCGCGCGGGCGCGCTGCGGGTGGCGCCGGTAGTAGGTGAGCACGAGGCCGACGATGAAGCGCTCGTCGTCGTCCTGCGGCACGCTGGGCGAGCCTTCCGGTGGCGTCTCCACCGGGGCGGCTGCGGTGGCCGGGCCGTGGGGCTGGTCCATCCAGCCCGGCGGCTTGTGGCACAGCTGCTCGAACTGGCGTGCGAGGCGCTCGCCGATCTGGCGCGACCGACCCTTGATCTGGCTCCAGTAGCTCGGCTGGATCTGCAGCCGCTCGGCGAAGCGCCGTTCCAGGCCGCGCAGGGTGGCGGCGTCGGGATGCTTGACAGTGGCGCGCACGAACTCGTCGAAGAGCGCGAGCGCGTTGTCCAGGCGGACCTGCGCGATGTCGAGAGGGCTCGAAGGCATGGAGGGCGATGATAAATGGAGCTTGCGCTGCGGCTCCCTAGAATGGGCCTTCCTTCTGAACTTCAAGCCGCCATGACGACGCTCGGCACCCCTTTGTCTCCCTCGGCCACCAAGGTCATGCTGCTCGGCGCTGGCGAGCTGGGCAAGGAGGTGCTGATCGCGCTGCAGCGCCTGGGTGTCGAGACGATCGCGGTGGACCGCTACGACCACGCGCCCGGCCAGCAGGTCGCCCACCACGCCCGCACCATCGCCATGAGCGATCCGGCGCAGCTGAAGGCGCTGATCGAGGCCGAGCGGCCCCACCTGGTGGTGCCCGAGATCGAGGCGATCGCCACGCCCATGCTGGAAGCGCTCGAAGCCGCCGGCACCGTGCGCGTGATCCCCACCGCCCGCGCGGCGCGCCTGACCATGGACCGCGAAGGCATCCGCCGCCTCGCGGCCGAGACGCTGGGCCTGCCGACCAGCCCGTACGTCTTCTGCGATTCGCTCGCCGAGCTGCAGTCCGCCATCGACAGCCGTATCGGCACCCCCTGCATCGTCAAGCCCGTGATGAGCAGCTCCGGCAAGGGCCAGAGCCGGATCGACGGCCCGGCCGACGTGCAGAAGGCCTGGGACGTCGCCATGGCAGGCGGCCGCGTGAGCCACGGGCGGGTGATCGTCGAGGGGTTCATCGACTTCGACTACGAGATCACGCAGCTCACCGTGCGGGCGCTGGGCGCGAACGGGCGCGTGGAGACGCATTTCTGCGAGCCGATCGGCCATGTCCAGGTGGCCGGCGACTATGTGGAGAGCTGGCAGCCGCACCCCATGTCGCCGGTGGCGCTCGAGCGGGCGCGCCAGATCGCGAAGGCGGTGACCGACAACCTCGGTGGCCAGGGGCTCTTCGGCGTGGAGCTCTTCGTGAAGGGGGAGCAGGTGTGGTTCAGCGAGGTCAGCCCGCGGCCGCACGACACCGGCATGGTGACGATGGTGACCCAGTGGCAGAACGAGTTCGAGCTGCACGCCCGCGCCATCCTCGGCTTGCCGGTCAGCACGGCGCTGAAGAGCCCGGGCGCGAGCGCCGTCATCTATGGCGGCGTGGAGGCCGCGGGCATCGTCTACGACGGCGTGGACGAAGCGCTGCGCCTGCCGAACACCGAGCTGCGCCTCTTCGGCAAGCCCGAGAGCTACGCCAGGCGCCGCATGGGCGTGGCGCTGGCCTACGACGCCGACGTGGAGGTGGCGCGCCGCCACGCCAGGTCCGCGGCTGAGAAGGTGCGCCCGCGGCGCGTCTGAACGCCCCACACCGATTCGCGGGGTGCGCGCGCACTTTGTCACGGCGCGCCGGCCGGCATGGCGCAAGTGCCACAGACAAGCCGCCCCGCCGTCGCTACGCTGGCTTCTTTCGAGCAGCGACGCCCGGGAATACGAGGCGCGCTGTCGGGGAAGGGGTGCACCATGAATGACATCGGGATTGCGACGCTCCTGGTCGCCGGGCTTGCGGGCGCGGCACTCGGGGGCGGCGTGACATGGCGCGTGATGGGCGCGCGCGCGGCCGTGCGTCACGGCCGGCTGGTGGCTGCAGCGCGCGAGCAGATCGTGGCGAGCACCCAGAACCTGCGCGCCACCAATGCGCGGCTGCAGGCCGAACTCGAGAAGGAGAAGGTCGCGGCGCGACAGCGCCAGGCGGCGGTGAGCGCCGAGCAGCGCGCCTCCGTCACCCGCCTGGAAGGCCAGCTGCGCTTCGCGTATGCCGAGATCGACCGCCTGAACGCGGCGGCACGGGGTGGGGAGCCCGGGCTCGGCAACGGTGTGACCGACGGCAACGGCTTCGCCCTCACCCGGCCGTTCGAACGCTGAGCCGCAGTGGGCCCGAGCCGCGCCGGAGCGGGCACTTTTCCACTGTCGGGCGGGGTTTCGGCCCGGGGCCGCTTGGTAAACTTCGCCCCCTTCGACCCGGCTGCGCGCCGGGCTTTCCACCGACCGATTCCTCGCATGACTTCCACCCAAACCGAGCTTCAGCGCGAAGTGGCTGCGCTGCTCGTCGAATCGCTCAACCTCGACATCGGCCCCGAGACGATCGACCCGCAGGCCCCGCTCTATGGCGAAGGCCTGGGGCTGGATTCGATCGACATCCTCGAAGTCGCCCTGGTGGTGTCGCAGCGCTACGGCTTCCAGCTGCGCTCCGACGACCAGGACAACGTGCGCATCTTCACCTCGCTCGCCAGCCTCTCCGACCACATCGCCGCCAACCGCACCAAGTGAGCTGAGGTGATGCAAGCCCGATTGGCCCTGCGCGTCGGCGCATTGCTCGCCGTGGGGGCGGCCTACGTGCTGGCGTCCCACTGGCTGATGACCCGGACCGAAGCCTCGGCCTGGAACGTGGTGGGCGTGCTCAGCCCCATGCTGCTGATCGTGGGCATCGGCGCCTGGAAAAGCGGCCACCGTGGCGTGGCCGCCTGCGTGGCGCTGGTGCTGGCCGGCCTTTGCGTGCAGGCGATGCTGGGCATCCGCGTCACCTCGCATGCGCTCTACCTGCTGCAGCACGCGGGCATCAATTTCGTGCTCGGCGTCTTCTTCGGCAGCACGCTGCTGCCGGGGCGCACCTCGCTCATCACCACCGTCGCCTACCGGGTGCACGGCCACGATCTGCCGGCCGACCACCTGGCCTACACCCGACAGGTGACGGCGGCCTGGACGGTCTTCTTCGCCGTCATCGTCGCCGTGTCGCTCGGGCTCTTCTTCTGGGCGAGCTTCGACACCTGGGCCATCTTCGCCAACCTCGTGACGCCGGTCGCCACCGCGGCCATGTTCATCGGCGAGTACAGCGTGCGCTACCGGCTGCACCCGGGCTTCAAGCGCTCGTCGGTGGCCGATGCGATCAACGCCTACATGAACACGGCCAAGCCTGCGCCGAAGGTGCCGCAGTGAACGCTTCCGCCTCGCCGCTCCTCTGGGCGGGCGATCTCGATGCGCCGCTCGCCTGGCACGACGGCCGGCCCCTCTCGCGCCGCCAGTACCTCGCCGACGTGCAGGCCCTGGCCGCGCGCCTGCCGGCCGATGGCGCCATGCTCAACCTGAGCGCCGACCGCTACCGCTTTGCCGTCGGGCTGGGCGCGGCGCTCGTGCGCGGCCAGTGCAGCCTCTTGCCGCCCAACTTCACGCCCGACATGGTCGAGCGCCTGCGCTCGATGTTCCCGGGCGCCTACGCGCTCACCGACCAAGTCGACGCCGGCACCGTGCTGCACACCCTGCGGCATGAGGCCACGCCGGCGCCGCTGACGGGCACAGCCTCCGTGCCGCAGATCGACGACGCGGCCGTGGCCGTGCGCGTGCTGACCTCGGGCTCCACCGGCGCGCCGGTGCCGCATGCCAAGGCCTGGCGCTACCTGTGCCTCGGGGTCCAGGCCGAGGCCCGGCGCCTGGCGCAGTACATGGGGTTGGAGAGCTTTGCCGGTGTCACGCTCGTGGCCACGGTGCCGGCGCAGCACATGTACGGCTTCGAGTCCAGCGTGCTGCTGTCGCTGCTCGGCGGCGCGGCGGTGGACACGGCCCGGCCGTTCTATCCGGCCGACATCGCCGCCGCGCTCGAGCGCGCCCCGCGCCCGCGCATGCTGGTGACCACGCCCTTCCACCTCAAGTCGCTGCTCGACTCGGGGGTGGCGCTGCCGGCCATCGACCTCACGCTGTGCGCGACCGCGCCGCTCTCGCCGCAGCTCGCGGCGCGGGCCGAAGCGGGCCTGGCGGCCCCCCTGGTCGAGATCTACGGGTGCACCGAGACCGGCCAGGTCGCCACCCGTCGCACGGTGCAGGGCGCGGAGTGGACGACCTTCGACGGCGTGAGCCTGAGCGGCGACGGCGAGGCCACGGTCGCGCAAGGCGGCCACGTCCCGCTGCCCACCACGCTGGCCGACGTGCTCGATGTGGCGGGCCCGGGCACCTTCCGCCTGCTCGGCCGCTCCAACGACCTCATCAACATCGCCGGCAAGCGCAGCTCGCTCGGTCACCTGAACTATCACCTGAACGGCATCGAAGGGGTGCGCGACGGCGCCTTCTGGCTGCCGCCCGATCCGCCGGATGGCGTGGTGCGCCTGATCGCCTTCGTCGTGGCGCCGGAGCTGAGCGCCGACGAGATCCACAAGCGCGTGACCACCGAGATGCGCAAGCGTGTGGACCCGGCCTTCCTGCCGCGGCGCGTGGTGCAGGTGAGCGAGCTGCCGCGTGTCGAAGGCACCGGCAAGCTGCCGGCGGGCGCGTTCTCGGCGTGGGCCGAGAAGGTGCTGGCGGCGGCGCCGCGGCGCTGAATCCTCCTTTCTTCCTCATCGGCGGCAGCGCGTGGACGTCTTCATCCCCCTTGACCATCCGGCATTCGCCGGCCATTTCCCCGGCCAGCCCTTGCTGCCGGGCGTGTCGCTGCTCGCCGAGGTGCAGGAGGCGGTGATGCGCGACCCGGCGCTCGCCGCGCAGGTCGGCGCCACGCCGCGGCTGGGCGCGGCGAAATTCCTCTCGCCGGTGCGACCGGGCAGCACGCTCACGATCCGCTTCGGCGCGTCGGCGACCGCGGTGCGCTTCGAGGTCGCGGTGGGCGAGCGCACGGTGGCCGCTGGGCATTTCGAGCGCGCAACATGACCCCTCAGAGCAGTACCCGCGCGGACGACAAGGACGCCGCCCGCGCCCACTGGGCCGCGGAGCCCGAACGCAGCCACATGTGGGCGCTGCACCTCATCCGCTGGATCGCGGTGGGCGCCGGGCGGCGGCTCACGCGCCTGCTGCTGCACCCGATCGCGCTCTATTTCGTGCTGGCCAACACCCAGGCCCGCCGCGCCTCGCGCGACTACCTCACGCGCATCCACGGCCACCCCGCGCGGCTGACCGAAGGCTACCGCCACGTGCACCGGTTCGCCTCCACGGTGCTGGACCGCATCTACTTCCTGCAGGAGCGCTTCGAGCTCTTCGACGTGCGCATCACCGACGGCGATGCGATCCATGTGCCGCTCGCGCAGGGCGAGGGCGTGATCGCCATCGGCGCGCACCTGGGCAGCTTCGAGGCGCTGCGTGCCGACGCGCAGGCCCGCGGCGAGCGCGTGGCCATGCTCATGTACGAGGCCAACGCCCGCATGATCAACGCCACGCTGGCGGCCGTCGCCCCCAAGGCCGACCTGCACACGATCGCGCTCGGTCAGGCCGGGGCCATGCTCGCGTTGCGCCATTTCCTCGACGAAGGCGGCATCGCGGGCCTGCTCGCCGACCGCACGCTGCCCGGCGCCTCGGGCCGCAGCCGCACCCACTGGATCGATTTCCTCGGCCGCCCGGCGCCGTTTTCGGATGGCCCCTTCCGTCTGGCGGCGATGCTCAAGCGGCGTGTCATCTTCGTGGCCGGGCTCTACCATGGCCGCAACCGCTACGAGCTCGTGTTCGCCGAGCTGGCCGACTTCCGCCACGTCGGCGGCGAGCCGCGCGAAGAGATCGACCGGCGGGTGCGCGAGGCGCTGGAGCGTTATGTGCGCCGCATGGAGGACACCTGCCGGGCGTCGCCGTACAACTGGTTCAACTTCTACGATTTCTGGGCTGCCGATGCGAACAACCCCGCTGCTGCGACGCCTGATGCCGCGTCCTGAGATCTTGCTGGCGCTGCTGCTCGCGCTGCCGCTGCAGGCCCGGGCCCTGGACCTGCCCGAGCTCACGAAGCTCCTGGCCAAGGTCCAGAGCGGCGAGGCGGTCTTCACCGAGAAGCGCTCGGTGAGCATGCTCGAGCGCACGCTCGAATCGTCGGGCCGGCTGTCGTTCTCGGCCCCCGACACCTTCGTGCGCGAGACGCTCAAGCCGCGCCATGAGAAGGTGGCCGTGGTGGGCAACAGGGTGACGCTCACCAGCGGCACGCGCACCCGCACGCTGCGGCTGGACGCGGTGCCCGAGGCCGCCGTGATGGCCGAAGCCGTGCGCGGCACGCTCACCGGCAACCGCGAGGCGATCGAGCGCAACTTCATCGCCACCGTCTCCGGCGCGCCGCAGCAGTGGACGCTGGAGCTCGTGCCCATCGAACCCGAGCTGCGCGAGATGGTGCGCAAGGTGCAGATCGTCGGCCAGCAATCCTGGGTGCGCGAGGTGACCGTCGCCATGGCCGACGGCGACCGCTCGGTCATGACCGTCGAGCAGGTCTCGTCGGTGATGCGCGCGGCCGCCAGCCAACCGCGCTCGGCCGCGAGCGGCCCGAATTGAGCCCGGTAGAAGGCGGCCGGCTGGCCCGCGCGTCGGCGCTCGTGCGCCGTGGCGTGCTGGTCGTGTGGCTGGCCTGCGTGGCCACGGCCATCGGCATCGCCTGGCGCACGAACTACGTCGCCGACCTGTCCGCCTTCCTGCCCTCCACGCCGAGCGCCGAGCAGTCGGTGCTGCTGGACCAGCTGAGGAGCGGCGTCGCCGCGCGGCTGGTGCTGATCGGCCTGGAAGGCGGCACGCCGGAAGCACGCCACGCCGCCTCGCGCCGGCTCGCGCAGGCGCTGCGCGACAGTGGCGCCTTCGACGCCGTGCACAACGGCGACAACGCGCAGTTCGAAGCCACCGGCAGGTTTCTCTTCGAGCACCGCTACCTCCTGAGCCCGGCGGTGGAGCCCGAACGCTTCACCGTCGACGGGCTGCGCGCCGGCATCGACGAAGCGACGTCCTTGCTCGGCACGCCGGCCGGTACGCTCGTGAAGCAGGTGATCCTGCGCGACCCGACCGGCGAGACCGTGCGCATGGCCGAGGGCATGATGCCCGCGCAGTCCCCGCGCATGGAAGGCGGCGTGTGGGTCTCGCGCGATGGGACGCGCGCCGTGCTGCTGGCGACCTCCACGGCCGACGGCGCCGACCTCGACGCCCAGGAGCGCGCGCTGCAACTCGTGCGCGAGCGTTTCGCGTCGCTCCAGGCGCCCGGCGTCTCGCTGCTGATGTCGGGCGCGGGCACCTTTTCGGTCGACTCGCGCGCGCTCATCAAGCACGAGGTGGAGCGCCTGGCGCTGCTGGGGGGCATCGGGATCGTCGGCATCCTGCTGCTCTCCTTCGGCGGGTCGCTGCGCACGCTCGTCTTCGCCTCGCTGCCGGTGATCTGCGGCGTGCTGGCCGGGGTGTCGGCGGTGAGCCTCGCCTTCGGCAACGTCCACGGCATCACGCTCGGCTTCGGCACGACCCTGATCGGCGAGGCGGTGGACTACGGCATCTACTACCTGATCCAGGCCCGCACCCAGCCGGGCGAGCCGCGCGGGCAGGGCGCGCGACGCTGGATCGCGGAGAACTGGTCCACCGTGCGGCTCGGGCTGTGGACCTCCATCTGCGGCTTCGCGGCGCTGCTCTTCTCGGGCTTCCCGGGGCTGGCGCAGCTGGGGCTCTTCTCGGTGGTCGGCCTGGCGGCGGCGGCGCTCACCACCCGGTACGTCTTCACGGTGGCCGTGCCCGATGGTGCGCCCGGCGTGGGCGTGCGGCACCGCCTGGGCGTCGTGGTGCGCTGGTGCGCGGGAGCGCTGCCGCGGCTGCGCTGGCCGCTCATCGTGGCCGTGGCCGCGTCGTTGCTCACGCTCGTGTGGCTGCCGTCGGGATGGAACGCCGACCTGGCGTCGCTCAACCCCGTCGGCCCGGCACAGATCCGGCTGGACGAAGAGCTGCGTGCCGACATTGGCGCCTCCGACAACGGCACCATCGTCGCGGTCGCCGCCAAGGACGAAGCCGGCGTCCTGGCCCAGGCCGAAGCCGCCGGCGAGCGGCTGGACCGCCTGGTGAACGAGGGCGTGATCGCCGGGTACGAATCTCCGGCGCGGCTCCTGCCGAGCCCCACCACGCAGCAACGTCGGCGCGATGCGCTGCCCGATGCCGACACGCTGCGCACGCGGCTGGAGGCGGCGACGGTCGACGGTCCCCTGCCGGCGCGCCGCCTGCAGGCCTTCATCGACGACGTGCAGGCCGCGCGCCAGCAGCCGCTCATCACGCGCGATGCGCTCGCGGGCACGCCGCTCGCGGCTGCGCTGTCGGCCCAGGTGCTGCCCGGCGAGGGCGAACGCCCCTGGCGCGCGCTGCTGCGCGTGCAGCCCATGCCGGATGCGGCCGGGGTCGACGTGGCGCGGCTGCGCCAGGCCGTCGGCGACCTGCCCGGCACCCACGTGGTCAACATCGCCGAGGAGGTCTCGTCGCTCTACGCCCGCTACCTGAAGGAAGCGCTGGTGCAGGCCATGCTGGGCGCGCTGGCGGTGTGCGTGCTGCTCGGGCTGCACCTGCGCTCGTGGCGGCGGCTGCTGCGCATCGCGCAGCCGGTGGCCGGCTCCATCCTCATCGTGCTCGCGGTGATGACGGCGCTCGGGGTGTCGCTGGGCATCCTGCACCTCGTGGGCCTGTTGCTGGCGGTGGCCATCGGCTCCAACTACGCGCTCTTCTTCGACCAGATCCGCCACCAGCAGGAAAGCCGGCCCGATGGCGAGGTCGAGGTCAGCACCGACACGCTGGCGTCGCTGGCACTCGCCAACGTCACCGCCGTGCTCTCCTTCGTGCTGCTCGCGGTCTCGCCCATCCCGGCGCTGCATGCGGTGGGGCAGGTGGTCGCGCCCGGCATCACGCTCAACCTGCTGCTGGCGGCGGCGCTCATCCCGCTGCGCAAAGCGTGAATCCGTTGGGGGAAGCGCAGCACCCCCTGTGTGAAAATCACCCGGTTCCGCTGCGTGCGGGGCCCCACTTCGTTCAGGTATCGCCGCCGCGTCACGCATGCAGTCTTCCCAGTCGTTCCCCCGCCCTGCCACCCGCCCGGTGCGCTGGCACGCGCCGCTGCTGGCCAAGGCCACCGTCGCCTGCCACGCGGGCGCGGCTGTCGCGGTCGTGGCCGAGGCGTCGCTGTGGCCCTGGGCAGCCGGCGCCGTGGCGGTGAACCACGCGCTGCTGGCCGGATCGGGCCTGTGGCCGCGCTCCACCTGGATCGGCGCCAACCTGCGTCGCCTGCCGGAGGCCGCGGCGCGGCGCCGCGAGGTGGCGCTCACGCTCGACGACGGGCCCGACCCGGTGGTCACGCCCCAGGTCCTGGACCTGCTCGACCAGCACGAGGCGCGCGCCACCTTCTTCTGCATCGCCGAGCAGGCGGCGCGCCATCCCCAGCTGTGCCGCGAGATCGTGGCGCGCGGGCACAGCGTGCAGAACCACAGCCATCGGCACCGGCACACCTTCTCGCTGCTCGGCCCGGGCGCCTACGCCCGCGAGCTGCAGCGCTCGCAGGACACGCTCGCGCAGATCACCGGCCGACGCCCGGCCTACTTCCGCGCGCCGGCGGGCTTTCGCAACCTCTTCCTCGCGCCGGTGCTCGATGCCCACGGCCTGCTGCTCGTGAGCTGGACGCGCCGCGGCTACGACACCGCCCGCCGCGATCCCCAGGGTGTGATGCGGCGCCTCACGCGCGGCCTCGCGGCGGGCGACATCCTGCTGCTGCACGACCGTGGCAGCGCCACGGCCCCGAGCGGCCGGCCGGTGGTGCTGGAGGTGCTGCCCGCGCTGCTGCAGCGCCTGCACGCAGCCGGCCTGCGCGCGGTGACGCTGCCGGCCGCGATGGAGGCCCCGGCATGAGCGCGGTGATGCGCGGCAAGGGCGCAAGCGTCTCCTGGAACGAACTGCGCGCCCGCGCGAGCCGGCCCTACCGCAGGGGCGGCCTCTTCGCCTGGGGTTTCGCACGCGGCAAGCTGGGCATGGACCCGGTCTTCCGCCACATGCTGCGCGCAGGCCTGATCCCGCCGCAGGCGCGCGTGCTCGACATCGGCTGCGGCCAGGGCCTGCTCGCGAGCCTGCTGCGGGCCTGCCACGCCGTGAGCGACGAAGGCCGCTGGCCGGCCGACTGGGCCGCGGCGCCGGTGGGCGCGCGCGTGACCGGCATCGAGATGATGCCGCGCGACATCGACCGGGCCCGCGCGGCGCTGGGCGATGCGGCGCAGTTCGTCTGCGGCGACATGCGCCGGGTGCCGTTCCCCGACGTGGACGCGGTGGTGATCCTCGACGTGCTCCACTACGTGACCGTCGCCGAACAGAACGAGGTGCTCGCCCGCGTGCGGCGCGCGCTCTCGCCCGGCGGCGTGCTGCTGCTGCGCGTGGGCGACGCGGCTTCGCGGCCGGGGTTCCTCATGAGCCAGTGGGTCGATGCGGTCGTGACCTCGGTGCGCGGGCACCGGGTGCTGCCGCAGTTCTGCCGCACGCTCGCCGAATGGAAGTCCCAGCTCGAGTCGCTGGGCTTCGACGTGACGAGCGAACCCATGAGCAAGGGCACGCCCTTCGCCAATGTCCTGCTGATCGCGAAGGTTGCGCGTTGACATGAAGCCAGTCGCCATTTCGGCCTACACCCTGAGCACCGCCGTCGGGCTCGGGCGCGATGCCATGCTGGGCGCGCTGCGCGAGTCCAGGACCGGCCTCGCGCCGGTCAAGTTCCTCGACCTGCCGCTGCCCACCTGGGTGGGCGAGGTGCCCGGGGTCGACGACACCCGGCTGCCCGCGGCGCTGGCCGATTTCGATTGCCGCAACAACCGCCTTGCATGGCTGGGCCTGCAGCAGGACGGCTTCCTCGACGCGGTGGCCGCGGCCCGGGCGCGCTGGGGCGCCCATCGGGTGGGCGTCTTCCTTGGCACCAGCACCTCGGGGCTGCTGCAGACCGAGCTGGCCTATCGAAGGCGCGAGCCCGATGGCGCGCTGCCGGCCGACTTTCTCTACGGGCCCACGCAGAACACCTACTCGGTCGCGAGCTTCGCCAACCAGGCGCTCGGGCTGCAGGGGCCGAGCTGGGTCGTGAGCACCGCGTGCTCGTCCAGCGCCAAGGTGTTCGGCAACGCGGCGCGGCTGATGCAGCTGGGCCTGATCGACGCGGCGGTGGTCGGCGGCGTCGACAGCCTCTGCCTCACGACGCTCTACGGCTTCAACTCGCTGGAACTGCTCTCCGACGAGATCTGCCGCCCCTGGGATGCGCAACGCAAGGGGCTCTCGATCGGCGAGGCCGCCGCCTTCGCGCTGCTGGAGCGCGAGTGCGAGTCGCCGCAGGCCTGGCTGCGCGGCGTGGGCGAGAGCAACGACGGCTACCACATGAGCACGCCCCATCCCGAAGGCGCCGGCGCCATCGCCGCCATGCGCGCGGCGCTCGCGGCGGCGGGCCTGACGCCGGCCGACATCGACTACATCAACCTGCACGGCACGGCCACGCCGACCAACGACGCGTCCGAAGACAACGCGGTGCGGCAGGTGTTCGGCACGACGACGCCCGCGAGCTCGACCAAGGGCGCGACCGGCCACACGCTCGGCGCAGCCGGCGGCGTGGAGGCGGCGATCTCCATCCTCGCGCTGCAGCACGGCCTGATGCCCGCCGGCCTCAACGTGCTTGCGCGTGATCCGGCGCTGCAGCTCGACTACCTGCTCGAGAACCGCGAGGCCCCGTTGCGCCATGTGCTGTCCAACTCCTTCGGCTTCGGCGGCTCCAATGCCAGCCTCGTGATCGGGAGGGCGGCATGAGCGGCTTGACGGTGTGGGTGCAGGGCATCGGCCTGCTGGGGCCCGGCCTGCCTTCGTGGGCCGAGGGTCAGCGCGTCTTGCGTGGCGAGGCGCCGTACACCTCGGCGCCCACGGTGCTGCCACCGCCCGCGCGGCTGCCGCCCGCGGAGCGCCGCCGCGCCGGCAGTGCGGTGAAGCTGGCCATGGCGGTCGCCGACGAAGCCGTCGCGCTCGCGCAGGCCGACGCGGGCACGCTCGGCACCGTCTTCAGCTCGTCGAGTGGCGAGTGCGCCAACTGCCACGCGCTGTGCGAGGCGCTCGCCATGCCCGAGCCGGTGGTCTCGCCGACGCGCTTCACCAACTCGGTCCACAACGCCTCGTCCGGCGCCTGGCACATCGCGGTGGGCAGCCGGGCGTCGTCCACGAGCCTGTGCGCCTTCAACGGCAGCTTCGGGGCCGGCCTCATCGAGGCCGCGGCGGGCGTGTGCACCGACGGGCAGCCGGTGCTGCTGGTGGCGAGCGATTCGCCGTATCCGGAGCCGCTGCACGGTGCGCGGCCGCTGCCCGATCACTTTGGCGCCGCGCTGCTGCTGGCGCCCGCGCGCACCGAGCGCTCGCTCGCATCCCTGACCGTGCAGCTGCGGGGCGTAGGCACCGCCGAGACGCTGGCCGAGGCGCCGCTCGAATCCCTGCGGCGCATCATCCCGGCCGCTGCATGCCTGCCGCTCATGGTCGCGCTCGCGAAGGGCGAGGCCCGTCAAGGCCTGGTGCTCGACTACCTGCCCGGCTCCACGCTCGTGCTGGACGTGGCGCCGTGCGCCGCGCCATGACGCTGGACCACGCCGGCATCGCCCGGCTCATCCCGCACAGCGGCAGCATGTGCCTGCTGGAGCGGCTGCAGTCGTGGGACGCCACGCGCATCGCCTGCATCGCGACCAACCATCGCGATGCCACGCACCCGCTGCGCACGGCGAGCGGTCTGCTCGTGCCGTGTGCCATCGAGTACGCCGCCCAGGCCATGGCGCTGCACGGCGCCCTCATCGGGCAGGACGCCGGCAGCGCCGCGAGCCCGGGCTTTCTCGCCAGCGCGCGCGGTGTGCAGTTCCATGTGCTGCGGCTCGACGACCTGCCGGCGGCCAGCCCCGACGAGCTGCAGATCGGGGCCGTGCGCCAGAGCGGCGATGCGCGCCAGATCCTTTACAGCTTCACCGTCCACCACGATGGCCGGGTGCTCGCCGAAGGGCGGGCGGCCGTGGTGCTCAACACTCCATTGCCCGCCTGAGGCGGGCTTCCGGCGCACATCCGCATGAACACCCCCCCTCGCAAGCGTGCCCTCGTCACCGGCGGCAGCGGCGGCCTCGGCCGCGCGATCGCCCTGCGCCTCGCGCGTGACGGCCTGCACGTGATCGTGCACGCCAACAGCCGCCTCGCGGTGGCGCAGGAGGTGGTGGCGCAGATCGAGGCGGAAGGCGGCAGCGCCGAGGCCGTGGCCTTCGACGTGGCCGACCGGGACGCTGCGCAAGCCGGGATCGCGAAGCTGCTCGAAGCCGGCCCGGTGCAGGTGCTGGTCAACAACGCGGGCACGCACAGCGACGCGGCCTTTCCGGCGCTGAGCGCCGAGCAGTGGCAGGGCGTGATCGACGTCTCGCTCAACGGCTTCTTCAACGTGACGCAGCCGCTCACGATGCCGATGATCCGCACGCGCTTCGGGCGCATCGTCAACATCTCCTCGGTGGCCTCCCTCACCGGCAACCGCGGCCAGGTGAACTACGCCGCGGCCAAGGGCGCCCTCAACAGCGCGACCAAGGCGCTGTCGCTGGAGCTCGCCAGCCGCGGCATCACGGTCAACGCGGTGGCGCCCGGCGTCATCGAATCGGGCATGGCCGAAGGCGGCTTCGACAAGGAAACGATCGACCGCCTGGTGCCGATGAAGCGCGCCGGGCGTGCCGAAGAGGTGGCGGCGCTGGTGAGCTTCCTCGCCAGTGCGGAGGCCGGCTATATCACCGGCCAGATCATCTCGATCAACGGTGGCATGACCTGAGCCCGCAGGGCTTCAGGCGCGCTGGAACAGCAGCACGGCGTTCGTCCCGCCGAACGCAAACGAGCTGCTGATCGCGGCGTTGAGCTGAGGTGCCGCCAGGCCTGTCTCGGTGACGAGGTTCAAGCGGCACACCGGATCGACCTCGGTGAGGTTGGCGTTGGGCGGCAGCTGCTGGTGGTGCAGCGCGAGCACCGTGATGAGCGCTTCGAGCGCACCGGCGGCGCCGAGCAGGTGCCCGTGCAGGCCCTTGGTGGAGCTCACGCGCAGCCGGTCGAGATCGTCGCCCCACACCTGCGCGAGCGCCTCGCATTCGATCGGATCACCGATCTTGGTGGCGGTGCCGTGGGCGTTGCAGTAGCCCACGTCGCGCGGTGCAAGGCCGGCACGCTTCAGGCTCGCGCGCAGGGCGCGGGCCTGGCCCGGCGCGTCGGGCTTGGTCAGGTGGGTGGCATCGGTGCTCACGCCCCAGCCGCCGAGCGTGGCGTAGCGCCGCGCGCCGCGGGCCCGGGCCCGGGCTTCGGATTCGATGACGAGAAAGGCCGCACCTTCGCCGAGCGCGAAGCCGCTGCGGTCGGTCGAGAAGGGGCGCACCGAACGCGCTGCGCCTTGCGGGTCGGCCGGGTCGAAGCTTGCGAGCGTCTGCATGGCCTGCCAGGCGAGCACCACGCCGGGCACGATCAGCGCTTCGGTGCCGCCGGCGATCGCCACGTCGACCTCGCCGCTCTGCACGGCCTTGGCCGCTTCAGCGATGGCCACCGCCGACGAGGAGCAGGCGACGGAATAGGTGAGCACCGGGCCCAGCACATGCTGGCGCATCGCGATGTGCGAGGCCGCGGCATTGGGCATGAAGGCCGGCACGGTGAGCGGAGGCACGCGGTTGCTGGCACCGCGGTAGGCGGCTTCGAGCGAGCCGGCGCCGCCCATGCCGCAGCCGACGTAGATGCCGATGCGCTCGGGGTCGCAGTCGGTGGCCTTGGCGTCCTGGATGGCCAGGTCGGCCGCGGCCACGGCCAGCTGGCTCACGCGGTCCACGCCGGCGAGTTGCAGCTTGGTGAACCAGCGCGCGGGATCGAAGCGCGTGAGCGCTGCGGCGGTGGGCCTGGGCAACTCGGGGAAGACCGCCTGCACGGCCGAGTCGCCACGCATCACCGAGGCGAAGAGTGCCTGCGGATCGTCGCCATGCGGCGCGACGGCCCCGAGGCCGGTGACCGACAGCGAAATCGTCATGCCGGCGCTTGTGCCGCCCTCACACGATCGACCACCACCGCCAGCTCGGCCAGCGTGTCCACGTTGGAGTCGACATCAGGCAGGTTGATGTGGAAGTGGTCTTCCACGGCGAACAGGAATTCGACCAGGGCGAGCGAGTCCAGGCCCTTTTCGCGCATGGAGGTGTTGGGGTCGAGCTCGGACGGATCGATGCCGTACTTCTCGTGTATCAAATCCTGCAGTTCCTTCAGCGAACTCATCGTCAAAACCCCTGTGTGTCTCGGTCTCCCTCCGGCGCTGACAACGGCGCTCTTGAATCGCGCTGAGGTGCCAGGCGCCCCCTCGGTTCGGGACCGATTCCGTCTCGGAAAACTATCGCGGGATGATATCCGCTGCAACCGAGGCCGCCCGGTCGCCGGACCAGCCCCCTGGACGCCAGCGCAGTGAAAAAAGCGCAAAAGTGCAGCCCAGCGCGAAGCCCGCGATCGCATCCAGCGCGACGTGCTGCTTGGTCGCGAGCGTCGAGTACACGATGGCCACGCACCACAGCGCATTCACGAGGCGCAGCCAGCGCGGCGCGGTGATGCCGCGCAGCAGGCTTTCCAGGCACAGGCCCGAGAACACCGCCACGGCCACATGCATGGACGGGCAGGCGTTGCCCGGTGCATCGACGCCCTGGAGGAGGGCAAAGCCGGGATAGGCCGCCGCCTCCGGCGGCCGCGGCGGCACGGCGGTCGGCCAGAAGTAAAAGATCGCAAGGCCGGTGACACACAGCGCCGCGGCCCACAGGCCGTGCACGACGAGGTGCCGGAAGCTCGGCGCGAGGCCGGGTGCCAGGCCCACGTAGAGCCACAGCGTGAGGTAGGGCACGAGCAGCGCCGGCTGGAAGGGCACGGCGTGGTCCAGCCAGGTGAGCGGCATTGGCGTGACCTCGTAGGCCGGATGGCGCAGCACCCAGAAGTAGCCGATGAAGAAGATCCAGATGAAGGCGGTGATGCCGGCGGTCTTGAGGAAGAAATGCAGGCGCGCGCGCGCGGCCAGCTCCGCGCCCCAGCGCGAGGGCCGGGGTGACGAGGCGGCGAGGGCGTCCACGGTGCTGCTCATCGGGTTCAGGGCTGGAAGGGCGGCCGTCTGCGCGCACGCCGCCACAGGAGGGCGGGCAGGCGCAGCACGAATTCGATCATGAGCCGCAGGTGCATCCACGTCAGCAGCACGTTGTCGCGGCCGTAGCGGAAATGCGAGACGCCGCCTTCCTCGGCCGAGAGGTACTTGACCGGCGCGTCGAGGTTGACCGGCTTGAAGCCGCGCCAGGCCAGGCGCACGACCGCTTCGGTGTCGAAATCGAAGCGGCGCATCCAGGGCTGGCCGCGCATCACCGCGATCAGGCCCTCGACCGGATAGACGCGAAAGCCGTAGAGCGAATCGGCCACGCCCGCGCCCAGCGTCTCGAGGTTGGTCCACCAGTTCGACACCCGCCGCCCGCGCACGCGCAGCAGCGGCGCCGAGGCGTCGAACACCGGCCGGCCGAGCACCATGGTGTCGGGCCGCGCGATCGAGGCCTGCATGAACCGGGGGATGAGCGCGGCGGGATGCTGGCCGTCCGAATCCATCGTGAGCGCATGCGTGTAGCCGGCGGCGCGGGCGGCCTCCAGGCCATGCAGCACGGCCGCGCCCTTGCCGACGTTGGCCGGCAGCACGATCACGCGCAGGCCGGGGTCCTCCTGCGCCATGGCCTGCAGCCCGGCGGGCGTGCCGTCGGTGCTGCCGTCGGTCACCACCCACACCGGGTTCCACTGTGCCCGCGCCGCCTTGACGGTCTCGTAGACCTGCGGGCCGGTGTTGTAGCTCGGGATCAGGACGAGGTGCGTGCGGGACGGCATGCCGCTCATCGGCTCAGCTCCTGGCGGAAATAGGCTTCGAGCCGCTGGTTGAGGGCCTTGTGGTCGGCGTCGGGGGCGAAACGTTCCCCGAGGCGGACGTGGTAGACCATGGGGAAGTGCGGCGGCTTCCACACCGGCCAGCCCTTGCCGAGGTAGCCGGTGTCGGTCTCGACGATCACGGTCTGGATCGGCACGCCGGCCATGTGGGCGATGAGCGTGAGGCCGGGCAGGAAGGGGTTGACCGGCGGCGTGACGGTGCGCGTGCCCTCGGGGAACATGATGAGCTGCCCGCCCTGCCGCAGGTTGGCCACGGCGCCCCGCACCATGCCGCTCGGCGGATCGTTGCGGATGTAGCGCGCGAGCCGCGCGCCCGCGCCGAGGAAGGGGTTCTGCATCAGGGTGGCGCGCATGATGCACACGCCCCGCGGCACACGCGCGACCACCAGCAGCGCATCGAGCGCCGTCGGATGGTTGGGCGCGATGATGAGGCCGGCGTCGTGGCGCAGGCGGTCGATGCCGTCGTAGCTGAGGCGCATCACGCCGGTCAGCTGCAGCCACCACCAGAAGAGCCGGTACCCCCCCGCGATGGCGGCGCGGCCGATGTCGCGGCCCCGCTCGCGCGGCAGGAAGGGGTAGAGCGCGTAGCTGACGAGGTTCCAGCTGAGCGAGCCCACGCCCAGCAGCAGCAGGGCCAGGTAGAAGAAGAACCCGGCGACGATCTGGTGCAGCAGCTTCACGGTGTGGGTCGACGGGTGCCGGGCCGCCGCTCCAGCAGGCAGGAACGAAGCGACCGGGCGCAGCGCATCTCAGTATCGGGCTTCGACCATCGTGGTCGAGGTCTTGAGGACCCACGACACGGCAAAACCCACGGTGACCGAGGCATTGCGTCGCACGAGGGGGCTGTCGTCGTAGACGGCGCCGTGCAGGTTTTCCAGCCGCACGAAGGCGCCGGCCCAGGTGTGGCCGAAGCGCTTGGAGGTGGAGGCGATGGTCTGCCAGCCGGCATAGCCGCCGCGGGCGCGATAGGCCGGGCGGTCCGGCCGTGCGTAGGCCGGATCGACCTGGTAGTACTCGCGGTGGTAGTGGCTGGTGGCGAAGAGCGGGCCGGTCAGGAAGCCCACGTTCCAGCCGTGCACCGGGTCCTTGAGGTCGAAATTGATGTTGGGCGAGAAGGTGGCGCCGGCATAGCGCGGCGAGCTCTCCAGCGTGACCACGCCGCGCAGCGGCAGGCGCAGGTCGAGCTTCCAGCGCTTGCGCACCTCTTCGTCGAGCGTGATGTTGAGGCTCGGGCCCACCTCCACGTTGCCGGGCAGCTCGGGCATGCCTTCGCGTGCACGGTTGTCGCCGCGGGCCGGGGCGGCCGCGCCGAAGCTCAGGTCGAGCTTGACGCGCGGCGAATTGAAGAGGATCGCCCGCGAGCCTTCCTCGTCGGACTTGAGCCAGGTGCCGCGGTAGACCACGTAGGGCACCGGCAGCAGGTAGTTGCGGCTCTGCTCGGCACCGCGGTAGTCGGGCAGGCGCACGCCTGAGACGCCGACGCCGAGCTCCCACAGGGGCTTCAGGCCCTCGGGCCTGACCTCGAGCGTCTTCGGCGCGGTCGCAGGCGCCATTGCGGGGGCCGGTGCGGACGCCGGTGCGGACGCCGCCGGCGTGGCCTGCTCGGCCGCCGCTTCTTCGGCGCCACTCGCCGCAGCCGCGAAGAGCGCGCAGCAAGCGACCAGGGCCGGCCGGGCGCAGGCGCTCAAGCGGGGCTCCGCACGCCGTGCTCGACGAAACCGTGGGCCTCGATCTCCACCAGCAGCTCGGCGCGGCAGATGTCGGAGTTGAGGTAGATCGCCTCACGCGCGGCCAGGCTGCCGGCACCGACGGCGCGCTCGAAGACCTCGCGCACCACCGGCAGGTCGGCGGGCTGGCGCACGTAGACCGTGTAGTACATCTCGCTCGCCGGGAAAGGCCGGCCCAGGCGCGCGGCCGCGGCGTCGCGCACGGCGGCCAGGTTGGTCAGGCTCTCTTCGGTCTGGCGGCGCACGTCGCCCAGGTGCAGGCTGGCGTGGCCGACGATGCTTGCCGTGCCCGAGATGAAGAGCGCCTGGCGGCCGCCGCCCATGTCGGCGAGCGCCGCACGCGAGAAGGTCGGCGCGCGCGGGCCGTAGGCATCGGGATAACGGTAGGCGCTCACCTGGCGCGGGTTCTCGATCGCCACCGGCGGCACGCGGCTGGCGAGGAAGTAGACGTGCAGCGGGCCGTCGTGCGTGCCCAGCGCGCACGCGGCGGGCGAACCTTCGAAGGCGCTGCGCCGGGCCTCCAGGAAGGCCTCCTGGCGGCCGGCGTTGAACTGCCGGTAGCGCTCGCTGCCGTCGGCGTGCTCGTTGATGTGGGCGAGGTAGTTCCACAGCCGCAGCAGGTGGGTGCAGGGCGTGGCCGCCAGTGCGGCGAAGACATCCGCATAGGCGCGCCGGGCCGCGGCGTGGACGCCACCGGCGCCTTCTTCGACCACCGCGTGGCCATGCAGCCAGTGGCCGTCGGTCACGTAGCGCACGCTGCCGTGCTGGTGGACGTGCAGGTCGTGCCCACCCTGCCAGGCGTCGAGGAGGGCGTCGCCCGGGGCGAGCTGGGGCGCCAGCACCGGTGTGGCGATGGCGCCGCTGCCGGCGCCGACCCAGCGTCCGCCCAGCACGCCGCCCGGCTCGGCAGCGCCTGCCAGCCGCATGCGGCGAAAGCTCAGGGGCACGGAATCGGGGGAAGGAGAGGCCTGCGTAGCAAGATCAGAGGGGGCAAGCTTGTTCATGCAACGGCGTTGGACGTCTGGGAGGCGTCACGAGGGCATCGGCCTGCGCGATGCCAGCGTTCACGATCTCGGGAGGGCTCTGGACAGAGCGGCGGATTGTAGCGGCGGCCTGCCTCGCGCAGCGCCGAAGTGGCCGCTCATGCGGACCGGCTCATGTGGACCTTTGCACGATGTCGCGCAGCCGCTCCAGCCGAGGCGCGACCAGGGGGGTGGTGAGCATGGTGCTCGCGATCGCCATGAGCAGCAGCGCCGTGAAGGTCTCGCCGCTGATGAGCTGCTTGTCGAGCAGCACGTTGGCAAAGATGATCATCACGAGCCCCTTGGTCTGCAGCAGCCAGCCGACCAGCGCGCCCTCCCCGGGCCGCCAGCCGAGCAGGCGCCCGGCCAGCGTCGTCGCGACGAGCTTGCCGCCCACCGCCGCGGCCAGCAGCGCGCCGGCGGTGATGAAGACCGAGGCGCCCCCCACGTGCCACTCGGTGCGCAGGCCGGTGCTCAGGAAGTACACCGGCGCGGCCACCAGGAGCACGTGGTGGCGCAGCGCGTCGAGCTGCGCCTGGTCGAACCAGCGGCTGTCGATCACCGCGCCCGCGAGGAAGGCGCCGACCACGAAGTGCAGGCCCGCCCAGTCGGCCGCCAGCCCGCAGGCCGCGAGCCAGATCAGGCCCACGTACCAGCGGTCGGTGGCCGGCAGGCGCCGCATCAGGCGGCGGAACGCCCAGCCCGCGAAGGCGAAGCCGGCGATGAAGAGCCCCTGGCGCCCCACGCGCTCCCAGTCCATCACGATGATGGCGAGCACGCCCCAGATCGCGATGTCGTCCAGGCTGGAGTAGCGCAGGATGCGCTGGCCGAGCGGCTCGCGCAGGATCTGCAGCTTGTCCATCAGCAGGATGAGCACCGGCAGCGCCGTCACGGCGCACGCCATGCCCACGCCCAGCACGAACTGCCACCCGCTCGCCTGCGCCCCGCGCCAGCCGGGAAACAGGAGCAGTGCCGCGGCCACCCCGCTGCCGAGGACGAGCGGCACCCCGAGCGCCAGGCCGGCCGTGATGCCGCTCTCGCGCCGGTGCTGCCAGGCCTGCGTGAGGTCGAGCTCGATGCCGGCGATCCACACGAAGAGCATCACCGCCCACCAGGCCAGCCCGTTGAGCGACTGGATCACCGGCGGGCTGAAGACCTCGGCGTGCCACGCCGGCAGGGCCGCGCCGAGCACGCCCGGGCCGAGCAGGATGCCGGCGATGGTCTGCACGACGATCAGCGGGGCCACGTGATCCGTGCGTCCGAGCCGCCAGAGCAGGTAGGGCACGGTGAAGATGATCACCATTGCGATGAGGAAGTGCTCGGTGGTGCTCATGCCTGTGCCGCAGCGTGAAATTCGCCGGGGCGCGAGTGTGCCACGCGGGCTGGTGGGCAGCCCCGCAAACCGGCCTGTGGCTACACTCCGCCGGTTCATCTCGCAGCGAGGAAAGTCAGGCATGGCACCCCAGCAGTTCACCGGCATGAGCCCGGATGTCGTGGTCATCGGAGGGGGGCCTGCCGGCTCCACCGTGGCGGCCTTGCTGGCCGACAAGGGCCACGACGTGGTGATGTTCGAGAAGGCGCAGCACCCGCGCTTCCACATCGGCGAATCGCTGCTGCCGATGAACATGCCGCTCTTCGACCGCCTGGGCATCCGCGCCGAGGTCGAGCAGATCGGCATCCTCAAGCTGGGCGCCGAGTTCATCTCGCCCTGGCACGACCACACCAGCCGCTTCTTCTTCGCGGAGGCGATGGACAAGTCGTTCCCGTATGCCGTGCACGTGCGGCGCTCCGAGTTCGACGAGCTGCTCTTTCGCCATGCGGCCAAGCTCGGCGCGCGCACCTACGAGAACTGCCGCGTGCTCAAGGTCGACATGGACGCCGGCCGCGGCGGCGACATGCGCGCGATGGTGCAGGTGAAGAACGCCGACGGCAGCATCGCCGAATGGCGCCCGCGCTTCGTGATCGATGCGAGCGGGCGCGACACCCTGCTCGCCAACCAGTACGACGCCAAGCTCAAGAACCCGCGCCATGCGAGCGCCGCGATCTTCGGCCACTTCGTGAACGCCAAGCGCGCGCCGGGCCGGCTCGAAGGCAGCATCAGCCTCTTCTGGTTCGACCACGGCTGGTTCTGGTTCATCCCGCTGCGCGACGGCACCACGAGCGTGGGCGCGGTGGCGCATCCCGGCTACTTCAAGGAGCACCGCAAGGGCGCGAGCCTCGACGACTTCCTGATGCAGACCATCGCGCTTGCGCCCAAGCTCGCCGAGCGCCTGGAAGGCGCCACCATGGTCGAGCCGGCCACGACCACCGGCAACTACGCCTACGGCAGCAAGTTCTGCCGCGGCGACCGCTTCATGATGGTGGGCGACGCCTACGCCTTCGTCGACCCGATGTTCTCCTCGGGCGTGTTCCTCGCGATGAACAGCTCCTTCGAGGCGGCCGATGGCGTGCACCTGTGGCTCAAGGGCGAGACGCGCGCGGCCGAGAAGCAGTTCAAGCGCTTCGACAAGGTGATGAAGCACGGCCCCTCGATGTTCTCGTGGTTCATCTACCGCATCACGTCGCCGGCGATCCGCAACATCTTCATGAACCCGCGCAACATGTGGCGCATGCAGGAGGCGCTCTTGTCCATCCTTGCGGGCGACCTCTTCCGCAACACGCCGGTGCGCCCGCGGCTGTGGGGCTTCAAGGCGATCTACTACGCCAACTGCCTGACCATCCTGCCGCAGGCGATCAAGGCCTGGCTCTGGCGGCGCGGCAACGTCAAGCGTGCCGCCGAAGAGAAACCCACCGGCGCGCTCTACCTGCAGGACAAGGGCGCGCGCCCCGAGTCGCTCTGAGCGCCGATCCGCAGCGCCACGCGAGCGGGCCTGTGGAAAGGCCACGCAAGCGGTGCCTGTGTAAGGCAACGCAAGCGGCCCTGTGTAAAGCAACGCAAGCGTTGCGATCACCTTTCTTTGCCGGCTTGCCGGTCGGCGCAGCATGCCGGGTCTTCGTTGTCAGGGCACGGGCACACCTCCGATGCCCGCTCGACGAAAGGACCTGACCATGCTGAACCTCCAGACGATCGCCTTCGGTGCCCTCCTTGCGGCCGCTTCGGCCGGCGCCATGGCCAAGCCGGCGCCGCACCCTGCCGGGCACGGGCCGCATCGCCCCGTGATCGCCACCCCCGACATCGACGCGCGCCAGGCGCGCCTCGAGGCCCGCATCGACGCCGCGTACCGCCAGGGCCGCCTCGATCGACGCGAGTACCGATCGCTCAAGCGCGAACAGGCCGCCATCCGGAAGTACGAGGTGCAGGCCAAGGCCGACGGCGTGGTGAGCGCGCGCGAGCGCCGCACGCTGCAGGAGATGCTCGACCGCACGAGCCGCCACCTGCGCCGCAGTTGATCGGCGGCACGGCGGGGGTACGGGAACACGGGTTGCCGGTCTGTGGGGACTTCCCACCACCTTGCAAAGGAGCCCTTCATGAACGACAAGACCTCCCGTACGCCGCCGGCCCGCGACGGCAAGGGTGACGCCGCCGACAAGGTGGACGGCCCGCTCGAGTCGCTCGGCAAGGCGGTGGTCGAGCCGGTGCTCGGCCCCGAGCGCATGTCGGAGCAGGTGCCCGAGCGCGGCGGCGTGGCCGAGGACCGTGTGCGCGAGCAGCTCGACCGCCAGCAGGACAAGGCCGGCCGCGGCTGAACCTCAGGGCGCCGCGAGGTCAGCGCGTCGGTGCATGGCTCCAGGGCGTGTGCTGGCTGCAGCCGGCCGCGAGCATGACCTGGTCGACGGTGGCGCGCTCGTCGTCGTCGTCGGCATCCACGCTCACCACCGCGCCGCCGCGGCGCACGGTCTCTTCGAAGGCCGCGGCGTCGTGCGGTGACGAGCCCCACTCGAAGATGCCCTGGAAGAGGTCGAGCAGGTTGGTCACGAGGCCGCCGGTGATCTGCTCGTCGGCCTTGCGGGCCGTGGATTCCTCGTAGGGCGTGTGCACGTGCAGCTGCACTGCCTGCGGTGGCACGCCGCTTTCGATCAGGCGGTCGGCCGCGCGCCGCCCGGCGTCGCGGTCCTCGAAGGCGTAGAGGGCGTTGGACATGTTCGGCCTCCTGGAAGTGAAGAGCCCGTCACGGGCAATCCACATGCCTTAAGCGCGACGCTCAGAACCGCGTGTCGTCGTAGGTCGCCGGGTCGAGCATGCGCTGCACCACCTCGGCCCAGGTGAGGTGGCGCAGCGTGGACACGCGCGGCGCGTCGAGCGCCCGGCCGATGGCCTGCACGAGGCTCGCGGGCTCGCCCGGCGTGTAGCCGTAGCGGTTGCTGCAACCGCAGACGATCGCGTGCGGGCACACCGCCGGCAGCTTGAAGTGGTCGTACTGCATCAGCTTGAGCGAGGTCTCGCCCAGGTGCGACGGCATGTGCGCTGCGCGATAGGGCGCGATGCCGAAGTCCGCGTGCTTGATGTAGGGCAGCGTCTGGCGGTGCGGCATCTCGCCGTAGACCTTGACGTTGGGGCCGTAGCCGCTGTGCTTGCCATGGCCCGAGCCGATCACGTGGAAGGTGATGTCGGGAAAGGCGCGCGAGGCGATCACGAAGAACGCAGGGTCGAAGAGCATGGAGCCGAGCGAGACCGCGTGCCGCCCGGGCGGATAGGGCGAGGGGTCGGCGTGCTCGTCCACCGAGAAGTCGAAGCCGTGCGGGATCACGCGCACGTTCGGGCCGGCGTGCACGTCGGGCGCCATGCCCCGCGACTTGAGGCAGACGGTGTCGAACTGCGGCGCCACGCGGGCGAAGGTCCGCTTCACGTACCTCGCCGCCTTGATGGAGCCCAGGTCGTCGGAGGCGATGTAGACGGTGCGGGCCGCGGGGTTGAGCCGGCGCACGAGGTCGAAGAAGACCGGCGCCATGCCGCTCTCGAAGAACACGGTGTCGGCCTCTTGGATCCACTCCACGAGCACCGGGCTCGGGTGCGACACGTGGTGGCGGAACATCAGCGCCTCCAGCGGCGCGAGGCCCGGCACCCGCCGCATGCTGAACGGGTGGATGAGCGTGCGCCACAGGTAGCACTCGACGCCGTCCGGGGTCGTGGCCTTCTGGTTGGCCAGTGCGTCGAGCGAGCGGCGCGGGTCGCGCCTGAAGCGGGTCAGCCGGCTGTAGTGGAGCGAGAAGAAGCGGGTCGTGCCCAGCTGGGCCAGCTCAGCCGCCACGAAGTGGATGCCGGCCTTGCGCGGCGAGCGGTAGTCGTGGGCCGAGAGGACGAGGAAGTTGCGGGCCACTTACTGGAACGCCACTTCGGCGAAGCTGCGCAGCTTGCGGCTGTGCAGCTGGTCGACGCCTTGCTCGCGCAGCAATTCCATCGCGCGGATGCCGATGCGCAGGTGCTGGTCCACCCGCTCGCGGTAGAAGTGGTTCGCCATGCCGGGCAGCTTGATCTCGCCGTGCAGCGGCTTGTCGGAGACGCACAGCAGCGTGCCGTAGGGCACGCGGAAGCGAAAGCCGTTGGCCGCGATGGTGGCGCTCTCCATGTCGAGCGCGATGGCGCGGCTCTGGCTGAAGCGGCGCTCCGGCGTGCTCGTCTGGTGCGTGAAGGGCAGCAGCTCCCAGTTGCGGTTGTCGGTGCTCGCGACCGTGCCGGTGCGCATCACGCGCTTCAACTCGTAGCCCTTGAGCTGCGTGACCTCGGCCACCGCCGATTCGAGCGCGACCTGGATCTCCGCCAGCGGCGGGATGGGCACCCACAGCGGCAGCTCCTCGTCGAGCACGTGGTCCTCGCGCACATAGCCGTGCGCGAGCACGTAGTCGCCGAGCGCCTGCGTGTTGCGCAGGCCCGCGCAGTGGCCGAGCATGATCCACGCATGCGGGCGCAGCACCGCGATGTGGTCGGTGATGGTCTTGGCGTTGGAGGGGCCCACGCCGATGTTGACCATGGTGATGCCGGTGTGGTCCTCGCGCACCAGGTGGTAGGCGGGCATCTGCGGCAGGCGTGGCGGCGCCACGCGCAGCTCGTCGTCGGGCTGCGGGCCCAGGCCCGTCTTCCTCAGCACCACGTTGCCCGGCTGCACGAAGGCGATGTAGGGGCTCGCCGGGTCGGCCATCAGCTCGTGGCCGAGCTGGATGAACTCGTCGATGTAGAACTGGTAGTTGGTGAAGAGCACGAAGTTCTGGAAGTGCTCGGGCGCGGTGCCGGTGTAGTGGCGCAGGCGGTGCAGCGAGTAGTCGACCCGGGGGGCGGTGAAGAGCGAGAGCGGCTCGCGCGGCACGCCATCGGGCCCGAGCGGCGGTACGTGCGTGCCGTTGGCGATGCCGTCGTCCATCGCGGTGAGGTCGGGCAGGTCGAACTGGTCGCGCAGCAGCAGGCGCCGCTCGCGCGGCATGTTGCCTTCGAGGTGGTCGTTCTCGGCGAGCGAGAAGTGCACCGGGATCGGCTGGCTGGACAGGCCCACCTCCAGCGTCACGCCATGGTTCTTCAGCAGCAGCTCGAACTGCTGCAGGTAGTAGCGGCTGAAGAGGTCGGGCCGTGTGAGGGTGGTCTCGTAGGTGCCGGGCCCGGCGACGAAGCCGTAGGCGAGCCGCGAGTCGGCGCGCGCCACGGTGTCCGTGTGGACGCGCAGGTAGGGGTAGCAGGCCCGCACGTGCTGCTGCAGGTTCTCGCCGGCGACGAAGCGCACCAGGCTGTCGCGCAGGTGGGCGATGCCCATGTCGTAGATCGTCGTCACGTAGGCGAGCGCCTGGGCGGCGTCGGTGAAGGTGCGGGCGGTGATCTGGGTGGGAGAGGCCATGGGCCGCATTGTGCGGCCGGTGCGATGGCGTCTGCTGGCGAGGGGCGCTGCCCTGTCGCCGCCGCGTCAGCGCCGGCCCGCAGCCCCGCTACAGTGCCGCCCCCAGGAGGCCACAGGCATGACACAGGCGTCGATCAAGTCCCCCATGGCGGGCACGGTGGTGCAGGTTGCGGTCGCGTCGGGCGACGCGGTGCGCGCGGGCCAGCTGCTGCTGGTGCTCGAGGCGATGAAGATGGAGCACGAAATCCGCGCCGAGGCCGAAGGCCAGGTGCTGCAGCTCGCGGTGGCCGTGGGCGACACGGTGGCCGAGGACGAGGCGCTCGTCACCCTCGGCGTCGCGGTGGCCGCGCCGGCGGCCGCGCAGCAGGCGGTGGCGGCGGCCGCCGACCCGGCCGCGATCCGCGCCGACCTGCAGGAGGTCATCGACCGCCATGCCGTCACGCTCGACGCGCAACGGCCCGAGGCGGTCGCCCGGCGCCATGCGCTCGGCATGCGCACCGCACGCGAGAACATCGCCGACCTCTGCGACGCCGGCAGCTTCATCGAGTACGGTGCGCTGGCCTTTGCCGCGCAGACGCGCCGCCGCGCGCTCGACGACCTGATCCGCAACACGCCGGCCGACGGCATGGTCACCGGCATCGGCAGCATCAACGGCGCGCAGTTCGGCGAGGAGGCCGCGCGCTGCGTGGTGATGTCGTACGACGCCACCGTGCTCGCCGGCACGCAGGGCATGCGCAACCACGAGAAGACCGACCGCATGCTGGGCGTGGCGCTCGAGCAGAAGCTGCCGGTCGTGCTCTTCGCCGAAGGTGGCGGGGGCCGTCCGGGCGACACCGACGTGGCCGTCGTGGCCGGCCTGCACCTCACCACCTTCGCGAGCTACGCACGGCTGAGCGGCCAGGTGCCGGTGGTGGGCATCGCCGCCGGCCGCTGCTTCGCGGGCAACGCCGCGTTGCTCGGCTGCAGCGACGTCATCATCGCCACGCGCAACAGCAACATCGGCATGGGCGGGCCCGCGATGATCGAAGGCGGCGGCCTGGGCACGTACACGCCCGAGCAGGTGGGGCCCAGCCATGTGCAGCACGCCAACGGCGTGATCGACGTGCTGGTGGACGACGAGGCCGCGGCGGTGGTGGTCGCCAAGCAGTACCTCGGCTACTTCCAGGGCCGTGTGGCCCAGTGGTCGGCCGGCGACCCGCTCGCGCTGCGCCAGGCCCTGCCCGAGAACCGCGTGCGCGCCTACGACGTGCGCCAGGTGATGCAGGGCGTGGCCGACAACGGCTCACTGCTCGAGCTGCGCACCGGGTTCGGCGTGGGCATCCTCACGGCGCTCGCGCGCATCGAGGGCCGGCCGATCGGCCTCATGGCCAACAACCCGGCGCACCTGGGCGGCGCGATCGACGCCGACGCGGCCGACAAGGCAGCGCGTTTCATGCAGCTGTGCAACGCCCACGGCCTGCCCATCGTCTCGCTGGTCGATACGCCGGGCTTCATGGTCGGCCCCGAGATCGAGGCGCGCGCGCAGGTGCGGCACGTGAGCCGCATGTTCGTCGCGGCGGCCCACCTGCGGGTGCCCCTGCTCGCGCTGGTGCTGCGCAAGGGCTACGGCCTGGGGGCGATGGCCATGGCGGGGGGCGGCTTCCACTCGCCGGTGCTCACGGCGGCGTGGCCGACCGGGGAGTTCGGGGGCATGGGCCTCGAAGGCGCGGTGCGGCTGGGCTATCGCAAGGAGCTCGAGGCTGCAGCCGAAGGGCCGGAGCGCGACGCGCTCTACGAGAAGCTCGTGGCCGCCCAGTACGCACGCGGCAAGGCCATCCACATGGCCGCGATGCTGGAGATCGATGCGGTGATCGACCCGGCCGACACGCGCCGATGGCTGGCGCGCGGCCTTGCGTCCACGCGGGTCGGCGAGCGCGTCACCGCGCCCATCGACACCTGGTGAACGGGCTCAGCGCGGCTGCTCGGTGCGGGCGACCGGCGCGTCCGGCCAGTGGCGCGCCTGGAGCGCCGGGTGCGCGGCTTCATAGCCCAGATCGGCCGGCGGCGCCGTGCCGTCGGCTTCAGCCTCGGCTGCTGGCGGGTTGCCGCCGTAGTACCAGCGCCGCACGTCTTCCAGCCAATCGTCGTTGATCGCCATGATTCGCTCCTGCTCGCCCCGCGCGCCCTGTGGCACGGCCTGCGGCGGATCGTGCAGGCGGCAAGGGATGGCGGCCATCAGGCGATCGAGCGAGTGCATGTAGGCCCTGGCCTACACCTGTTCCGGGGACGGCCTGTCTTCCTACGCGTCCTCAGGAAACCTGCGGGCAGACGACGCGCGCCGGCCCACGCAGGATGCATCACCGTGAAGACCGCCCTGCAACGGGCCAGGAGCACGACAAGATGCAGCACCTCCGAACCAGGACCCGCAAACCTCCCTTCGATCGTGTGACCGCGACGCTCGCCGCCGGGTCGCTCGCCTGTCTCGTCGTCCTCGGCGGCTGTGGCCCGCAGGACGGCAGCAGTGCGAAGCGTGCCGACGGCACGGCCGTCCCGGCCGCCCGCAGCGCGGCGCCCGCACCGGCCAAGCCGGCCGCGCCGGTGGCGTTGACCGGCGAAGTGCGCCACATCGAGACCCTCACCGAGCGGCCCAAGGGCACCGGCGTGGGAGCGGTGACGGGCGGCGTGCTCGGCGGCGTGCTGGGCTACCAGATCGGCGACGGCAACGGCCAGAAGGTGGCCACCGCGGCCGGCGCGGTGGGTGGCGCCGTGCTCGGCAACAAGATCGAGCGCGACCGCAAGACCCGCGTGGTGGGCTACCGCGTGGAGGTGGCGCTGGACAACGGCCAGACCCGCACCTTCCAGCGCACCTCGCTCGGCGGGCTGCAGGTCGGCTCGCGTGTCAAGGTCGAAGGCGCAAACCTCCAGCCAGCCTGATGACAAGCCGCCCTCGCGCCGGGCGAGGTGCGACACTGCTCTCCGCCCGGCCGGCCACATGCCGGCGGGCGCTCGCATGGCCATAGGTTGGTTGACCGCCCTCAAGGTGATCCCCTGGGGCGACGTGATCGAAGCGACACCCGGGATCGTCAAGTCGGCCCGCAAGATCTTCGCGCGCTCGCAGCAGGCGGAAGACGCGGCGCAGGCGCCTGCCGGCGCCGCAAGCGGGGACCCTGCCGCCCGCATTGCGCAGCTGGAGGCGAGCCTCGCCGAGCTCGCCGAGCAGCAGAAGGCCTCGGCCCAGTTGATCGAGACCCTGGCCGAGCAGAACGCCCGCGTGGTCGATGCGATCGACCGCCTGCGCGTGCGCACCCGGCTCCTCATGGTCAGCTGCACGCTGCTCGCCGTGGCGCTCGTCGCCGTGGTCGCCTGGAGGTGGGCATGAGCCGCATCCGCGTGGGCATCGGCGGCTGGACCTTCGAGCCCTGGCGCGACAACTTCTACCCCAAGGGCTGGCCGCATGCGCGCGAGCTCGAATACGCCGCCGGCAAGCTGACCGCCATCGAGGTCAACGGCACCTACTACAGCACCATGAAGCCGGCGACCTTCGCCAAGTGGCGCGCGGAGACGCCCGAGGGCTTCGTCTTCTCGCTCAAGGCCAACCGCTACGCGACCAACCGGCGCGTGCTCGCCGAAGCCGGCGAATCGGTCGAGCGTTTCATCGGCAGCGGCCTGGCCGAGCTCGGCGACAAGCTCGGGCCGGTGGTGTGGCAGTTCGCGCCGACCAAGCGCTACGACCCGGCCGATTTCGAAGCCTTCCTGAAGCTGTTGCCGGCGCAGGTGGGCGGCCTGCCGCTGCGCCATGTGATGGACGTGCGGCACGAGAGCTTCAAGTCGCCCGAGTACCTGGCGCTCGCGCGCCGCCATGGCGTGGCGACCGTCTTCACCGACTCCGACGACTACCCCTCGTTCGCCGACGTGACGGGCGATTTCGTCTACGTGCGGACCATGCGCTCGCAGTCGTCGCTGCCGCAGGGCTATGAGCCTCAGGCGCTGGACCAGCTGGCCGCCTGTGCGCAGCGCTGGGCGCAGGGGCTGGAGCCCGACGGGCTGCCGCGCGTGGAGCCACCCCGCGAGAGCGGCGCGCGCGACGTCTTCCTCTACTTCATCAGCGGCGCCAAGGAGCGCAACCCCGCCGCGGCGATGGCGCTGCTCGAGCGCCTCTGACGCCTCGCGCCGGCGGCGCGGGCCGCGGGGCGCACCCCAGTGGCTCAGGGCGCGGCGGTGCGCTTGAGTTCGAGCTCGGCCCAGGTGTGCTCCAGGTAGGGCGTGGCCCGGCTGTCGAGCGTGCGCTGGAACATGCGGCGTGCGTCCGACGTCCTGCCGTCGAGCAGGAGCCGCTGGCCGGCGTAGAAGTGCGCCTCGGCGAGGTTGAGCCGCGCCATGCGCGGGTCGCGCCGCGCCACTTCGAGCAGCTCGTCCTGCGACGCGCTGCCGGCGAGGTGATGCACCACCACGCCGGGCCAGCCCAGGCGTTCGATGTCCGCGAGGTAGGGCGCGATGGCTTCGCGGCCCTTGCCGCCTGCGCGCTCGGCGGCGAGGAAGAGCCAGGCCGTGCCGAAGACGCGGTCGTCGCCCGAGGCCGCCTGCACCGCCTCGCGCAGCGTGCGCTCGGCCTGCGCGTACTCGCCCCGGTAGAAGAGCGCGCGGCCGATGCCGCCCGTCACCAGGCTGCGCTGGGTGGGGTTCTGGTACTGGCGCATGGCCGCCTCGGCCTCGGCCGGGCGGCCCATCGCGATGAGGGCGAGCCCGCGCGTGTAGTGCGAGTAGCCGTCTTCGGGGTCGGCCGCGAGCGAGCGCTCCGCATCGGCGAGCGTGGCCTCGAAGTCGCCCAGCATGCTGTGCGCGATGGCGCGCTCCCGGTAGAGCTGCGCGGCGAGCGGGCCGTCGTCGCCGTTCGCGGCCAGGAGCTCGGTGGCGAAGAGGCGCTCGACCTCCTGCCGCGCCACGATGTCGCGCAGCGCATCGCTCTGGCGGCCGAGCCTGCGGTCCAGTCGCTGCTCGATGTCGGCGTAGGCCGGGCGCAGGGCCTCGAAGTCGAGCAGCGGCAGTCGCACCGAGACGCCGGCGAGCCGGCGCGCAGCCTGCACGCGCTCGCGGAAGCCGTGCAGGTCGGCGGGCAGCACCTCGTCGCTGCGGCGCTCATAGGTGAGCACGTAGTCGAAGCTGTGGCCCTGGACCTCGTAGCGCGAGGTGAGGCGGAAATGCTTGTCGGCCACCTCGTTCGGCGGCGGCGTGCGCTGGCCGAAGCGGCGCGGCGCCACCACGCGCACGCGCTGGCGCAGGAGCGCCGGCTGCTCCACGAGGAAGGGCATCTCGCGCCGGGCCTCGCGCGGGCCGGTGAGGGTGTCCAGCAGCTCCAGCGCCGGCAGCTCCATCGGCAGCACGCCGCGCTCGTAGCGGCCGAGGCCGGGCGCCTCGTGCTGCATCTCGATCTCGAAGACGTTGGTGTCGCGGTCGTCGCGCAGCGCCGCGGTGCCGGTGGCGCGCAGCTTCGGAAAGAGGCGCGCATAGGCGCCGGCCACGGCGCTCGCGAGCCGCTCGGCGCCGCCCGCGTTCGCGCTGTGGCGCCAGCCCTCGGCCGCGAGTCCGTGGGCACGCAGCGTGGTGGTCAGGCGCGGGTGGCGCTTCAGGTCCGACGCATCCCAGACCGATTCCCACTCGACCCGCTGGCTCTGCGCGGAGGCCGGCTCGATGCGCGTGAGGGCGGTCGTCGCCGGCGCCACCACGAGCGCCATGCCGTAGGGCGGCACGCCGCGGCCCTGCAGCGTGCGGCCCTGCAGCGGGATGGTCGGGTCCAGCCAGTGGGTGCGGCCGTCGAGCACGAGGCGCGTGATGACGTGGTCGAACTGGTCGTGCGCAGGCAGGTAGTCGGCGATGCCGCGCGTGCGGCGCATGGAGACGAGGGCGGGCTGCGCGTCGTAGCCCAGGCGCTGCAGGATGGTGTTGAGCAACGCGACCTTGTCCTTGCAGTCGCCCAGGCGCTCGGCCAGCGTGCGTGCCGGCGGCTTGGGCCGGTGCGAACTCTCGCCCAGGCTCACGCTGAAGTAGCGCACCTCGTCCTGCACGAAGGCGACGACCTCGGAGGCGAGCTGCTCGCGGGTGAGCCCCTGCGCCCGCCAGGCCTCGATGCGCGAGAGCAGCTCCGGCCCCGGCTCGCCCGGCTGCGCGAAGAGCTCCTGGGCCCAGGTGGCGACCTCGCGCCAGTCGGCGTAGTCGCTCACGTGCAGCGCGGGGAACACCTTGAACCACGGCGGCGTGTGCTCCTCCGGCACGATCGCGGGCACGTTGCGGCGCACGAGCCGCAGCTCCTGGCGGTTGCCCTGCACGTGGCGCTCGGGCGCCGCGTCGCTGCGGATGCCCCGGGTGTGCAGGGTGCGGCTGGCGGGGGCCTCGATGCGCAGGTGCAGCTCGTCGATCGCCGCCATGTGCGCGAGCTGGTAGGTCTCGGCATGGTGGCCCTTGAAGATCGGGTTGCTGCCGTGCACGGTGTAGGCCACCTCGACGGTGTCGCCGACCCGCACGTCGTGGAGCAGCACCAGCAGCGTCTGCACGCCGGTGAGCGTGAGGCGCTCCAGGCCCTCTTCACGGCGCAGCGTCTCGATGCGCGCGCCTTTCAGCCGGTCGAGCCGGGTGCCGTTGCGCAGCACCGCGGCCTCATGCAGCGTGACCGTCTGGTAGGCAGGGTTGAAATAAATCTCGGGCTTGGAGACCGCCTGCAGGCCGGCGGCCTCGAGCACCACGTTGCGCATGCGGGTGTAGGCCTGCTCGGTGCCGCCCGGGCCGAGCAGCGTCTGCATGTCCATGAGCGCGATGCGATATCCCGGGCCGGGGCCGGGCGTGGGCGGGGTGCCGGTGGAAGGGCGCACGGGGTGCACCCACTGTGGTGTGCGGCCGATCTTGTAGCCGGTCGGGGCCGGAGCGGCCTGGGCGGCGGCGCGCGCGGTGTGCTGGGCGCTGGCCGGCATCGACAGCGCAAGGGCGAGTGCAAGGGCAAGGGCCGCGAAGGTGAGGCCGGCGGCGAGGGCGTGCAGACGCCGGACGGTGGCGGAAGGGTGGTCCATGGGGCAGGGGGTGTGAGGCCTGCCCGGATTGTGCAGACCGGCCCTGCCCGTTCACCCCCCCGAAAGGCTGTGGGTGGCGTGCGCGATCTGCGCGTCGAGGTGGCGCGTGCAGTCCACGAGCTCCAGCGCGTGCGGGGCGGTCGCGGCGCAGATCGTGACCGAGGTGTTGCCCACGCGCAGCGGCGCGGCGGCGTCGGCCGCCAGCTGCAGGTGGCGCGCGAGCAGGGCGCGGATGACGAGGCCGTGCGTCACCACGACCAGGTGGCCGGCGAGCGTGCTGCGCAGCTCGACCATCTGCGCGAAGGCGCGCGCCACGCGCGCTTCGAAGTCGGCCACCGATTCGCCACCCGGCGGGGCGTCGGCCATGGTGAGCGGGTTGTAGGGCAGGCTGTCGTAGGGCTGGCCCCGGAGGTCCCCGAAGTTGCGCTCGTGCAGCAGCGGCGTGGGCGTGAGCGGAGCGCCGGTGGCGGCGGCGATGGCCTGCGCCGTCTGGAGGGCGCGGGGCAGGTCGCTCGTGAGGATGGCGGCGACTGGCAGCTCGGCCAGCCGCCGGCCCACGGCTTCGGCCTGGCGCAGGCCGGTGGCGCTCAGCGGCGTGTCGGCCGGCTGCAGCGTGCGGGCCACGTTGAGCGGGGTTTCGCCGTGGCGGACGATGATGATGGACATGGCGGCGCGGCGGCTGTGGTCGGGCTGCCGATTGTGCGCACCCGCGATGCCCTCGCAGCCACCTAGGCGACGCACGCGGGCCGGGCAGGAATGCGAGACTGTGCAGCGCCGCGTTTCACTCCCACACTCGCCCCATGACCTCACCCGACGTCGCCCCCATCGACCTCAGCTCCGCGGGCAAGCCGCCGCGGCCCGCGGCCACGCTGGTCGTCGTGCGCGACGCGCCCGGCGGCCTGCAGGTGCTGCTGCTGTGCCGTGCCGAGCGTGGCGACCACAACAGCGGGGCCTGGGTGTTCCCCGGCGGCACGGTCGACCCGCGCGACCGCCAGTGGCATGCGCTGTGCGATGGGGCCGACGACGCCGCCATGAGCGCGATGCTCGGCCTGCCCGAGGGCGGCCTCGACTACTGCATCACGGCCATCCGCGAGTGCTTCGAGGAGAGCGGCCTGCTGCTCGCGCGCCGCGACGGCGAGCTGCTCGCGCCGAGCGAAGACGAGGCCGCGCGCCTGGCCCCGTGGCGCGACCCGCTCAACCGCGGCGAGCGCACGCTGGACGAGTTCTGCAGCACCTTCGGCCTCCGGCTCGCGGTGGACCAGCTCGCCTACTTCAGCCACTGGCTCACGCCGCTCGGCCGGGCCAAGCGCTACGACACGCGCTTCTTCGTCGCGGTGGCCCCGGCCGGCCAGACCGCGCTGCACGACGGGCAGGAGATGGTCGGCATGCACTGGCTGCGCCCGGCCGATGCGCTCGCCCGCAGCGACACGCTGAAGCTCATGGGCCCCACGCGCGCCACGCTCACCGCCATCGCGCCCTTCGAGACCACCGCGGCGCTGATGGCCTATGCGCGCGCGCCGCGCAAGGTGAGCCTCATCCACCCGCGCATCGGCGCCGGCAGCCAGGGCCTGCGCCCGGTGATGCCACACGAGCATGCCTGGGCCGAGATGGGCCGCATCGACCCGCTGGGCCACGGCACCGCCTCGTACGAGATCGTGCCGGGCCGCGCCGTGCGGCTCTCGCCGCACGTGATCCGCGTGACCGCGCCCAACCCGAGCGTGATGACCGGCCCCGGCACCAACACGTATCTCGTGGGCGGCGGCGCGCGCAACGAATGGGCCGTCATCGACCCCGGCCCCGACCTGCCCGAGCACGTGGAGGCGGTGCTGCATGCGGCGCCCGGCCCGATCCGCTGGATCCTCGCCACGCACACGCACCACGACCATTCGCCGGCGGCCGTGCCGCTCAAGCAGCACACGCACGCACCCGTGCTCGGCCGCGTGCCGCTGCATCCGCACAAGCAGGACGGCAGCTTCGCGCCCGACCGCGTGCTCGAAGACGGCGAGCGCCTGGCGCTGGCCCCCGGCGTGACCCTGCGCGTGCTGCACACGCCCGGCCATGCCTCCAACCACCTCTGCTACCTGCTCGAAGAGGAGAAGACGCTCTTCACCGGCGACCACCTCATGCAGGCGAGCACCGTCGTGATCAACCCGCCCGATGGCGACATGGCCGCCTACCTGCGCACACTGCGCGCGCTGCTGGCCGAAGACATCGAATGGCTCGCCCCGGGGCACGGCTTCCTCATGGCCGAGCCGAAGAAGGCGGTGCAGGGCGTGATCGAGCACCGCCTCCGGCGCGAGGCCAAGGTGCTGCACACCCTGCGCGCGCACGGCCCGGCCACGCTGGAGCAACTGCTGCCGCATGCCTACGACGACGTGGACCCGCGCATGCTGCCGGTGGCGGCGCGCTCGCTGCTGGCGCACCTCGGCAAGCTGCGAGAGGACGGCGCCGCCAGCGAGCGCGGCGGTCACTGGGAGGTGGCGGCATGACCGCGCGCACACGCTGCATCGCCCTCGCGCTCGCGGCGGCATCGTCCTGCGCGCTCGCCAGCTCGCCCTACGCGGGCGAGGAGGCGCGCGAGATCAAGGCGCTCTCGGCCGACGAGGTCGAGGGCCTGATGGCCGGCCGGGGCATGGGCTACGCCAAGGCGGCCGAGCTCAACGGCTACCCCGGCCCGGCACATGTGCTGGAGCTCGCGACGCAGCTCACGTTGACGGAAGAGCAGCTGGCGAAGACGCGCGAGCTGCACGCGCGCATGCAGCGCGAGGCGCAGGCGGCCGGCCGCGAGCTGGTGGCGGCCGAGCGCGAGCTGGACGCGCTCTACCGCACGCAGCAGGCCACGCCTGAGCGGCTGTCGGCGACGCTGGCGACGGTGGCCACGCGCCAGGCCAAGGTGCGTGAGGCGCACCTCAGGGCGCACATCGAGCAGCGTGCGCTGCTGTCGGCGCAGCAGGTCGCGCGGTACCAGGAACTGCGGGGCTATGCCGCCGGGGCACACCGCCATCCCCCAGGCGGTCACCGATCGGGCCACCACCCAGGCCACCACCCCGGACGCCACTGAGGGCGCCACTGAGAGCGCCACGGAAGGGTCCGGGCGCCGGCTCAGTCCACCGGGATCGCCGGCCCCCAGCCGCCACCGGCCTGGCGCTCGGCGTACATGATGCGGACGCGCCCGGTGCTGAAGCTGCCGCAGGCGAAGTAGAGGCGCTGGCCGTCGTCGGGCATGGAGGCCTCGGCCGGGTAGTCGCAGCCGGCGATCGTGACCACCGCGGGCGCGTTCGCGCAGGTCGTGCCATCGGACAGACAGTGCATCAGGCCTTGCGGGCCGTTCCAGTACACGTCCGCGCCGTTGGGGTGGATCCAGAGCTGGTCGTCGTCGCCGTTGCTGTTGAAGGGCGCATCCATGCGCACCGGAGTGGACCAGGTGCTGCCGCTGCGCACCGAGACCCAGACGTCGCGGCCGCCCAGGCCGCCGGCGCGCGTCGAGCTGAACCACACGATGTTGCCGTCGGGCGAGACGTGCGGGTTGTCCTGCAGCACGCCGGGGCCGGTGGCGTTGATGCCGCCGCCGAGCGGCGTGGGCGTGCTCCAGCTGCCGTTGCCCTGCCGCGTGGCGCTCACGATCTCGTTCGTGCTGCCATTGCCGCGCAGCCAGACGAAGGTGTGGCCGCCGTCGATCTCCATGCCGCTCGAATCGCCGTGGCTGCCGTTGAATCCGAGCGGGACGGCTTCGGACCAGCTGCCGTCGGCCTGGCGCGTGGCGACGTAGAGGTCGGATTCGTCGAAGGGGTTGGCGCTGCTCTTGTGCAGCCCGGGCCGGTCGGGGCCCACGGCCTGCGGCATCGTGGTGCCACCGCTCAGGATCCAGGGCCCGAAGTCGTAGCGCGAGTACATGAAGTACAGGCGCTGGCCGTCGCGCGAGATGTAGGGCGAATCGGACCAGCCGGCGGTGTTGATCGGCACGCGCGGCGCGCTGGCGGGGCCGCCGGTGCCGGAGTTGCCGCCGCAGGCCGCGAGCAGGGCCAGGACGCCGGCGAGGGCGAGCCGGCGCGGGACACGCGGCGTGGCGCTCATGTGGGGGCCTTCAGGCGGCCTCGCGCGCGGCGGCGGCGCCCCGCGCGACGTTGATCGGCACCATCAGCAGCAGCCCGCCGATGAAGAAGAGCGCCGTCGAGAGGATCGCCAGGCGGTGGTTGCCGGCGGTGAGCATGGTGACGATGCCGTAGGTGACCGGGCCGAGGATGGCCGCCAGGCGGATCGCGAAGGTCCACAGGCCGAAGAACTCGGCGCGCTGCGCCTCGGGTGCGAAGAGCCCGGCAATCGCGCGGCCGGCCGACTGGCTGGAGCCCATGCACAGGCCCGCGATCACCGCGGCCACCCAGAAGAGCCCCGGCCCGGTGGCGAGGATGGCCAGCACCGTCATCACCACCCAGCCCGCGAGCGTGATCGCGAGCGCCCGCTTGTGGCCGATGCGGTCCTGCCAGTAGCCGAAGCCGAAGGCGCCGAGCGCCGCGGCGATGTTGACGAGGAAGACCAGCATCATGGTCTGCGCCTGCTGGAAGCCCAGCACCTGTTCGGCGTACACCGCGGCCAGCGCGATCACGACGGCGATGCCGGCCTGGTAGCAGGTGGCGCAGGCGAGCAGCCAGGAGAAATCGCGGTAGAGGCGCGCCCGCTGCCAGGTGGCGGCCAGCCGCTGCAGCGAGGCGCGCAGGCCGGCTTCCTGCTTCGTGGCGACCTGTGGCACGGCACGCTCGCGCAGCAGCGCGAAGGTGAAGAGCGAGGCCACGCCGTACACGCCCGCGGTGATGAGCATGGTGACCGGCACGAAGGAAGTCGCCGGTTCGCCGCGCGCCTGCGCGGTCAGCACGTAGGCGAGCGAAAGGCCGAGCGACAGCATCCCGCCGAAGTAGCCGAAGCTCCAGCCCCAGCCCGACACGCGCCCCATCGCGTCACGCCGCGCGAGCTCGGGCAGGAAGGCCGAGGTGAGCGTCTCGCCGATGGCGAAGAAGGTGTTGGAGAGCACCACCGCGGCCACGGCCCAGGCCACGTCGCCGCGCTCGGCCCAGGCGAGCATCACGGTGGAAGCGACGCACAGTGCGGTGCTCACCGCGAGCAGCTTCTTCTTGTTGGCACGCAGGTCGGCATAGGCGCCGAGCGCGGGCATCACCAGCATCACGATCAGGCTGGAGGCGGCCAGCGTCAACGTCCACGCGAGCGTGCCCCAGGTGGCGCCGTCGGCGACCACGCCGACGAAGTAGGCGTTGAAGACGGCCGTGAGCACCACGGTGGTGTAGCCCGAGTTGGCGAAGTCGTACATCGCCCAGCCGAAGACTTCGCGCTTGCGCACGCCTTCGTTGAGGGCATCTTGCGGAAAGAAGGCCATGCGGGCTCCTGCAGGTGTGGGCGCGAGTGTGCCGGCGGATCCGGCCGCGCGCATCGGGTGGGACGCGCAGTGCGCCGTCAGCCGCGGCGCAAGGCCAGGTGCGCGCCCAGCAGCGCGGCGGGCACGCTCACGACGACGGCCGCGAACGTGAACCACGCCGGCACGTCGCCCGAAGGAAGCAGGCTGAGGGCCAGGCCCAGCATGCCGATCGCCAGCGCGTTGAAGTAGGGGTGGCTGCGCGCGAGACGCGCCACGACATGCCCGCCGAACACGGTGGTGGCCGTGCCGTAGACCAGCGAGGCGAGCATGAAGCCGCGCGTGCGGGTGATGGCTTCGATCGCGGCGGTGGTCTCCTCGCGGCTCATGCCCGGGCTGAGCTCGGGCCCGAAGAGCGAGACCAGGAAGATGCTGCCCATCACGTCGAGCGCGAGCGACAGCAGCATGGCGATCGCGATCGCCTTGAGATCGAAGCGGGTCATGGGGCGCGTTGCCGCAACGGGGCCGCCAGCATGGCGGCGGCCCGCGTGCTCAGGCCGCGGCGCGGGCGTTCTCGCGTTCCTGGAGCTCGCGCCACTGCACCTTGCCCGTGCCCGACTTGGGCAGCGCGTCGACGAACTCGACGATGCGCGGGCTCTTGTAGGTGGCCATGTTCTCGCGGCCCCAGTCGACGATCTGCTGCTCGGTCACCTGGCCGGCCTGGCCGGGCTTGAGCACGATGAGCGCCTTGACCGTCTCGCCGCGCTTGTCGTCCTTGGCGGCGATCACGCAGGCCTCCTGGATGGCGGGGTGCTGGTACAGCAGCGCCTCCACCTCGGCCGGCCAGACCTTGTAGCCGCTGGCGTTGATCATGCGCTTGAGGCGATCGACGAAGAAGAAATAGCCTTCCTCGTCGGTCTGGCCGAGGTCGCCGGTGCGCAGGAAGCGCTTGCCGTCGAGCTCGATGAAGGCCTCGCGCGTGGCGTCGGGGTTCTTCCAGTAGCCGACCATCACCTGCGGGCCGCTCACGATGATCTCGCCCGTCTGGCCCGGGGGCAGCTCCTCGAAGGTGGCCGGGTCGACCACGCGCGCATCCACGTCGAAGGCCGGGATGCCCAGGCACTGCTTCTTGGAGCGGTCGGGCGGGTTCATGTGCGTGGCGGCGAGCGTCTCGCTCATGCCGTAGCCCTCGCCGTACTTGAGGCCGAGCTTGTTTTCCAGGATGTCGGCCACCGCCTTGGGCATGGCCGCACCGCCGCCGCCGATGCGGCGCAGGCTCGTGAGGTCGTACTGGTCGAGCTTGGGGTTGGAGACGAAGTCGACCACCATCGCCGTGATGAGGCCGAGGCCGGTGACGCGATAGCGCTGGATGCACTCGGCCGCCGCGTCGCGGTCCCAGCGCGGCAGCAGCACGACGGTGGAGCCGCCGTAGATCACGGCGTTCATGTTGGCCTGCATGCCGGTCACGTGGAACATGGGCAGCACCGCCATCGAGACGGTGCCCTGGTTGGACTGGCCCCACACGCCGCCAGAGACGGTGTTGTACATGGCGGTGCGGTGCGTGTGCATGCAGCCCTTGGGGTGGCCGGTGGTGCCCGAGGTGTAGGGCATCACGCACAAATCGTCGGGGCCCGCGGTGAGCGGGCCGGGCTTCAGCCCGCGTGCCAGGGCGTCGGCCCACAGCGTCACGCCCTTCTCGGCGATGGGCGCGCGCGGGGCGGTCACGAACTCGGGCACGTTGAGCGTGGTCGGCTCGCGCAGGTAGTCGCTGTAGGCGCCGACGACCAGGTGTTCGAGCGTCTCCTCGTTGCCTCCGGGCTGCAGCAGCGGCTTGATGCGCGGGTAGAGCTCCTGCGTGGTGATCGCGACCTTGGCGTCGGCGTCGCTCACGTAGTGCTTGAGCTCGCCGGTGAGGTTCATCGGGTTGACCGGCACCACCACCGCGTTGGCGCGCAGGATGGCGTAGTAGCCGATCATGAACTGCGGGCTGTTCTGCGTGTAGAGCAGCACGCGGTCGCCTTTCTTCACGCCGCACACCTGCTCCAGGTAGGCCGCAAGCGTCTCGGTCTCCTGCTTGAACTCGGCGTAGGTGCAGGGGGTGTCGTAGAAGATGAAGAAGGGCTTCTTCGGGAAGCGGGCGGCCGAGACCTCGACGTTGAAGTAGAGGTTGGTCTCCGGCACGAAGAGATGACGGGGCGCGTGCTCGGGCCAGAAGGCGAAATGGCGGTCGGACATGATGTTTCGCTCGAATTGGAGGGTTCAGCCAGTGGAGGCCGGTGGGCCTGAGGTATCGAAGGCCCGCACGCGGGTGCTGCTGGGCGGGTCTTCGATACCCCAGCCCGCAGGTCGGGTGGCCTGCAGGCTGAAGGAGGGCCCGGGGTGGGCCGGGACGATCAGGCTTTTACTTTGGGTGTCATGTACTTGGCAAGTTCCGACTTGCCGATGGCGTTGAGGTGGACTTCGTCGGGGCCGTCGGCGAAGCGGATGGTGCGTGCGCTGGTGTAGGCCGCCGCGAGCGGCGTGTCCTGCGAGACGCCGGCGCCGCCGTGGATCTGGATCGCCCAGTCGATCACCTGGCAGGCCATCTGCGGCGCGGCGACCTTGATCATCGCGATCTCGCGGCGCGCTTCCTTGTTGCCCACGGTGTCCATCTTGTAGGCGGCGTTGAGCACCAGCCAGCGGCACTGGTCGATCATGATGCGCGAGTCGGCGATGCGCTCACGCCAGACGCCCTGCTCGGACAGCAGCTTGCCGAAGGGCCGGCGCTCCAGCGCGCGCTTGCACATCAGCTCGAGCGCGCGCTCGGCGCCGCCGATCAGCCGCATGCAGTGGTGGATGCGGCCCGGGCCGAGGCGGCCCTGCGCGATCTCGAAGCCGCGGCCTTCGCCGAGCAGCAGGTGGTCCTTGGGCACGCGCACGTTGGTGAAGCTCACCTCGGCGTGGCCGTGCGGCGCGTGGTCGTAGCCGAACACCGAGAGCCAGCGCTCGACCTTCACCCCGGGCGTTTCCATCGGCACGACGATCATCGACTGCTGCCGGTACGGGCTCGGGTCATCGATGCCGCCGGTCTTGCCCATGAAGATCAGCACCTTGCAGCGCGGGTCGGGCGCGCCCGAGGTCCACCACTTGCGGCCGTTGATGACGTAGTGGTCGCCGTCGCGCACGATGCGCGACTGGATCTGCGTGGCGTCCGACGAGGGCACGTCGGGCTCGGTCATCGCGAAGCCCGAGCGGATCTCGCCGGCCAGCAGCGGCTTGAGCCACTTCTCCTTGTGCTCGGCCGTGCCGTAGCGCTCGAGCAGCTCCATGTTGCCGGTGTCGGGCGCGGAGCAGTTCATGGCCTCGCTGGTCAGCGGGTAGCGCCCCATGATCTCGCACAGCGGCGCGTACTCGAGGTTGGTGAGGCCGGCGCCGTGCTGCGAGGCGGGCAGGAACATGTTCCACAGGCCGGCCTCGCGTGCCTTGGCCTTGAGGCCATCCATCACCTTGTGGGTGGGATTCCAGGCGCGACCGGCGGCGCGGTTTTCCTCCATCTCCTTGCGAAAGAGCGGCTCTGCCGGGACGACGTGCGTCTGCACGAAGGCCATCAGACGCTCCTGCCATTCGAGCATCTTGGGGGTCGGGGTGAAGTTCATGCGCTGTCTCCTCGTGGGTCGTCGTGCCCAGCCTACGAACATACTGACTTTTCGGCAACAAGGGTTCTCACCCGGGAACCCCGCCATACCGAAAAGGAGAGCGCCGCCGTTCTGCTCGACGGATCAGCGGCCCAGGACCACCCCGCCATCGACCACCAGCGTGTGGCCGAGCACGTAGTCGCCGGCGCGCGAGGCGAGGAAGATCGCCGCGCCCGCCATGTCCTCGTCGCTGCCGATGCGCCGCGCCGGAATGCGCGCGGCGACCTTCTCCTGTTCGTCGCGCGCAGCGCGGTTCATTTCGGACGCGAATGCGCCCGGGGCGATCGCGCTCGTCACGATGTGGTGCTTGATCAGGTGCGTGGCCATGCGCTTGGTGAGGTGGATCAGGCCGGCCTTGCTGGCGGCATAGGAATAGGTCTCCAGCGGGTTGACCGCGATGCCGTCGATGGAGGCGATGTTGATCACCTTGGAGGGTTGGTCGGCCGTTGCGGCCTTGGCCAGCAGCGGCTTGAGCGCCTTGGTGAGGAAGAAGGGGGTCTTCATGTTGAGGTTGACCACCTTGTCCCAGCCGCTCTCGGGAAACTCGTCGAAATCGGCGCCCCAGGCCGCACCGGCGTTGTTGACGAGGATGTCGAGTTGGCCCTCGCGCTTTCCGAATTCGGCGGCCAGCCCTTCGGCGCCGGCCACCGTGGAAACATCCGCCGGCAGCGAGATGCAGGTGCCCAGGGCCGAGAGCTCGCGGGCGGTCTGGTCGCAGGCTTCGGCCTTGCGGGCCGAGATGTAGACCTTGGCGCCTTGCGCCAGGAAGCCCTCGGCGATCATGCGGCCGATGCCGCGCGAGCCGCCGGTGATGAGCGCCGTGCGGCCTTGCAGGGAAAAGAGCTGGGTGGTGTTCATGCGGCGTCTCCTGGCTTCGTGGTGGAAGCCCGGGAGGCTAGCGCGTCTTCACGCGCCGGACAGTCGCTTCGGTGTCAGGCGCGGCCTGCTTCGGCGCGCGTCACATGCTGCGGCGGTACTGTCCGCCCACCTCGAAGAGCGCATCGGTGATCTGCCCGAGCGAGCACACGCGCACGGCGTCCATGAGCACCTCGAAGACGTTGCGGTTGTCGATCACCGCCTGCTGCAGGCGCTGCAGCAGGGCCGGGGCCCGGTCGGCATGGCGCGCATGGAAGTCGGCCAGGCGCTGCAGCTGAGACTGCTTCTCCTCCTCGGTCGAGCGCGCGAGCTCGATCTGCTGCGGCACCGGGTCGCCGTGCGGGTTGCGGAAGGTGTTGACGCCGATGATGGGCAGCTCGCCGGTGTGCTTGAGCGTTTCGTAGCGCAGGCTCTCCTCCTGGATCTGGCTGCGCTGGTAGCCGGTCTCCATCGCGCCCAGCACCCCGCCGCGGTCGGCGATGCGCTCGAACTCCTGCAGCACCGCCTCTTCGACGAGGTCGGTCAGTTCCTCGATCACGAAGGCGCCCTGGTTCGGGTTCTCGCAGCGCGCGAGGCCCCACTCGCGGTTGATGATGAGCTGGATCGCCATCGCGCGGCGCACGCTGTCGTCGGTGGGCGTGGTGATGGCCTCGTCGTAGGCGTTGGTGTGCAGCGAGTTGCAGTTGTCGTAGACCGCGATCAGCGCCTGCAGCGTGGTGCGGATGTCGTTGAACTGGATCTCCTGCGCGTGCAGGCTGCGCCCGCTGGTCTGCACGTGGTACTTGAGCTTCTGCGAGCGCTCGTTGGCGCCGTAGCGGTCGCGCATGGCCACCGCCCAGATGCGGCGCGCCACGCGGCCGAGCACGGTGTACTCCGGGTCCATGCCGTTGCTGAAGAAGAACGACAGGTTGGGCGCGAAGTCGTCGATGTGCATGCCGCGCGCGAGATACGCCTCCACGAAGGTGAAGCCGTTGGCGAGCGTGAAGGCGAGCTGCGAGATCGGGTTCGCGCCCGCTTCGGCGATGTGGTAGCCGCTGATGCTCACCGAGTAGAAGTTGCGCACGCCGTGGTGCACGAAGTACTCGGCCACGTCGCCCATCACCTTGAGGCTGAACTCGGTCGAGAAGATGCAGGTGTTCTGGCCCTGGTCCTCCTTCAGGATGTCGGCCTGCACCGTGCCGCGCACGTTCTCCTTGACCCACGCCGCGATCTTCTGCGCCTCGTCGTCGCTCGGCTCGCGGCCGTTGTCGGCGCGGAACTTCTCCAGCTGCTGGTCGATGGCGGTGTTCATGAACATCGCGAGGATCGTGGGCGCCGGGCCGTTGATCGTCATCGACACGCTCGTGCTCGGGCTGCACAGGTCGAAGCCCGCATACAGCGCCTTCATGTCGTCGAGCGTGGCGATCGACACGCCCGAGTTGCCGACCTTGCCGTAGATGTCGGGCCGCGGCGCCGGGTCGTGGCCGTAGAGCGTGACGCTGTCGAAGGCGGTCGAGAGCCGCTTGGCGGGCATGCCCTCGGAGAGCAGCTTGAAGCGCCGGTTGGTGCGGAAGGGATCGCCCACGCCGGCGAACATGCGCGTCGGGTCTTCGTTCTCGCGCTTGAAGGCGAAGGTGCCCGCGGTGTAGGGGAAGCGGCCCGGCACGTGGTCGAGCAGCAGCCACTTGAGGATCTCGCCGTGGTCCTCGAACTTCGGCAGCACCACCTTGCGCACCTGGGTGCCGCTGAGCGTGGTGGTGGTGAGCGCGGTGCGGATCTCCTGGTCGCGCACCTTCACCACGTACTCGTCGCCGGCGTAGGCGCGCTGCAGGTCGGGCCATTGCGCGAGCAGCGTGTGCGCATGCGCATCGAGGCCGGCCTCGCGCTGCGTGGCGAGCGACTGGAGCGTCTCCACCGCGTTCGACATGCCGGTGTCGGCGTCGCCCAGCATGCGCGCCGCTGCGCGCAGCTGCTGGATCTCGCGCGCGAGGCGCGACTGCTGCCGTGCACGCGCCTTGTAGGCGCGCACGGTGTCGCCGATCTCGGCGAGGTAGCGCACGCGCGCCGGCGGCACGATGGGGACCTGGTGCGTGCTGTGGCGTGTGGCCACACGCGGCAGCCGGCCGGGCGCGGCGGGCAGGCCGAGCTCGGCCAGGCGCGGCAGCAGCGCCTGGTAGAGCGCGGTCACGCCGTCGTCGTTGAAGCGGCTGGCCATCGTGCCGAAGACCGGCATCGCCTCCGCACTCTGGCCGAAGGCCTCGCGGTTGCGCAGCACCTGCTTGGCCACGTCGCGCAGCGCGTCGGCTGCGCCCTTGCGGTCGAACTTGTTGATGGCCACGAACTCGGCGAAGTCGAGCATGTCGATCTTCTCGAGCTGGCTGGCCGCGCCGAACTCCGGCGTCATCACGTAGAGCGGCACGTCCACCAGCGGCACGATGGCCGCATCGCCCTGGCCGATGCCCGAGGTCTCGACGATCACGAGGTCGAAGCCCGCGACCTTGCAGGCGGCCAGCACGTCGGGCAGGGCCCGGCTGATCTCGCTGCCGAAGTCGCGTGTGGCGAGCGAGCGCATGAAGACGCGTGGGCCCTGCTGCCACGGGCCGATCGCATTCATGCGGATGCGGTCGCCGAGCAGCGCGCCGCCGCTCTTGCGGCGCGAGGGGTCGATGGAGATGACGGCGATGCGCAGCTGATCGCCCTGGTCGAGCCGCAGGCGGCGGATCAGCTCGTCGGTGAGGCTGGACTTGCCCGCGCCGCCCGTGCCGGTGATGCCGAGCACGGGGATGCGGGTGTCCTTCGCGGCCGCGTGCAACGAGGTCTTGAGGGCGTCATCGGCGCGTCCGCATTCGAGCGCGGTGATGAGCTGCGCGAGGGCGCGCCAGTGCGTGTCGCCATGCCCCTGGATCGCGTCGAGGGCGGTGGGCGCGTGCGGCGACAGGTCCTGGTCGCAGCGCATGACCATCTCGCCGATCATGCCCTGCAGGCCCATGCGCTGGCCGTCCTCGGGGCTGTAGATGCGCGTGACCCCGTAGCCCTGCAGCTCGGCGATCTCGCGCGCGACGATCACGCCGCCGCCGCCGCCGAAGACCTGGACGTGCGCGCCGCCGCGCTCGCGCAGCAGGTCCACCATGTACTTGAAGTACTCGACGTGGCCGCCCTGGTAGGAGCTGACCGCGATGCCCTGCACGTCTTCCTGCAGCGCCGCGGTGACGACCTCGTCCACCGAGCGGTTGTGCCCGAGGTGGATCACCTCCGCGCCCATGCCCTGCAGGATGCGCCGCATGATGTTGATCGCTGCATCGTGGCCGTCGAAGAGGCTCGCGGCGGTGACGAAGCGCACCTTGTGCGTCGGCCGGTAATGCGCGAGCGCCTGGTGCTCGGCGGAGAGATCGGTCATGTCTGTCTCCTGGTGCGAGGGCTGCCGCCTCGGGCGGAAGTGGATGCCTGCACACACGTTCTCTGATTGACGTATACGTCAATTGATCGGCAGTGTAGCCCGCCGTCGCGGGACACCCCTGTCCACGGGGCGGTCAAGCAGGGGATCGTCCGGTCTCGAAAGGTGGGTTTGGCGGCACAATGCGCGTCCTCTGCGCGGTGCCGAGGTGCGCCAGCGCAGTCTGCGAGAGAGGAGTCGAGCCCGTGTCCACGCCCTTTGTCCCTGTGAAAACATCCGAAGCCGTGGCGGAGCTGGCGAGTCGCCAGCGCAAGCTGAGCCAGCGCCACCGCACCGTGTTGCTGCTCGTGGATGGGCGGCGTCCAGAAGAAGAGGTACGGCAGATGGCGCGCGCCGCGGGCTCGCCCGAGTCCTGCTACGACGAACTGGTGGAGCTCGGGATGATCTCGCGGCCTGCCCCGCTGGAGGCGTTGCCCGAGCTGCCCGAGGCGGCACCCGCGCAGGCGCAGGCCCATGCAGAGCCGGAAGAGGGCGCGCCGGCCGGCGAATCGGTGCTGAGCAGCCTGCTGCCCGCCGCCGCCAGCCTGCAGCCGGAGTCGCACCTCGATTCCTCGCTCAACGGACTCTCCGGTGCCGCGATGGACGCGCTCGAAGCGGAGCGCCAGGCCGGCGACGTGCAGGACGCAGCGCTCGAGGAAGCGCGCGCCATCCTGCTCAAGGCGGTCAAGGCCGAAGCGCCGGTGGCCGGCTCCTTGACCCTGCTCAGGTTGCGGCGCGCGCGCACGCGCGAAGATCTCGAGGCCTTGCTCGAAGAGGTCGAGGCCCGTATCTTCAAGCCCTTCAAGGGCCTGTGGGCCTCGCAGACCATGGCCCGCGTGCGCGAACTGCTGGCCAGCCAACCGCCTTTGTCCGTCCCTTCCTCCTGATGACCTTCCTCGCCATCGACGTCGGCAACACCCGGCTCAAATGGGCGCAATACGCCTCGCCGCAGCCGGGTGCCGCCCTGATGGCGCACGGCGCGGTCTTCCTCGAGACCATCGACCAGCTCGCCGACCACGACTGGAAGGCGCTGCCGCACCCGACCAGCATGCTCGGCTGCGTGGTGGCCGGCGAAAGCATCCGCCGACGGGTGGAGGAGCAACTCGAGATCTGGGACATCGACCCGAGCTGGGTGGTGTCGTCGTCGCACGCCGCGGGCATCACCAACGGCTATGAGCATCCTGCGCGACTGGGCCCGGATCGCTGGGTCGCGATGATCGGCGCCTGGCACCATGTGTGCTCGCGCGGCGCGCCGCGGCCGGTGCTGGTGGTGATGGTCGGCACGGCCGTGACCGTCGATGCGCTCGACGAGACCGGCCATTTCCTCGGCGGCTTGATCCTGCCGGGCTTCGGGGTGATGCAGGCCGCGCTGGAGATGGGCACGGCCGGCCTGCGCGTGCCCACCGGCGAGGTGGTGGATTTCCCGACCAACACCAGCGATGCGCTGATGAGCGGCGGCGTCAACGCCATGGCGGGCGCCGTGGAGCGCATGTACCGGAAGCTGCGCGCCAGGACGGGCCAGGAGCCGGTGCTCGTGATGTCGGGCGGCGCCTCGCCCAAGCTGTCGCCGGTGACCGACCTCAGGTTCGAGGTGATCGACCGGCTGATCTTCGACGGGCTGCTGGCGCTGCAGTCGCATCGCCTGGCGCTCTGAGGGGCCGCTTCGTCGCCACGCGGCAGCCCCCGAGGGGGCGCCGATCAGAGGATGTAGCGCGACAGGTCTTCGTTCCTCGACAGGTCGCCGAGCTTGGCGTCCACGTCCGCGGCGCCGATCGAGACCGTCTGGCCCGACAGCCGGGGCGCGTCGAAGCTGATCTCGTCGAGCAGTCGCTCCATCACGGTCGAGAGGCGCCGTGCGCCGATGTTCTCGGTGCGCTCGTTCACGTCGCACGCGATCTGCGCCAGGCGGCGGATGCCGTCGGGCTTGAGCTCCAGCGTCACGCCTTCGGTGGCGAGCAGCGCCTGGTACTGCTTGACGAGGCTCGCATGCGTCTGCGTGAGGATGGCCTCGAAGTCGTCCACCGAGAGCGAGCCGAGCTCCACCCGGATCGGGAAGCGGCCCTGCAGCTCGGGAATGAGGTCGCTCGGCTTGCTCAGGTGGAAGGCGCCCGAGGCGATGAAGAGGATGTGGTCGGTCTTCACCATGCCGTACTTGGTGTTGACGGTGGTGCCCTCGACCAGCGGCAGCAGGTCGCGCTGCACGCCCTGGCGCGAGACGTCGGCGCCGCCAGATTCCTGCCGCGAGGCCACCTTGTCGATCTCGTCGAGGAAGACGATGCCGTTCTGCTCGGTGTTGGTGAGCGCCCGGGTCTTGATCTCGTCCTCGTTGACGAGCTTGGCCGCTTCTTCCTCGGCCAGGAGCTTGAGCGCCTCGGCGATCTTCACCTTGCGCTGCTTGCGCTTGGCGGCGCCCAGGTTCGCGAACATGCCCTTCAACTGCTCGGCCATCTCGTCCATGCCCGGCGGGCCCATGATCTCCAGCATGGGCTTGGGATCGGCGACCTCGATCTCGATCTCCTTGTCGTCGAGCGCGCCCTCGCGCAGGCGCTTGCGCATCACCTGGCGGGCCGTGTTGTCGGTGTTGCCGGTGCTGGTGCCGCTGAGACCGAAATCGTTGCCGCCATGGCGCGGCGGCGGCACCAGCACGTCGAGCACGCGCTCTTCGGCGGCGTCTTCGGCACGCGCACGCTGGCGGCGCATCGCGTGCTCGCGCTCCTGCTTGACGGCCATCTCGACCAGGTCGCGGATGATGGTGTCCACGTCCTTGCCGACGTAGCCGACCTCGGTGAACTTGGTCGCCTCGACCTTGATGAAGGGCGCGTCGGCCAGCTTGGCCAGCCGGCGCGCAATCTCCGTCTTGCCCACGCCCGTCGGGCCGATCATCAGGATGTTCTTGGGCGTGATCTCCGCGCGCAGGCCTTCGTCGACCTGCTGGCGGCGCCAGCGGTTGCGCAGCGCGATGGCGACGGAGCGCTTGGCGGCGTTCTGGCCGACGATGTGGCGATCGAGCTCGGAGACGATCTCCTGCGGGGTCATGTTGAAGCTCATGCGCCCGGCTCCAGGGTTTCGATGATGTGGTTCTGGTTCGTGTAGATGCACAGGTCGCCGGCGATCTCGAGCGAACGCTTGACGATGTCCTTCGGGGCGAGCTCGGTGTGCTCCAGCAGCGCGATGGCCGAGGCCTGCGCGTACGAGCCGCCGGAGCCGATCGCCACGATGCCGCGCTCGGGCTCCAGCACGTCGCCGTTGCCGGTGATGATGAGTGAGGCCTCCTTGTCGGCCACCGCGAGCATCGCCTCCAGGCGGCGCAACACGCGGTCGGTGCGCCAGTCTTTCGTGAGCTCGATGGCCGCGCGCACGAGGTGGCCCTGGTGCTTCTCGAGCTTGGCCTCGAAACGCTCGAAGAGGGTGAAGGCGTCGGCCGTGGCGCCGGCGAAGCCGGCGAGCACCTGGTCGCGGTAGAGCTTGCGCACCTTGCGCGCGGTCGATTTGACGACCACGTTGCCGAGCGTCACCTGGCCATCGCCGCCGAGCGCGACCACATTGCCGCGGCGCACGCTCAGGATGGTCGTGCCGTGATATTGGTCCATAGGGAGAGTGAGATTCGGGCGAACCGCTGGGGTTCAAGCCCTGGGATTAAACATCGAGCCTTCGATACCTCAGGCGGAGCGGGTGTTTGCGTGCAAGCGAAGCGCCGCACCTCTCAAGCAAACACCCGCGGAACCGGCTTGCCGGGCCGCAGGGGTGGCGCCCCTTGGGGCAGGAGCGCAGCGACTGGGGGGTCTCAAACCACCCGGACCTTGACCTTGGCGTGCTCGTTGATGCCCATCGCGCCGAAGAAGAGCGCCACCAGGCGGTGCGATTCGGCGAAGTTGACGGTGCGGTTCTCGCTGCGGCGCGCGAGCACCCAGTTCAGCAGGTCGCCCGCGGCGATGAAGTCGACGCGGATCAGCCGGGCGCACGAGACGTTGACGATGCTGGCCTTGCCCAGCTCGTTGTTCATCTTGGTGAGCGTGGCGCTGATGTCGCCCACGAGCTGGCCCGAGAGCTCGACGCGCGCCACTTCGACGACGCCCGGCTCCTCGAGGATCTGCGATTCCTGGAAGGTGGTGGACACGTCGCTCACCACCGACATCGGTGGCGACTGCGTGCTCACCGAGGCGCCGCTGATGCGGGCCTGGCAGGTGGCCGGCTCCCACGACGGCGGCGAGACCTCGTAGGTCACGCAGTAGTCGATGGCCGCCTCGTCGAACTGGTCGGGGCGGTTGGCCATGCGCAGCACGTCCAGGCGCAGCTGCCAGTAGACGGGGTCGGCATCGCGCACGCCGGTGGGGGCGGCGTCCTGGATCACTTCAAGCAGGCGCTCCCCGCTCAGCCAGCGCATGTCCAGCGTCTGCGGCATCCAGGTGCGGAAGAGTTCTGACAGCCGCGCCGCACCTTCGACGTCGATGCTCTGCAGGCCGCTCCAGTCGAAGACCCAGGGCAGTGGCATCTGCAGCGTCTGCGAACGCAGCTTGGCGACCGCATCGGCGTCGATGGAGGCGGGGCTGACCCAGCCGACCTGGCCGTCGACGCGGGCGCGCGGCTGGCGCTCCTCGCTCGCGGCTTCGGCCACCATCTTCGGCATCGAGAACCACTGCGGCGCCGACCAGCCGAAGGCCTGGGCGTAGTCGATCGCCAAGCTCTCGAACTTGTGCTGCTGGCCGATCGCGCGGTAGAGGTCGAAGAGGGCAAGCCAGGTCTCGGCATGCTGGGCGCGCGGGCCACCGTTGGCGATGAGCGATGTAAGCGATTGCTCGCACAACTCGAAGTCGGCGTTGGCGAACGCGATCACGGCCTCGTCGAGCTCAGGATCGTGGGTGACTTCGCTCAGTTCGGCAAACTGGCTGCCGCCCGCGTCGAGCTCCAGCGGCGCCATCGGCGGCAAGCCGGCGCCCTGGGCGACGGTCGCCGGCGCGCTGGTCGCCGGGCGCGGGGACGCTGCGGCGGGCTGAGGCTCAGGCGACGGCGGCTTGGCGCCGTCGTCCGGCTGCGTGCGGGCGTAGCCCATCGCGGCCGGCTGCGTCGGCGCTTCATAGAACTGAGGCGTGCGGCGCGGCGACGGCGAGGCGAGGCCGTCACCGACCATCTGCTGCTCGATCTCGTCGATCTTGGCCTTGACGCCGCTGTCCGGCTTGGCGCCCGACTCCTGCATGCGCGCCTCGGAGTCGTCCAGGCGGGAGGAGCCGCCGAGCGCGGCCAGCTGGTCGCCGGTCAGCCCTTCGCGGCGCACCTTGCGCAGCATGTCGAACTCGCGCTTGCGGACGAAGTCGTTGCGCCGCTTGCGCTCGATCATCGCCTTGAGTTCGGACTTGGCGTACTCGCTCTCGCGGGCGTCTTCCGAAGGCGTGCCGAGCTGAGCCCAGTCGGTGGCCGGGTTGGCCACGAACTTGACCACCTTACGGAAGAAGCTGTTGCTGTCTTTCGAATCCGCCATGAGGGAGGGGTTGTGGCGCGGTGAGCGTCAGTCGCCGAACATCTTCTGCTTGAGCTCGCGCCGCTGCTGGGCTTCGAGGGACAGTGTAGCGGTGGGCCGAGCGATCAGGCGGCCGAGGCCGATGGGCTCGCCGGTTTCATCGCAAAAGCCATAGTCGCCCGCGTCGATGCGGGCCAGGGACTGGGAGATCTTCTTCAGCAGCTTGCGCTCGCGGTCGCGGGTGCGCAGTTCCAGGGCGTGCTCTTCCTCGATGGTGGCGCGGTCGGCCGGGTCGGGGACGATGGTGGTGTCCTCGCGCAGGTGCTCGGTCGTCTCGCCCGCATTGCTGAGCAGGTCGTCCTTGAGGGCCTGCAGCTTGGAGCGGAAGAACTCCAGCTGCTTGTCGTTCATGTATTCCGAGTCCGGCATGGCCAGCACTTCGGCTTCGGTCAGGTCGCGTCCGGCCTTGCTCTTCCAGGCATTGGCGAGCTTGGGGTCGGCCTTCGGGGGCGTCTTGACCGCATCGGCCAGCACCGGATCGACCATGCGCGCAGGCGGGCGCGGCGGCGCGAAGCGGTCGGCAAAGCGCGACGTGGCAGGCGGCACCGGCGCGGGCGTGGACGCTGCGGCGGAGGCGCGTGCTGCGGCCGACATCTTGGGTTGCGCGGTCCGGGCGGGCTTGGTCGGTTCGGCGGGAGGAGCGGGTACGGCAGTCTTGGTCACGGCTACTTCTTTGACGGGTTCCGGTGCGGCCTTGGCGGCAGGCTTGGGCGGCGGTGCCGGCTTGGCCAGTGCAGGCTTGGCGGCGGCCGGCGTGGGAACGGGTTTGGCGACAGGCTTCGCCGCCGCTTTGGCGACGGGCTTGGGCGCGGCTTTCGACGCGGCTTTCGGGGTGGGCTTGGCAGCCTGGACGGGTGCCTTGGCAGCGGGCTTGGCCGCTGCCTTGGTGGCCGTCTTGCTGCTCGCAGCCGTCTTGCCCGGTGCCACAGCCTTCGTGGCCACCTTCTTGGCGGCCGCCGTCGGCTTCTTCGCCGCTGGCTTGGTGGGAGTGGGACGCTTCACCGGGGTCTTGCTCACTGAAGTCTCCTCGCTACGGCGGTTATACCCGCTCTGCAGGGCCCTGAGTCGCCTCGCAGCCCCGTTTTGGGCGCCGCGGATTGTAGCCACGTTGTTTGCGTGCGTTGGCGCATGCTTCGCCGCATGTTTGGCGAAGATCGGCGAAGCGTTCCTCGCCTGACGTCAGAGGGGCAAAGAGGCTCAGGCCAGGCACTGCGCCAGGCCCTGTTCCAGGATCTCGCGGGGCAGGTCGACCCCGATGAAGACGAGCTTGCTCTGCTTCTTCTCGCCCTTGGCCCAGGCCGGGCCGAGGTCGCTGCCCATGAGCTGGTGCACACCCTGGAAGATCACCTTCTTCTCCGACCCTTTCATATAGAGCACGCCCTTGTAGCGCAGCATCTTGGGGCCGTAGACCTGCACGATCGCACCCAGGAAGTCTTCCAGCTTGGCCGGGTTGAAGGGCTTGTCGGAGCGGAAGACGAAGGACTTCACGTCGTCGTCGTGGGCGTGGTGGTGCGGGTGGTCGCAGTGCTCGCCATGCTCGTGGTCATGGTCGTGATGATGGTGGTGGTCGTGCGCGTCGGCCTTCAGGAAATCCGGGTCGATGTCGAGCTTGGCGTTGAGGTTGAAGCCGCGCAGGTCGAAGACTTCGGCGATCGGCACTTCGCCGAAATGCACCCGGCGTTGCGGCGCGCGCGGGTTCATGTGCTTGATGCGGTGGGCCAGGTCGTCCACCGCGGCGGCGTCCACCAGGTCGCTCTTGCTGATGAAGATCTGGTCGGCGAACCCGACCTGGCGGCGCGCCTCCTGGCGGGCGTCGAGCTGGTCGTTGCCGTGCTTGGCGTCCACCAGCGTGAGGATGGAGTCGAGCAGGTAGCTCTCGGCGATCTCGTCGTCCATGAAGAAGGTCTGCGCCACCGGGCCGGGGTCGGCCAGGCCCGTGGTCTCGATCACCACGCGGTCGAAGTCGAGCTCGCCCTTGCGCCGCTTCGCCGCCAGGTCGGACAGCGTGGTGCGCAGGTCCTCGCGGATGGTGCAGCACACGCAGCCGTTGTTGAGCTGGATGATCTGCTCCTTCGTGTCCTGCACCAGGATCTCGTTGTCGATGTTCTCGTCGCCGAACTCGTTTTCCACCACGGCGATCTTCTGGCCGTGCGCCTCGGTGAGCACCCGCTTGAGGAGGGTGGTCTTTCCGGAGCCGAGGAAGCCGGTGAGGATGGTGGCGGGGATGAGACTCATGGTGATGCGGCCGGTTGTGCGTGGAAGGCGCCCACGTGGGGGCGGCTGAAAGGGGTTCAAGGTACCAGATGTGTCAAGCGCCTGCCGGCATGCGGGCCGGCTTCAGTTAAGCTTTTGGGGTCCAAACTTCCGCCACGCCTTGATGGCTGACCCCCACCCTGGTCGACCCCAGAGGGGTGCCGAAAGACACCCGCCCCACGTCGACAAACGCAGCCTCTTCGAACGACTGGTCGAATTCGTTTCGCCCGGCGTCGATTCCAAGGACGAGCTGATCGAGACCCTGGCCGATGCCGAGCATCGCGAGCTCATCGCGCCCGAGTCGCGCGTGATGCTCGAAGGCGTGATCCGCATGGCCGACCTCACCGCCGGCGACGCCATGGTCGCGGCCCCCAGGATGGACGTGCTCGACATCGATGCGCCCTACGAGGACCTGCTGGACGCCGTCATCGACACCGGCCATTCGCGCTTCCCGGTCTACGAGGGCAAGCGCGACAACATCATCGGCACGCTCATGGCGAAGGACCTGCTCAAGCTGCAGCGCGCCCCCGGCCTCAACATCCGCACGCTGCTGCGCCCCGCCGTCTTCGTGCCCGAGTCCAAGGGGCTCAACGAACTGCTGCGCGAGTTCCGCGCCAACCGCAACCACCTGGCGATGGTGATCGACGAGTTCGGCAACACCGCCGGGCTCATCACCATCGAGGACGTGCTCGAAGAAATCGTCGGCGAGATCGAGGACGAGTTCGACGAGAAGACCAGCGAGACCGGCATCTACACGCTGGCCGACGGCAGCCACCGCGTGGCCGGCGATGCCGAGATCGCCGCCGTGAACGAGGCGTTTTCGGTGAGCCTGTCCGAAGACGAGTTCGACACCATCGGCGGTCTGGTCGCGCAGGCGCTCGGTCGCGTGCCGCGTCGCGGCGAGGCGGTGCCGCTGGGCAGCCTCGTCTTCACGGTGATGCTCACCCGCGGCGGCGCGGTGCGCTGGTTCAAGGTCACACGAGCGCCGGAAGTCGCGGTGGGCACCCATGGTGCGTGACCGCGAGCAGTCCCGGCGCACATCCCCGACCCCGCGGCGCAAGGCGCCGCGCGGGTCCGCCTCGGACGCGCTGCTGCTCGCCATCGACCTCGTGTTCGCGCTGCTGCTGGGGGCGGCGCACGCACTGCCCACGGCCTACCCGGCGCTGTGGTGGGTCCAGATCCTGTGCGTGGCGGGTTTCGCCTGGCAGGTGAGCCGTGCGAGCCCCGGCCGCGCCGCGCTGCTCGGTGCGGTGTTCGGCACGGCCTGGGGCACGAGCGGCACCTGGTGGCTCTACATCAGCATGCACCAGTACGGCGGCCTGCCTTCCTGGATGGCAGGCGGGGCGGTGGTCGCGCTCAACGCCTTCCTGGCGCTCTACCTCGCCGTCGCGATGGCGGTCTTCGCGCGCCTGCGCCGGCACCGGGCGCTGCTCGATGCCCTGCTCTTCGCCGCCTGCTGGATGCTGGCCGAGCTGGCGCGCGGCGTGATCTTCACCGGCTTTCCCTGGGCCGCCTCCGGCTACGCCCATGTCGACAGCCCGCTCGCGAACCTCGCGCCCTGGGTGGGCGTCTATGGCGTGGGCTTCGCCTGCGCGGCGCTCGGCGCGGGGCTGGTGCTGGGCATGCGCGTGGTGGGCCAACGCAGCGCCGCGGCCATGCTCGGCCTGGGCGTGACGGGCACGGTGCTCGTCGTGCTGGCGCTCATCAGGCCCGTGCCCTTCACCCAGCCCACGGGGACGCTGTCGCTCACGCTGCTGCAGAGCAACGTGCCGCAGGACCAGAAGTTCCAGGAGGCGGCGCTGCCCGCCACGCTGCTCTGGGCGCAGCGCCAGTTGCTCGCAGCCAAGGGCGATCTCGTGATCGGCCCCGAGACCGTGGTGCCGCTCCTGCCCGAGCAGCTGCCGGCCGACTACTGGAAGCCGCTCGCGCTGCATTTCCAGGGCGAGAAGGGCGCGCTCATCGGGCGTCCGCTCGGCAGCTACGAGGCGGGCTACACCAACTCGGTGGTGGGCCTGTCGCGCGACACGGTCAAGTGGCCAGGCGGCTGGTACCGGTACGACAAGCACCACCTCGTGCCTTTCGGCGAATTCATCCCGACGGGCTTTCGCTGGTTCACCGAGATGATGAACATCCCGCTCGGCGACTTCAGCCGCGGCCCGCGGGTGCCGCCGTCGTTCGCCTTCAAGGGCGAGCGCATCGCGCCCAACATCTGCTACGAGGATCTCTTCGGCGAGGAGCTGGCCGCGCGCTTCGGCGAGATGGACGAGGCGCCGACGATCTTCGCCAACATCAGCAACATCGCCTGGTTCGGCGACACCATCGCCGTGCGCCAGCACGAGATCATCTCGCGCATGCGCGCGCTCGAGTTCCAGCGTCCCATGGTGCGCGCGACCAACACCGGCGCCACCGTCGTGATCGACCACCTGGGCGTGGTGACGCATGCGCTGCCGCCCCATACCCAGGGCGTGCTCGAGGCGCAGGTCGAGGGCCGCCAGGGCCTGACGCCCTATGCCTGGTGGGCCTCGCGCTACAACCTCTGGCCGCTGCTCGCGGTGGCCGTGGTGCTCATGCTCCTCACGCTGCCCCTGCGACGCAAGGACTGAAGCGGGGCCGGCCCCTAAAATCGCGCGCTTTCACCGGCCAAAAGCGCGCCACCGCCGCGCCTCACCATGCTGACCTTCCAGCAAATCATCCTGCGCTTGCAAGACTACTGGGACCGCCAGGGCTGCGCCCTGCTGCAGCCCTACGACATGGAGGTCGGTGCGGGCACCAGCCACACCGCGACCTTCCTGCGCGCGCTCGGCCCCGAGCCCTGGAAAGCCGCCTACGTCCAGCCCAGCCGCCGCCCCAAGGATGGCCGCTACGGCCAGAACCCGAACCGCCTGCAGCACTATTACCAGTACCAGGTGGTGCTCAAGCCCGCCCCGGCCAACATCCTCGACCTCTACCTCGGCTCGCTCGAGGCCCTCGGCTTCGACCTCACGACCAACGACGTGCGCTTCGTGGAAGACGACTGGGAGAACCCCACGCTCGGCTGCTGGGGGCTGGGCTGGGAGGTGTGGCTGAACGGCATGGAGGTGACGCAGTTCACCTACTTCCAGCAGGTGGGCGGCATCGAGTGCAAGCCCATCACCGGCGAGATCACCTACGGCCTGGAGCGCCTGGCGATGTACCTGCAGGGGGTGGACAACGTCTACAACCTCAAGTGGACCGATACCCTCAGCTACGGTGACGTGTATCTGCAGAACGAGATCGAGCAGAGCACCTACAACTTCGAGCACAGCGACGTCGACTTCCTGCTGCAGGCCTTCGCCGCGCACGAGCGCCAGGCGCAGCACCTGATGGAGCAGCAGCTCGCACTGCCCGCCTACGAGCAGGTGCTGAAAGCCGGCCACACCTTCAACCTCCTCGACGCACGTGGCGCGATCAGCGTGACCGAGCGCGCCGCCTACATCGGGCGCATCCGCAACCTCGCGCGCGGCGTCGCCCAGAGCTACCTCGACAGCCGCGCGCGCCTGGGCTTCCCCATGGCGCCCAAGGCCTGGGCCGACGAAGTCGTGGCCCAGCTCGACAAGCAGAAGAAGGCCGCGTGATGAGCACCACCAAGAACCTGCTGGTCGAACTCTTCGTCGAGGAGCTGCCGCCCAAGGACCTGAAGAAATTCGGCGCGGCTTTTTCCTCCGGGCTCGCCGAGGGCCTCAAGGCTCAGGGGCTGCTGACTGAGCATTCCGCGGTCACCCCGTATGCCTCGCCGCGCCGCCTCGCGGCCCACATCAGCGCCGTGCGCGGGCAGGCCGAGGACAAGGCCGTGTCGCTCAAGCTGGTGCCGGTGACCGTGGGCCTGGATGCGGCCGGCCAGCCCACCCCCGCGCTGCTCAAGAAGCTCGCCGCCGTGGGCGCCGACGCCGCGGTCGTGCCGCAGCTGCGCCGCCAGCTCGACGGCAAGGCCGAAGCGCTCTTCTACGACCACACCGTGACCGGCACCACGCTCGCCGCCGGCCTGCAGGAGGCGCTGGAGAAGGCGCTCGCCGCGCTGCCCATCCGCAAGGTGATGCAGTACCAGCTGGCCGACGGCTGGAAGAGCGTGAACTTCGTGCGCCCCGCGCACGGGCTCGTTGCGCTGCATGGTGCCGACCTGGTGCCCGTCTCGGTGCTCGGCCTCACCGCCGGGCGCGAAACCCGCGGCCACCGCTTCGAGGCGCAGGTCGACCCGGTCGTGCTGCAGGATGCCGACCACTACGCCCGCCAGCTCGAGGAGCAGGGCGCGGTGATCGCGAGCTACGAGCAGCGCCACGCCGAGATCGCACGCCAGCTGCAGCACGAGGCCGGCCAGCTCGGCCTCACGCCCATCGACGACCCGGCGCTGCTCGATGAAGTCACCGCGCTGGTCGAGCGCCCCAACGTGCTGCTGTGCGAGTTCGAGCCCGAGTTCCTCGACGTGCCGCAGGAGTGCCTCATCCTCACGATGAAGGCCAACCAGAAGTACTTTCCGCTGCTCGATGCGCACGGCAAGCTCACGAACAAGTTCCTCATCGTGAGCAACATCCGCCCCGAGGACCCGAGCCGCGTGGTCGGCGGCAACGAGCGCGTCGTGCGCCCGCGCCTGGCCGACGCCAAGTTCTTCTACGACCAGGACCGCAAGAAGACGCTCGCCTCGCGCGTGCCCGGCCTGGCCAAGGTCGTCTACCACGGCAAGCTCGGCACGCAGGGCGAGCGCACCGAGCGCGTGCAGGCGATCGCGCATGCCATCGTCAACCTGCTGCGCCTCGCCACCGTGCCCTACTCGGTGGACGACAAGGACCACTACGACGTGCTGGACAGCAAGGTGCGCGAGGCCGCGCAGCTCGCCAAGGCCGACCTGCTCACCGACATGGTGGGTGAGTTCCCGGAGTTGCAGGGGATCATGGGGGGCTACTACGCGCGCCATGAAGGCCTGCGCGACGGCGTGGCCATCGCCATCGAGGACCACTACAAGCCGCGCTACGCCGGCGATGCGCTGCCCCGCAACCACACCGGCACCGTGCTCGCGCTGGCCGACAAGCTGGAAACGCTGGTCGGCCTCTTCGGCATCGGCCAGCTGCCCACCGGCGACAAGGATCCCTTTGCGCTGCGCCGCCACGCGCTGGGCGTGCTGCGCATCCTGATCGAGAAAAAGCTGCGCCTGGGCGTGGCCCCCCTGGTGCAGGCGGCGGTGCCGGCCTTTGGCGAACGGATCAGCGACCCAACCGAGGCGCTCACCGGCTTCGTCTACGAGCGCCTGGCCGGCATGCTGCGCGAGCAGGGCTACAGCGCCCAGGAGGTCGAGGCGGTGCTCGCCTTGCAACCGACGCCGAGCGAGGTGGCCGAGCGCCTCGCAGCCGTGCGCGTCTTCGCGGCGCTGCCCGCATCGGCCGCGCTCGCCGCAGCCAACAAGCGCGTGGGCAACATCCTCAGGAAGTCCGAAGCTGCGGTCGACGCGCAGGTGGACGAGGCCCTGCTCCAGGAGCCGGCCGAGGCTGCGCTCTACCAGGCGCTGCAGCAGGTCAGGCTTGAGGCCGATGCCGCCTTCGAACGCGGCGACCACACCGCCTCGCTGCAGTCGCTCGCCGCGCTCAAGGAGCCGGTCGATGCCTTCTTCGACAAGGTGATGGTGAATGCGGAAGATGCTGCCCTGCGTGCCAACCGGCTCGGGCTGCTCGCCACGCTGCATGCCGCCATGAACCGCGTGGCCGACCTCTCCAAGCTCGCGGCGTGACGCCGCCCCTGCGATGAAGCTCATCATCCTCGACCGCGACGGCACCATCAACGAAGACCGCGACGACTTCGTCAAGTCGGCCGACGAGTGGGTGCCGCTGCCCGGCTCGCTGGAGGCCATCGCACGGCTCAACCACGCCGGCTGGCAGACGGTGGTCGCCACCAACCAGTCGGGCCTCGGCCGCGGGCTTTTCGACATGGCGGCGCTCAGCGCGATGCACGCCAAGATGAACAGCCTGCTCGCCCGCGTGGGCGGACGCATCGGTGCGGTCTTCTTCTGTCCCCATGCCCCCGAGGACCAGTGCAGCTGCCGCAAGCCACTGCCGGGCCTTTATGAACAGATCGGTGAGCGCTACGGCGTGGACCTGCGCAAGGTGCCGGTCGTGGGCGATTCCGCACGCGACCTGCTGGCCGCCGTGGCCACCGGCTGCCCGCCGCACCTCGTGCGCACCGGCAAGGGCGCCCTCTTGACCGACACCCAGATCACGCAGATGCAGGAGCAGATTCCCGACCTTCAGGTGCATGCCGACCTCGCCGCCTTTGCCGAGAGCCTCATCCAGCAGCAGCGCTCGGCCCGCGGGGCGCGCGATTCGGGCTTCGGGAGGCTCGACTGATGCGCACGCTCTGGTATGCGCTGCGCTCGGCGCTCTTCGTGCTGTGGATGGCGGTGACGGTGATCCCCTGGGCCATCGCCGTCATCGTCTATTCGGCCTTCGTGCGCGGCGACAGGATGTACTGGGCCTGCGCCGGCTGGCTCATGCAGTCGATGTGGATGTGCCGCCTCCTCTGCGGCGTGCGGCCGCGGGTGCAAGGCCTGGAGAACCTGCCCGACAGCGGCGTGATCCTGCTCTCCAAGCACCAGTCGACCTGGGAGACCTTCTTCTACCCGACGCTGATGACGCATCCGCTCGCCTATGTGTTCAAGCGCGAGCTGCTGTACATCCCGTTCTTCGGCTGGGCGATGGCGCGCATGGACATGATCCACATCGACCGCAGCAAGCGCGCGGAGGCCTGGAACAAGGTGGCCGCGCAAGGCAAGCGCCTGATGGACGAAGGCCATTGGGTGATCATGTTCCCCGAAGGCACGCGCTCGCCGCGCGGCGGGCAGGGCACCTACAAGGCAGGCGGCACGCGGCTCGCCTGCGCGACCGGCCGCGCGGTGGTGCCGATCGCGGTGACCTCGGCCAAGTGCTGGCCGCGCAAGTCGTTCCTGCTGCGCCCGGGGATCGTGGATGTCTCCATCGGCAAGCCCATCCCCTCCGAGGGCCGCGAGCCGGAGGAACTGATGCGTGAAGTCGAGGCCTGGATCGAAGCCGAGATGCGGCGCCTCGATCCCGAGGCCTACGCCCAAACCTAGAATCGCGGCTCATGACCCGCGGCGCGCCGGCCCCCTCGACCTTGCAGCTTTCGCTGTTCGATGAGGCGCCGCCGCCGGTGGCGGTGCCCCCCGCGCCACCCGCCGCCTCGCCGGCCGCCGCTCTTCCTGACCCGCCCGCACCGCCTGCCGTGCCCATCGCCGAGGTGCTTGCGCCTGCCGTCTTCCGCCATCCGAATGCGCAACGCGAGATCCGCCTGCGCGAGCATGTGGTCGCCTACGCCCTGCGCCGCGCGCGCCGCAGGAGCATCGGCTTCACGGTGGGCGTCGAAGGCCTGAGCGTGGCCGCGCCCAAGTGGGTGGGCGTCGGCGAGATCGAATCGGCGCTGCGCGAGAAGGCCGACTGGATCCTGCGCAAGCTCGCCGAGCAGCAGTCGCGCGCGCAGCGCCTGCAGGCGGCCCGGGTCGACTGGCGCGACGGCACCGGCATCCCCTTCCTCGGCGAGACGGTGATCATCGTGCTCGACGCGCGCGCCGGCCTGACGCAGGGCGGGGCGGTGCTCAACACCGACGCGCAGGCGCTGCCCGGCGTGCCGCGCCTCACGCTGCATGTGGGCCTGCCGCACACCGCCACGCCGGAGCAGATCCGCGACGTGGTGCAGAGCTGGCTGCAGCGCCAGGCGCGCCGCGTGTTCGAGGAGCGGCTCGCGCACTTCGCCGCGCAGCTCGGCGTGCGCTACACGCGGCTGTCGCTCTCGTCAGCGCAGACGCGCTGGGGCAGCGCCGCGGCCGACGGGTCGATCCGCCTCAACTGGCGGCTCATCCATTTCGCGATGCCGCAGATCGACTACGTGGTCGCGCACGAGCTCGCGCACCTGCGCGAGATGAACCACAGCGCGCGTTTCTGGGACGTGGTGCGCTCGGTCATGCCCGACTACGAGCGCGTGCGCAGCACGCTCAAGGACGACGTGCTGCCGGTGTTTGACTAGCTCCGGTCGCTGCGCCACCGCCGTGCAGGCCGCACCGGGCTGGCCCCCGGTTCTTCGCCGGGTGCGGTGGGCGGGCAGAATC
>JBIQJS010000098.1:12430-13776 GCA_044507405.1 Rubrivivax sp. | reverse complement strand
GCAGCAGCAGCCGCGCGAGCGTCGACTTGCCCGAGCCGCTGCCGCCCACCACCGCGACCGTCTGCCCCGCGCCGATCGTGAGCGTGGCGCCGTAGAGCACCTGGCGGCCGGCTTCGTACGAGAAGTCGATCTGCTCGAAGCTCACCACCCCCTGGTGCACGGCGAGTGCGGGCGTGTCCGGTGTGTCCTCGATGTCGGGGCGCTGGTCGAGCAGGCCGAAGAGCTTCTCGGTGTTGACGAGCGCATCGCTCGCCTCGCGGAAGACGAAGCCGAGCGCGTTGAGTGGCAGGCAGATCTGGATGAGATAGGCGTTGACGAGCACCAGGTCGCCCACCGTCATCACGCCGCGCACCGTCTGCTCGGCGGCGAGCATCATCACCGCGGCCACGCCGCCCGCGATGATGCCGCTCTGGCTGATGTGCAGGCCCGACAGCGCCTTCTGGTTGCTGACGGCGCCTTGCACCCACTGCTCGCAGATGGCGGCGTAGCGGCTGCGCTCGTAGTCCTCTCGGGCGTAGGTCTTGACGGTCTCGTAGTTGAGCAGGCTGTCGACCAGGCGGCCGTTGGCGCGCGAGTCCATCTCGTTCACGCGGCGCTGCTTGAGCTCGCGCTTCTGCGTGAGCGCCATGGTGACCGCCGCATAGACCACGAAGGTGACCATGATGATGAGCGTGAAGCCGAGGCTGTAGCCGCTCGCCATCACGAGCAGCACGCCGGCGAATTCGACGAGCGTGGGCACCACGGTGAAGAGCCCGGCCCCGAGCAGGAAGCCCACGCCCGCGGTGCCGCGCTCCACGTCGCGGATCAGCGAGCCGGTGTTGCGCTGGATGTGAAAGCGCGGCGACATGCTCAGGAGATGCGAGAAGGCCCGCTGCGACATGGCGGTCACGGTGCGCTTGGTGACCGGCGCGAAGACGAGGTCGCGCAGCTCGGTGAAGAGCGTGCCGGCGAAGCGCAGCAGCGCGTAGGAGAGCAGCAGGAAGACCGGGATCACCAGCACCAGCTGCCCGGCCGGGAGGTCGGGCGCGACATGCCGCGGCACGTCTTGCGCGAGCCCTTCGGGACGGCTGAACTGGTCGACGATTCCCTTGAGCAGCAGCGGCACGCAGACCGCGGCCACCTTTGCCAGGACCAGCAGCACGATCGCCAGGAGCGTGCGCCGCCGGTACCGCCACGCGGCCTCCCACAGGCCGGCGAGCACGCGGCGGCGATGGGTGGTGATCGCGGGAGTCATGGCGCTTGCGGGGGCAAGCCTGGTTCCACCCTGGGGTGCGGGGTGGCCGGGAGGTGGCGGGGGCTTGTGCGGGGGCTGGGCTTCGATACCTCAGCCTGAACGGGGAGGGGTT
>JBIQJS010000098.1:6632-12330 GCA_044507405.1 Rubrivivax sp. | reverse complement strand
GAAGGGCCTGCGTGGGCTTCGACAGGCTCAGCCCGAACGGGAGGGGGACTCAGCCAATCGGCCCGTCTCACCCCCCAGCCCTGCGCCGCTCCACCGGCTCCACCTTCAGCAGATGCCGGTACTTCGTCACCGTGCGCCGCGCCACCACGAAGCCCTGCTGCGCGAGCTGGCGCGTGATCTCGGCATCGGACAGCGGGTTGTCCGGCTTCTCGTTGTCGATCATGTCCTTGATGAGCCCGCGGATCGCGGTGCCCGAGAAGGCGGTGCCGCTCGTGGCCGTCATGGCGCGAGAGAAGAAGTACTTCAGCTCGAACACGCCGCTCGGTGTCGCCATGTACTTGTTGTTGGTGACACGCGAGACGGTGGACTCGTGCACGCCCACCTCTTCGGCGATCTCCTTCAGGCCCATGGGCTTCATCGCGAGCGGCCCGTAGTCGAAGAAGTGGTGCTGGCGCTTCACGATCGCCTGCGCCACGCCGAGGATGGTGGCGAAGCGCTGCTCCACGTTGCGCAGCGTCCAGCGCGCCTCGCGCAGCTGCGAGGCCAGCTCGGGGTGCTGCGCCTGCTGGTGGCGCTGGAACATCTCGGCGTACACGCGGTGCAGCCGCACCTTGGGCACGATCGCGGGGTTGAGCGAGACCGTCCAGACGTTGCGCACCTTCTTCACGATCACGTCGGGCGTGATGTAGCGGATGTCGGCCGAGCCGAAGCGCCAGCCCGGGCGCGGGTCCAGGCGGCGGATGCGGGCGCATGCGGCCTGCACCTCTTCCACCGGGCGGCCCAGCTGCTTGGCGAGCGTGGCGGCGTCCTTGTGGGCGAGGCTTTCCAGCTTCTCGGAGATCAGGATGCGCATCAGCTCGCGCTCGCGCTCGTCTTCCACGCCGTCGAGCTGCAGCAGCAGGCACTCGACCACGTTGCGCGCGCCCACGCCGGCCGGCTCCAGCGACTGCACGCGCTTCAGGCCGATGTGCAGCTCGGCCTCGGTCACGGCCGGCTCCAGGCCGATCACGGGAATGAGCTCGGTCAGGTCGTCCATGCGCAGGTAGCCGTCGTCGTCGAGCGACTCGACGATCGCCTCGGCCACCAGCATGTCGCGCGGGGGCAGGGGCAGCACGTGCAGCTGGCCGATCAGGTTCTCGCGCAGCGAGGTCTCGGCGGCCACGCGGTTCATCGGCGAGGCGTCGAGGTCGTCGCTGCGCGGACCGTCGGAGGGGCCGGCGGTCTGCCAGCTCTCGCGCGCGTCGTCCTCATCGGACGCAGCGGTGAGCGGCGGCGACTCCAGCGCGCTCGCATGCGTGGCTTCGGGCAGGGCCGGGGCGTCTTCCGCCGGTGCGGCGACCCCGTCGGGGCCCTCGTCTTCGGCGGTGTCGAGGAAGGGGTTGCTGTCCACGGCGGCCTGCACTTCGCGGGCGAAGTCGAGCGAGGACAACTGGAGCAGGCGCACCGCTTGCTGCAAACGAGGCGAGAGCCCTTGCTGCTGGCGCTGCTCGGTATGCAAGTACATCGAAGTCATTGAAAGCGTGTGTGGATGCCAAGGATGGGGGAGCCTCAATGCAACGACCGTGCCGCCTCGCACACCGCACCCGCTACACGGCACGCCAGGCCGCATCCGGGCTCGATTTGCCGCGCTGAGCGGCGTGCCGGCCACGCTGCTGCGACGCGGCAGAGTTTTCCGGCGACCGGCAGCTTTTGCTGCAAACGGCGTGCCGCTGCCCGCCCGGCGCGGGCGGCGTAGGGCGATGAAGGTCTCGCTGCGCACCGCGCTCGTCGCCATGCTGCTCACGGCGACGGTCCCGCTCGCCGTGCTCATGTGCTACCAGCTGCTGGAGAAGATGCGCGGCGAGCAGGAGCGCATGCGCGCCGACCTCGACCGCGAAGCGCTGGTGCTCGCCCAGGCGGTGGACAACGAGCTGCTCGCCTCCATCGAATCGATGCGCATCCTCGGCCTGTCGGAATCGCTGCGCGTGGGCGACACGCGCGAGTTCGAGCGCTCGGTCGCCGGCCGCGGGCCGCTGCGCACCGGCTGGAAAGGCAGCTTCCTCACCGACACGCGCGGGCTCGTCATCTTCGACACCACCGGCGCCGGCAAGCGCGGCCAACCGGCGCCGGTGCCGGGCTTCCGCCAGATGCTGTGGGACCAGACGCCCATGGTCACCGGCCTCATCGAGCACGGCCCCACGGGGCAGCCGATGACGGTGATCGCCGTGCCGGTCGTGATCGACGGCAACCTGCGCTTCGGTCTGGGCGTGTGGGTGCCCTGGGCCGCCTGGCAGCTGCTGCTCAAGCGCGCCACGCCGACCGAGGGCTACACGGCGCTCTTCGACCGCGAGTACCGCGTGATCGCGCACAGCACCGAGCCCAAGGAGCACGTCGGCCGCGCGCTGAGCCACAGCCTCGCGCCGGGGGTCGAGGGATATGGCGCGACCATGCCCGTCTCGATCGCCGGCTGGGGCGTGCGCCGCGGCGTGGCCGCCGCGCCCGTGGCGATGGCGCAGCTGCGCTCGATCGGGCTCGCCTGGGCCACGGCGGCCGGCTGCCTGCTGCTGGGCGTGACGATGGCGCTGCTGCTCGCGCACCGCGTGACGCGCCCGCTCGGCCTCATGGCGCGCGACGGCGGGGCCAGCGCCACCGGCAGCATCCACGTGCGCGAGATCGCGGCGCTGCGCGATGCGCTCGTGGCCGCGCGCGAGCGCGACCGGGTCGCGAGCGACGTGCTGCGGCGCAAGGCCGACGAGTTCGAGACGCTCTTCAGCAGCTCGCCCATCGGCCTGGCCTTCGCCCAGGACCGCGAATGCCAGAGCGTGCTGCGCAATGCCGCCATGGACCGCCTCTTCGGCCGCATGGGCGGCGAGCTCGAGCCCGAGGTGCTGCACGCCGGCCAGCCGCTCGCGCCCGACCAGATGCCGCTGTGCGTGGCGGCGCGCACCGGCCAGGCGGTGGCGCTGATGGAGCTGGAGTTCCGCGTGCCCGGCCGCCCGCCCGTGCATGCGATCGCCAACGCCGTGCCGCTGCGCGATGCGCACGGCCGCCCGCGCGGGGCGATCGCGGCCATGGTCGACATCACCTCGCGCAAGGAGATGGAAGCCCAGCTCGTGGAGACGCACGAGCAGCTCAAGGCCGCCGCGCAGGCGAAGGACGAGTTCCTCGCGATGCTCGGCCACGAGCTGCGCAACCCGCTCAACGCCATCTCGGCCGCCTACGAGGTGCTCAACAGCCGCCAGCTCGTGGACCCGCTCGCGCGCAGCGCACGCGAGATCATCGGCCGCCAGACGCTGCACCTCGCGCACATGATCAGCGACCTGCTCGACGTGACGCGCGTGATCTCGGGCAAGGTGCGCCTCGCGATGGAGCCGCTCGACCTGGTCGCGCTCGTGCGGCGCACGCTCGACACCTTCTCCATCACCGGCGACGACGCACGCCACGTGATCGAGTCCGATCTTTCCGAAGCCTGGGTGATGGCCGACGCCACGCGGCTGGAGCAGGTGGTGACCAATCTCGTGGGCAACGCGCTCAAGTACACGCCGCCCGGACGGCGCATCCGCGTGACGCTGCGTGCCGAGGGCGACGACGCCGTGCTGCAGGTGATCGACGAAGGCGACGGCATCCCGCCCGAGCTGCTGCCGCGCGTCTTCGACCTCTTCGTGCAGGGCGAGCGCACGCTGGACCGCCGCGCCGGGGGCTTGGGCATCGGGCTCACGCTGGTCAAGCGCCTGGTGGACCTGCACGCCGGCACGGTGGGGGCCACGAGCTCGCCGCAGGGCAGCTGCTTCGAGGTGCGGCTGCCGCGGGTGGAGCCGGTGCGCCAGGCGCCCGCGAGCGCGCTGCCCGACGACCGGCCCGGCCTGCGCGTGCTGCTGATCGAGGACAACCCGGACGCGCTGCAGTCGATGAGCGACATGCTCGCCATCGGCGGCCACGAGGTGCTGAGCGAGCGCGACGGCCGGCAGGGCCTGCAAACGCTCCTGGAGCAATGGCCCGACGTCGCCATCGTCGACATCGGGCTTCCGGGGATGGATGGTTTCGAGGTGGCGCTGGCCGCGCGCAAGCGCGGCTACGCCGGCCGCATGGTCGCGGTGTCGGGCTACGGGCGCGCGGAGGATGCTCAGCGCGCGATGAAGTCCGGCTTCGACGTGCATGCGGTCAAGCCGGTGGATGCACAGCAACTGCGGCAATGGATGCGCGAAAGCGCGCACGCGCATGCGTAGCGCTGGGGCGCGGGTCGGCGTGATGACCCGTCCTCTGGCGGGGGCTTGTGAATTCCGTTGAAGCGTGAGAGTGAGCCGCCTAGAGTCGCAACATGATCGGTGTGGGCTTTCCATGCCGACCTTTACGCAGTCGGAGAACGAATGAGTCGGGTGCTGGTGGTGGAAGACGACGTGGACGCGGCCCGCATGATGGCCGCGCTCGTCGCGCAAGCGGGTTTCACGGTGGCCACCGCGCACAGCCTGCGCGATGCCCGGCGCCACATCGCGCTCGACCCGCCGGAGCTGGTGCTGCTCGACCTGCAGCTGCCCGACGGCAGCGGGCTCTCGCTCTTCGACGAGCCGCAGTCGATCGCCAACACGCAGGTGGTGCTCATCACCGGCCACGCCACGCTCGAGACCTCGATCGAGGCGCTGCGCCTGGGCGCGGCCGACTACCTCATCAAGCCCGTCACCGCGCGGCAGCTCGAAGGCATCCTCTCGCGCATGATCCAGCCGCAGGCGCTGGAAGCCGAGCTGCAGGAGCTGACCGACGAATGGAAGCGCACCGGCCGCTTCGGCCACCTGTGGGGCCGCTCCGCGCCCATGCAGCGCATCTATGAACAGATCGCCCGCGTGAGCGGCACGGCCGTGACCGTGCTCATCACCGGCGAGAGCGGCACCGGCAAGGAGGTGGTGGCGCGCACGCTGCACGACCTCAGCCGCCGGCGCAACGCGCCCTTCCTCGCCGTCAACTGCGGCGCGATCTCGCCGCAGCTGATCGAAAGCGAGATCTTCGGCCACGAGAAGGGCAGCTTCACCGGGGCCGAGCGCCAGCACCAGGGCTTCTTCGAGCGGGCCAACGGCGGCACGCTCTTCCTCGACGAGATCACCGAGATGCCGCTTGCGCTGCAGGTGAAGCTCTTGCGCGTGCTGGAGACCGGCACCTTCATGCGCGTGGGCTCCACCGTGCTGCAGGAGACCGACGTGCGCGTGGTCGCGGCCACCAACCGCCTGCCCGAGGAGGCGGTGGCGGCGGGACGCCTGCGCGAGGATCTCTTCTACCGTCTCAACGTGTTTCCGATCGCGCTGCCGACGCTGCGCGAGCGCGCGGGCGACGTCGAGCTGCTGGCCGAGCACTTCCTCGCCGAGGTGTGTGCGCGCGAGGGGTCGGTCAAGAGCCTCTCGGCCGGCGCACGGCACAAGCTGCTGCGCTACCGCTGGCCGGGGAACGTGCGCGAGCTGCGCAACGTGATCCAGCGCACCTACGTGATGACCGAGGGCAGCGTGATCGGCGAGGAGTGGCTGCCGGTCAATGCGCCGTCACGCGAGCCCTTCGGCGGCTCGCTCTCGGGCGACGAGGTGCGCATCCGCATCGGCACCTCCATGGCGGATGCCGAGCGCCAGCTGATCCTCGCGACCATGCGCTACTACAACCACCACAAGGAACAGGCAGCGGCGGTGCTGGGGATCAGCCTGAAGACGCTCTACAACCGCTTGAAGGAGTACTCGGCCGA
>JBIQJS010000098.1:0-6532 GCA_044507405.1 Rubrivivax sp. | reverse complement strand
GGCCCGCATCCCCTTGGGGGATCGGCCGGCGTACCCGCCGGCCGAGGGGTCGTCATCACTCCGCCCCCACGCTCCCCGTCACCGGCAACACGATCCCCGTGATGTAGCTCGCGCACACGGGTGCGGCGAGGAACACATACGCCGGCGAGAGCTCCTCCGGCTGGGCCGCGCGCTTCATCTGCGTCTGCGTGCCGAACTCGGCCACCTTCTCGGCCGGCCGGTCGGCCGGGTTGAGCGGGGTCCACACCGGCCCGGGGGCAACAGCGTTCACGCGGATGCCCTTGTCGATCAGGTTGTGCGCGAGCGATTTGGTGAAGGCATGGATCGCCCCTTTGGTCGCGGAGTAGTCCAGCAGCTGCGGGCTGCCCTGCAGGCCCGTCACCGAGCCGGTGTTGATGATCGACGAGCCCTCGCGCAGATGCGGCAGCGCCGCGCGCGCCATGTTGAAGTAGCCGTGCACGTTGGTGCGCAGCGTTTCGTCGAGCCGCTCCTCGGTGATGTCCTCGAGCGAGGCCGCGTGCTCCTGGAAGGCGGCGTTGTTGACGAGGATGTCCAGCTTGCCGAAGGCCTGCACCGTCGCTTCGACCGCCTTGCGGCAAAAAGCGGCATCTTTCACGTCGCCCGGGATGAGGATGCAGCGCCGGCCTTCGTTCTCGACGTGGCGCTGCGTCTCCTCGGCGTCCTCGTGTTCGTCGAGGTAGACGATGGCCACGTCTGCGCCTTCGCGTGCATAGAGCACGGCCACGGCGCGGCCGATGCCCGAGTCGCCCCCGGTGATGAGGGCGGCCATGCCCTGCAGCTTGCGGCTGCCTTCGTAGTCGGGCGCGAGGAAGCGGGGCTTGAGTTCGAGGTCGGCCTCCAGGCCGGGCTTCGCCAGGTGCTGCGCCGGCAGCTTCTGCGGCTGGTCGCGCGGGCCCGCCTGCACGGCGCCGGCCTCCTTCTTCGCCTCCGGCCGGGCGGCGCGGTCTTTCTGATCCTGTGCGCGCTGGAGCTCGCGCTGCCGCTCGGCCGTCGTGCGGCTTGAGGGTTTGTCCGGGGGAGTGGCCATGCAGATGCTCCGTGTGGTGGGGCCGCCAGGCTTTGCGCTATGTGCAAACGGCGGCAAAAGTTTCCGGATGTAGGGCGATCGAGGGCATGCGGCAGCGCTCCGCTTGTAAGCGGATTCCCACAAGCAAATCGGCAGCCCCTGACGCGGCTTTCCTCACACATTGGGCAAGATGAAGGCCTTCGACAAGACGTCATCGGTCACCGAAAACGACACCACGCCCTGGGCCACGAACCCGGCGGCGGGGAGACATAAGGAGACCACGCGGCAACCATTACCGGGTTGCCACTCCAACCGATTCAGATGCACTGGAGCAAACGGAATGCCACACGTCCTGGTTATCGACGACGACAGCGATTCGGCCGAAACGCTGGCCATGCTCGTCGCCACTGAAGGTCTGACCGTCGCCACTGCGGGTTCGCTGCGTGATGCCCGCCGCCAGATGGCCCTTCAACCCCCCGACCTCGTTCTGCTTGACCTGGTGCTGCCCGACGGCAATGGCCTGGAGCTGCTGGAGGAGACCCGCTCCATGCCGCACACCGAGGTCGTGCTGGTCACCGGCCACGCCAGCCTGGACACCTCCATCCAGGCGCTGCGGCGCGGTGCGGCCGACTACCTGGTCAAGCCGGTCGCCCCACAGCAGCTGCAAAAGCTCATCGCCCGCGTCAGCGCGCCGTGCCCGTTGCAGCAGGAGGCCCACGAGCTCGAAGCCAAGCTCGAGAAGGAAGGCCATTTCGGCGCGCTGTGGGGCCGCTCGCAGGCCATGCGCCGCGTCTATGAGCAGGTCATGCGCGTGGCCTGCACCAACGTCACGGTGTTCGTCACCGGCGAAAGCGGCACCGGCAAGGAGGTCGTGGCCCGCACGGTGCACGACCTGAGCCGCCGCCGCGCCCGGCCGTTTCTTGCCGTCAATTGCGGCGCGATCTCGCCCCAGCTGATCGAAAGCGAGATCTTCGGCCACGAGAAGGGCAGCTTCACCGGCGCCGACCGCCAGCACCAGGGCTTCTTCGAGCGGGCGAGCGGCGGCACGCTGTTCCTCGACGAGATCACCGAGATGCCGCTGGACCTGCAGGTCAAGCTGCTGCGCGTGCTCGAGACCGGCACCTTCATGCGCGTGGGCTCGACCACCGTGCAGCAGACCGACGTGCGCCTGGTGGCGGCCACCAACCGCGACCCGATGGACGCGGTGAAGGCCGGCCGCCTGCGCGAAGACCTGTTCTATCGCCTGAACGTCTTCCCGATCGCGCTCAGCCCGCTGCGCGAGCGTGCCGAGGACATCCCGCTGCTCGCGCAGCACTTCCTCGACCAGGTCTCCAAGCGCGAAGGCCAGCGCAAGCAGTTCGCGCCGGCCGCGCTGCAGCGGCTGTCGGGCTACAAGTGGCCGGGCAACGTGCGCGAGCTGCGCAACATGGTCTGCCGCGCCTACGTGATGGCCACCGACACCATCATCCACGACGCCTGCCTGCCCGGCGACCCGGTGCAGCCTGCAGGCGCCGCCGACGCGCCGGCCGTGCCGTCGCTCACCATCCAGGTGGGTACGGCACTTGCCGAGATCGAACGCAGGGTGACGCTCGCGACGCTGGAGTACCTCGGCAATCACAAGGAGAAGACCGCCGCGGCGCTGGGCATCAGCCTGAAGACCCTCTACAACCGGCTGAAGGAATACGCCGCCTTGCCCGAAGGCGGCACCCTGGCCAAGCACACGGCCGTGGAGGAGGGCCACTGACAGGTCCGCACGGCGACGTCATCGTGCGGGCCCCATCCGGCAGCAGTACATGAAAGGAAGGAATGCCCCATGAGCCACGATGACATCGTCGATGCCTTGAACGACCTGATCGAAACCTCCAAGGATGGGGAGCTCGGCTTCACCGCATGCGCCAAGCACGTGAAGTCGAGCGACCTGCGCGAGCTCTTCCTGCGCCGCGCCGAGGAGTGCAGGGCGGCCGCTGCCGAACTGCAGACGCTCGTCGTCGAATACGGCGGCAAGCCCGACACCACCGGCTCTGCCACCGGTGCGCTGCACCGCGGCTGGGTCGCCGTGCGCGGCTCGCTCGCGGGCTACAGCGACCACGCCATGCTCGAAGAGTGCGAGCGCGGCGAGGACGCGGCACTGGCCCGCTACCGCGCGGCCCTGCGCAACGAGGAACTCCCGGAATCCGTGCGCGCCATCATCGCCCGCCAGCAACTGGGTGTGCAGGCCAACCACGACCAGGTGAAGCGGCTGCGCGACATCGACAAGGCGGCATGAGCCACGGGCGCCGTTGAAGCGAGGAGGCCGGCATTGCAGCCGGCCTTTTCATTGGTGCGCGCCCATCGGCCACGCGTCGGCATCACGATTGCGGATGCCGTGCGGGGCGCGAGCTCCCCGTACTGACCTCGTAGCGCATACGCTCTTGGCACGGCCGTGCCCCCGGTCCCGCGGAGCCGGGCACCTACGCCCTGATGCTGGCGGGGCTCGGAGTGATGACAGCGATCGCCCGGCATCGCCGAGGCAACGTGCTGGCGAGCCGTTAGGGCGCTACTGCGCCACCCCCGAAGTCGACCACGCCTCGCGCCGGCCGATGTTCTTCAGCACCAGGTCGAGCTCCTGCGAGGTCTTGGGCGGCTCGTCGTCGTGGCCTGCGGTGTCGCTCGTGGCCACTACCTGCGGCTCTTCCTCGGGGCGGATCTCCAGCCGCGCGATGGCGGCGCCTTCGCGTTCGTCCGGCACGGCCGGCCAGCTCGCCATGATGGCGCGCGGCGATTGCGGGTCGCCGAAACGGGCGCTCGCGTCGACCAGGCCGGTGCGCAGCGCGTCGCGGAAGAAATCGCCCACCAGCAGGATGGCGTTGTGGCCGCCCTGGCCCCAGTAGTTGCTGCGCATGGTCACGCGTGCGTCGTTGAAGCCGACCCAGGCGCCGGCCACGAGCTGCGGGTGCATGAGGATGAACCACCCGTCGGCGTTGTTCTGCGAGGTGCCGGTCTTGCCGGCCACGTCGGCGGCGATGCCGAACCGCGTGCGCACCATGGTGCCGGTGCCCTGGCGCACGACGCCGCGCATCATGTCCACCAGCGTCACGGCCGTGTCGGGCGAGATCGCGCGGCGCGGCGAGGAGCCGAACTCGGCCACGGTGCGGCCCTCGCGGTCGAGGATGCGCTTGATGACGAGGGGCTCGCGGCGCACGCCTTCGTTGGCGATCGTGGCGTAGGCGTTGACCATCTCCAGCAGCGTGACCGGGCTCGTGCCGAGCGCGAGCGAGGGCACCGGGTCGAGCCGGCTCTGCGTCACGCCCACGGCCTGCGCGAACGAGACCACGCGGTGCACGCCCACGTCCTGCATCACCTGCGCCGTGATCACGTTGCGCGAGTGCACCAGCCCGTCGCGCAGCGTGAGCGGCATGCCGCTCGGGCCGCTCATGTCGGTGGGCTTCCAGACGGTGCCATCGGCGGTGCGGATCTCGATCGGCTGGTCGAGGTAGCTGCGCTGTGGGCGGATGCCGCCTTCGAGCGCCGCGCCATAGACGAAAGGCTTGAAGGTCGAGCCCGGCTGGCGCGCGGCCTGGGCGACGTGGTCGTACTGGTCGAGGCGGAAGTCGCGGCTGCCCACCCAGGCCTTCACTTCGCCGGTGGCCGGGTCCATGGCCGTGAAGCCGGCCTCCAGCCGTGTCTTGCGCGCCTTCACCTCGGCCAGCCATTCCTTGTCGGCGGCGAGTTCGCGCAGCACCTGTGCCTCGGGCTTGCCGGCCTCGACCGCGCGGCGGAACTCGCCGGTCTCGCGGATCGCCGCAGTGAGCAGCTCGGGCCGCTGGCGCCAGAAGTAGCCGAAGGGCTCGGCCTTGCGGGGCAGGCGCGCGGCGTTGAGCGAGGTCTCCACCAGGCCCGCCTGGCTCCATTCGACCTCGGCGATGCGCTGCAGCGCCTCGGCCTGGCGCTCGACCGCCTTCTCGGCGGCGCGCTGCAGCTCCATCTCGAGCGTGGTCTCGATCACCAGGCCATCGGCATAGAGGTCGTGCCCGCTCGCCTCGGCCCAGGCGAGCAGCCAGCGGCGCGCGTAGGCGGTGAAGTGCGGCGCGGGGCCGGCGGCCTCGGCGTAGCGGTTGAGGCTCACCTGCAGCGGCCTGGCGGCGAGCGCGCGGTAGCGCTCGGGCTCCAGCGTGCCGAGCTTGTGCATCTGCGCGAGCACGAGGTTGCGGCGATCGCGCGCGCGCTCGGGGTTGAGCACCGGGTTGTAGTAGCGCGGGCCCTTGAGCATGCCCACGAGCGTGGCGCTCTCCAGCTCGTCGAGCTCCGAGGCCGACTTGTTCCAGTAGGTGCGCGCGGCCATCTCCACGCCGATCGCGTTGAAGAGGAAGGGCGCGCTGTTGAGATACGCCTCGAGGATCTCTTCCTTGGTGTAGAGCTGCTCGATGCGCAGCGCCGTTACCAGCTCCTTGAGCTTGCGGTGCAGCGAGCGGCTGCGGCCGATCTCCTCGGGGAAGAGGTTGCGCGCCAGCTGCTGCGTGATGGTCGAGCCGCCTTGCGTGCGACCGGTGGCGGTGTTGTAGAGGGCGGCCACGAGGCGGATGTAGTCGACGCCATGGTGCTCGTGGAAGCGGCGGTCTTCGGTGGCCAGCAGCGCGTGGATCAGGTGAGGCGAGACCTCGTCGAGCGTCACGCGCTGCGTGGGGCCGCGGCTGAAGCTCGCGAGCGTCACGCCGTCGGCCGAGAGCACCACCGAGGGGCGCGCCGACGTCACCTGCCGCAGGTCGTAGGCATCGGGTGTGTTGCGCACGAGCGAGGTGATGTAGGTCGCACCCGCCGCCACGGCCAGGAGCGAGAGCGCGGCACCGGCCCAGACTGCGTGACGCCATCGCCGCGCCGGTGTCGGAGGCGCTTTGCGTGGAGGGCGTGTCGCGGGTTCGGGGGCGGGCGGCTGCATGCGGGCGATGGTGGCGTTGCCCGCGGCGTGGAGCTGTAGGACGGCAAGCCAACTCGCGGTCGGCGCGCCGCGTTTTTCGATGTCATGCGGCGGTACGATGAAACGCATTCCTTTCCTGTGAGGACACCCATGCGCCACACCGACCTGCTGCACACCGAGCTGCCCATCATCCAGGCCCCCATGGCGGGCGTACAGGCCAGCCGCCTGGCCATCGCCGTGGGCGGCGCCGGCGGGCTGGGGTCGCTGCCCGGCGCGATGCTCACGCTGCAGGCGCTGGAAGATGAAGTGAAGGCGCTGGCAGCGACCGGCCGGCCCTACAACCTCAACTTCTTCGCCCACACCACGCCGCCCGACGATGCCGAGCGCGAAGCCCGCTGGCGCGCACGCCTTGCGCCCTATCACGCCGAACACGGCATCGACATCACCACGGTGCCGCCGGGCGCCGGCCGGCAGCCCTTCAGCCATGAAGTGGCCGACGTGCTGGAGCCGTATCGCCCGCCCGTCGTGAGCTTTCATTTCGGCCTGCCTGCGGAGGACCTGTTCCGCCGCGTGCGCCGCTGGGGCTCGGTGATCCTGTCGTCGGCCACCAC
>JBIQJS010000214.1:0-2129 GCA_044507405.1 Rubrivivax sp. | reverse complement strand
GGTCGAGTCCGAGCAGCTGCAGATGGACGTGGCCGGGCGGCTGAAGGAGATCACCGCCTCGCTCGGCATCCCGTTCATCTTCAAGAGCAGCTACGACAAGGCCAACCGCTCCTCGGGCACCTCCTTCCGGGGCCCGGGCATGGAAAAGGGCCTGGAGATCCTCGCCAAGGTCAAGCGCGAGCTGAACGTGCCGGTGCTGACCGACGTGCATACCGAGGCCGAGATTCCGGTCGTCTCGCAGGTCGTCGACGTGCTGCAGACGCCCGCCTTCCTGTGCCGCCAGACCGACTTCATCCGCGCCGTGGCGCAGAGCGGCAAGCCGGCGAACATCAAGAAGGGCCAGTTCCTCGCGCCGCACGACATGAAGAACGTGATCGACAAGGCCCGCGCCGCCGCGCGCGAGAAGGGCCTGCCCGACGACGTGTTCATGGCCTGCGAGCGCGGCGCGAGCTTCGGCTACAACAACCTCGTCTCCGACATGCGCTCGCTCGCGATCATGCGCGAGACGGGTGCGCCCGTCGTCTTCGATGCCACGCACTCGGTGCAGCTGCCTGGCGGCCAGGGCACCAGCTCGGGCGGCCAGCGCGAGTTCGTGCCGGTGCTCTCGCGTGCCGCGATCGCCGTCGGCGTGGCCGGCGTCTTCATGGAGACGCACCCCGACCCGAAGAACGCGATGAGCGATGGCCCCAATGCCGTGCCGCTGCAGCACATGAAGGCGCTGCTCGAGCAGCTCGTGGCCCTCGACCGCGTCGTCAAGCAGCAGCCGCTGCTCGAAAACGACTTCTCCTGCTGAACCAGAGACCCGCCCCATGAGCGCCTACATCATTGCCGACGTGACGGTCACCGATGCCGAGAAGATGGCCAAGTACCGCGAGTGGAGCACCCGCGCCATGCAGGAGCACGGCGCCGAGATCCTGGTGCGTGGCGGCGAATTCGAAGTGCTCGAAGGCCCATGGACGCCCAGCCGCGTGATCGTGCTGCGCTTTCCCGACCGCGCCGCGGCCAAGGCCTTCTACAACAGCGAGACCTACACCCACGCCCGCACGCTGCGCGAAGGCGCCGGCATCATGCGCATGATCGTCGTGGATGGCGTCTGAGCGGCGTCTCAAGAATCACAAACTAGCCAGAGGAAGATAGATGAGTGCAATCGTAGACATCGTCGGCCGCGAGATTCTCGACAGCCGCGGCAACCCGACCGTCGAATGCGACGTGCTGCTGGAGTCCGGCACCATGGGCCGTGCGGCCGTGCCGTCGGGCGCTTCCACCGGCTCGCGCGAAGCCATCGAGCTGCGTGACGGCGACAAGGGCCGCTACCTCGGCAAGGGCGTGCTCAAGGCCGTGGAGCACATCAACACCGAAATCAGCGAAGCCGTGCTCGGCCTCGATGCGTCCGAGCAGGCCTTCCTCGACCGCACGCTGATCGACCTCGACGGCACCGAGAACAAGAGCCGCCTGGGCGCCAATGCGACGCTCGCCGTCTCGATGGCCGTGGCCCGTGCGGCGGCCGAAGAATCGGGCCTGCCGCTCTACCGCTACTTCGGCGGCTCGGGCGCGATGCAGATGCCCGTGCCGATGATGAACGTCATCAACGGCGGCGCGCACGCCAACAACAACCTCGACCTGCAGGAGCTCATGATCATCCCGACCGGGGCCCCGAGCTTCCGCGAGGCGGTGCGCTATGGCGCCGAGGTGTTCCACGCGCTCAAGACGATCATCGACGCCAAGGGCATGAGCACGGCCGTCGGCGACGAGGGCGGCTTCGCGCCCAGCGTGGCGAGCCATGAAGCAGCCATCCAGCTCATCCTGGAAGCCATCGACAAGGCCGGCTACACGCCCGGCGAACACATCGCCATCGGCCTCGACTGCGCGGCCAGCGAGTTCTACAAGGACGGCAAGTACCACCTCGAAGGCGAAGGCCTGACGCTCGCCGCCGCCGAGTGGACCGACATCCTCGCCACCTGGTGCGACAAGTACCCCATCGTGAGCATCGAGGACGGCATGCACGAAGGCGACTGGGACGGCTGGAAGCTCCTGACCGAGCGGCTGGGCGGCAAGGTGCAGCTGGTGGGCGACGACCTCTTCGTCACCAACACCAAGATCCTGCGCGAGGGCATCGACAAGCGCATCGC
>JBIQJS010000097.1:0-14279 GCA_044507405.1 Rubrivivax sp. | reverse complement strand
CCTGCTTGCTGGCGAGGATGGTGTCGGGCGGGTAGGTGATGCCGATGAAGGCGTCCGGGTTCTGGTCCTTGATGGCCCGCAGCACCGGCGACAGGTCCTTCACGCCCAGCGGGTAGCTCTTGCGCTCCACCACCTGGATGTTCGTGCCCTTGAGCGCATTGTTCAGCGCGGCGAAGTTCTCGAGGCCGAACAGGTCGTCCATGTAGACGATGGCGATCGTCTTCACGTCCTGCGCCTTCAGCAGGTCGACCAGCGCGCCCATCATCTTGTCGGGCTGCTGCAGCATCGAGAAGAAGTAGGGCATGCGCATGTCGATCATCTTGCGCGACAGCGCGGTCGGCGCGATGAACGGATAGCCATGGCGGTTGGCCAGCGGCGCGGTGGCGAAGTTCATGCCCGAGCCCCAGGGCGGCAGGATCAGGTCGACCTTGTCGCTGGTCATCAGCTTCTGGTAGGTGCGCACCGCCGTCTCGATGTCGCTGCGGTCGTCGCTGCCGATGAGCTCCACCTTGCGCTTCCTGCCTTGCACGTCCAGGCCGCCCGCGGCGTTCACCTGCTCGGCCCACAGGATGTAGTTGGGCTCCTGGCTCACCTGCGCCCCGCCGGCCATCGGGCCGGAACGCGAAATGGCGTAGCCGATGCGGATCGGCGCGTCCTGGGCGAAGGCAACGGGCGCGAAGGTGGCGGCGCCGAGGGCGGCGCCCTGGGTCAGCAGCTTGCGGCGGGTGGTGTGCATGCTCGGTCTCCTGGCTTGTACGGACACGGCGGAAATCCGGCGTAGCACGCCGGCGCGATCGTGGGGCGAAAGCCTAGGGCAGGCCAGCTTGCGCGCTTTGCTGCGCGCGCACAAGCTGCTTGCCTGGGAGCGCACATGGCTCCGGACAAACCCTTGGCCGCCCGCGCCCCTCGGCCCTCGCCGACAATCCGCCCCGGGCCAGCCGCCCTTCACGCCACGGCCGCGCGCCGCCGGCAGGAGCACCGCATGAGCAAGACGACCGTGATCTCGACCGACGGCGCCAGCACCAAGGACAGGCTCCACCTCTGGGGCGACTCGGTGTGGAAGCTGATCGGCGGACTGCAATCCGACGCCTTCGGTGACGAGAACTTCAACGGCCACATCGAAAGCGGTGAGGTGGGCTACGTGCGCCTGTGCCGGCTGCGCGTGAGCAAGCACCGCGTGGTGCGCACGCCCGGCCTCATCTCGCGCAGCGACCGCGGCTATCTGAAGATCGTGGCCCAGCTGCGCGGGCGCGCGCGCTTCGAGCAGGGCGGGCGCGATGTCTGGCTGTCGCCGGGCGAATGGAGCGTGTACGACACCACGCAGGCCTATTCCGTCACCAACCCCGACCACGTCGAGCAGCTGGTGCTCATGGTGCCCAAGGACGTGCTGCCCGAGCAGCGCCTGGCGCTCGCGCCGCTGATGGTGCAGCGCTTCTCGGGCGCGGCGGGTGTCTCGCGCCTGGCTTTCGAGACCGCACGTTCGGCCTTCGACGAGATCGACACGCTGGCCGACGGCGCCGCCGACAGCGTCGCGGACGCGATCTCGGGCCTGGTCATCCAGTCCCTGCTCGAGCGCAACGGCCAGCCCACCGGCCTGTCGCTGCGCGAAGCGCTGCGCGACCGCACCAAGGACTACATCCGCCGCCACCTGCGCGACCCGCGCCTGTCCATCGACCAGGTCGCGCGTGCGCTGAACTGCAGCAAGCGCCACCTGCACAACGCCTTCGCCGACGAAGCCGACACCCTGGCCGGCCATGTGATGAAGCTGCGCCTGGACGCCTGCCGGCGCGACCTGTGCGATGCCCGCCTGCGGCACGAGCCCATCGCCGAGATCGCGCGTTCATGGGGCTTTGCCAGCAGCGCGCATTTCAGCCGGGTGTTCCGCGCGCGCTTCGGCGAGACGCCGAGCGAATGCCGCGGGCGCGGCGCGGTCCGCTAGAGGCGCGCGATCAGATCATCGCCGCCGGATCGGCCACCTCGTCGGTGAACTGCGTCACCCGCCGCGGGCGCAGGTGCACGGTGGAGCCGGACTTCAGGTCCAGCGTGTCGCGCAGCGTCAGGTATTCGGCACGCGGCAGCTCGACGTCGACATAGCTGTCCTCGTCCACGCGCTTGAATTCGAGCCGGGTGTTCGGGCCCACCGTCAGCGCCTGCGCGAGCGTGACCGGGATGGTGCCGGGCTCGGGCGCGCCCAGCACCTGCAGTTCGTGCGGGCGCACATAGCTCACCTCGCCACCGGCTGCACCCGCGCGGTCGAAGCGGCCGCGGAACAGGTTCACGTCGCCGAGGAACTGCAGCACGAAGGGCGAGGCCGGGTGGTCGTAGACCTCGTCGGGCGGGCCGTCCTGCTCGATGCGGCCCTGGTTCATCACCACGATGCGGTCGGCCACTTCCATGGCCTCTTCCTGGTCGTGCGTGACGAACACGCTGGTCACGTGCACCTCGTCGTGCAGGCGGCGCAGCCAGCGGCGCAGCTCCTTGCGCACCTTGGCGTCGAGCGCGCCGAAGGGCTCGTCGAGCAGCAGCACCTTGGGCTCCACCGCGAGCGCCCGCGCGAGCGCGATGCGCTGGCGCTGGCCGCCGGAGAGCTGGTGCGGGTAGCGGTCGGCGATCCAGTCGAGCTGCACGAGCTTGAGCAGCTCGGTCACCTTGGCCCTGATCTCGCGCTCGCCCGGCCGCGTCGCCTTGGGCCGCACGCGCAGGCCGAAGGCCACGTTCTCGAAGATGGTCATGTGCGCGAACAGCGCGTAGTGCTGGAACACGAAGCCGACCTGGCGCTCGCGCACGTCGGTGTGCGTGGCGTCCTCGCCGTGGAACAGCACGGTGCCGCTGTCGGGCACCTCCAGCCCCGCGATGATGCGCAGCAGCGTCGTCTTGCCCGAGCCCGAGGGGCCGAGCAGGGCGACGAGCTCGCCGTCGGGGATGTCGAGGTTGAGGTTGTCGCAGACGACCGTCGGGCCGAAGCGCTTGTTCAGGTTGCGGACTTCGATGCTCATGTTCGTACGCTCATGTCACTCGCTGCGGCCGCCGTCGCCGCGCGCCTGCGCCTTCACGCGCCGCTCGACGAAGAACTTCAGCGCCAGCGTCACCAGCGCCAGCCCGGCCAGCAGCGAGGCCACGGCGAAGGCGGCCGCGAACTGGTATTCGTTGTAGACGATCTCGATGTGCAGCGGCATGGTGTTGGTCTGGCCGCGGATGTGGCCCGAGACCACGCTGACCGCGCCGAACTCGCCCATCGCCCGCGCGTTGCACAGGATCACGCCGTACAGCAGCGCCCACTTGATGTTGGGCAGCGTCACGCGGCGGAAGATCTGCCAGCCCGAGGCGCCCAGCACGCGCGCCGCTTCCTCCTGCTCGGTGCCCTGCGCCTGCATCAGCGGGATCAGCTCGCGCGCGATGAAGGGGAAGGTGATGAACACCGTGGCCAGCACGATGCCCGGCAGGGCGAAGATGATCTTGATGTCGTGCTCGCGCAGCCACTCGCCCATCCAGCCCTGCAGGCCGAACACCAGCACGAAGATGAGGCCGGCGATCACCGGGCTCACCGAGAACGGCAGGTCGATGAGCGTGAGCAGCAGGTTCTTGCCGCGGAAGTCGAACTTGGCGATGCACCAGGCCGCCGCCACGCCGAACAGCAGGTTCAGCGGCACCGAGATGCCGGCGGCGATGAGCGTGAGCTGGATCGCCGACACCGCGTCGGGCTCGGTGATGGCCGCCCAGTAGACGTCCAGGCCCTTCTTCAGCGCCTCGACGAACACCAGGGCCAGCGGCACGAAGAGGAACAGCGTGAGGAAGGCGAGCGCCACGCCGATCAGCAGCCAGCGCACGCCGCGCGGCTCGGTGGTGGCGTCGCGCAGGCGGCGCGGCGCGCGGGCGGCGGCTGACGGCTGAGCAGTGAGGGTCGCGGCAGTCATGAGCATTCCCAAACGGACACCGCGGGTCCGGCTTTGCCGGCCCGCTGGTGTTGCCCCCTGGAGGGGGCGTGCGAAGCGCGTAGGGGGTGGTCCATTACCTTCCCTGCCGCCTGCGCGCCCATGCCTGCAGGCCGTTGATCGCCAGCAGCAGCACGAAGGCCGCCACCAGCATCACCACCGCGATGGCGGTGGCGCCGGTGTAGTCGTACTGCTCGAGCTTGGTGATGATGAGCAGCGGCGTGATCTCGCTGACCATCGGCATGTTGCCGGCGATGAAGATGACCGAGCCGTACTCGCCGAGCGCCCGCGCGAAGGCGAGCGCGAAGCCCGTGAGCAGGGCCGGCGTGAGGATGGGCAGCAGCACCCGCGTGAAGGTCTGCCAGCGCGTGGCGCCGAGCGTGGCCGAGGCTTCCTCGATCTCCTTGTGCAGGTCTTCCAGCACCGGCTGCAGGGTGCGCACGACGAAGGGCAGGCCGATGAACGTGAGCGCCACGAACACGCCCACCGGCGTGAAGCTCACCTTGAACGGCAGGACCTGCCCGATCCAGCCGTTGTGCGAGTACAGCGCCGTGAGCGCGATGCCCGCCACCGCGGTGGGCAGGGCGAACGGCAGGTCGACCAGCGCGTCGATGAAGCGCTTGGCCGGGAACTCGTAGCGCACCAGCACCCAGGCCACGACCAGCCCGAACAAGGCATTCAGCAGCGCCGCCGCGAACGAGGCGCCGAAGGTCAGCCGGTACGAGGCCAGCACCCGCGGCGAGGCCACGGCCTCCCAGAAGGCCGGCCACGTCATCGTGAACGTCTTGAGGAAGGCCGCGCTCAGCGGAATGAGCACGACGAAGCCGAGGTACAGCAGCGTGAAGCCGAGCGCCAGGTCGAAACCCGGCAGCACGCTGTGCCGCCGCAGCAGGGTGCGAGAGAAGATCACGGCGAAGGTGCGCGGGGCTTTACTTCTTCTTGGCGCCCGCCAGGATCTGGTCGTAGATCGCCCCGTCGTTGAAGTGCGCCTGCTGGGCCTTTGTCCAGCCGCCGAACATCTCGTCGATCGTGAAGGTGTTGATCTTCGGGAAGTCCTTCGCATGCCTGGCCAGCAGCGCCTCGGAGCGGGGGCGCAGCTGGTGCCGGGCCGCGATCTCCTGCGCCTCGTCGGACCACAGCCACTTCAGGTAGGCCTCGGCCTGCTTGCGCGTGCCCTTCTTGTCGACCACCTTGTCGATCACCGCCACCGGGTTCTCGGCCAGGATGCTCCACTGCGGGTAGACGACGTCGAAGTTGTCGCCGAACTCGCCCTTGATCAGGTTGATCTCGCTCTCGAAGGTGCACAGCGCATCGCCGATGCCGCGCTGCGCGAAGGTGGTGGTGGCCGCCCGGCCGCCGCCGTCGAACACCGGCACGTTGGCGAACATGGCCGTGAGCTGTTCCTTCACCTGCTCGGGCGTCTTGCCCGCCTTGATGCCCGCGCCCCAGGCGGCCACGTAGGTGTAGCGGCCGTTGCCGGTGACCTTGGGGTTGGGGATGACCACGCTCACGCCGGGCTTGGCGAGGTCGGTCCAGTCCTGGATGCCCTTGGGGTTGCCCTTGCGCACGAGGATCACCGTGGTGGAGGTGTTGGGCGCCGAATTGTTCGGCAGGCGCTTGGCCCAGTCCGCCGGCAGCAGGCCGGAGCGCGCGGCGATGGCGTCGATGTCGCTCGACTGGTTCATGGTCACCACGTCGGCCTGCAGGCCGTCGATCACCGAGCGCGCCTGCTTGCTCGAGCCGCCGTGCGACTGGTTGACGGCGATGTCCTCGCCGGTCGTCGCCTTCCAGTGCTTGACGAAGGCGGGGTTGATCTCCTTGTAGAGCTCGCGCGCCACGTCGTAGCTCACGTTGAGCAGCGTGACGCCCGCGGCGCGGGCCGGCAGGGCCGACATCAGCGCGGCGGCGGGAACGGCGAGAACGAAGCTGCGGCGAACGGCGCGGAATTTCGACGACGACATGGCGAGGTGCCGCCGAAGCGGCCTTGTTTCTTGAGGAGGGCGCCACTGTACGGAGCGGCTTTCCAACAAGGAACGATCGAATTCTTGGATCGTTATGCGTCAAACGCAGATGGGCCGGACCGCCGCGGCGGCCCGGCCCATCCATCCCCCGGGCCAGCGGCCCGCGCCTACTTCGGCACGTAGATCTGGTCGAACACCCCGCCGTCGGCGAAGTGGGTCTTCTGCGCCTTCGTCCAGCCGCCGAACACCTCGTCGATGGTGAAGAGGTTCACCCGCGGGAACTGCCGGGCGAAGCGGGCGGCCACGGCCGGGTCGACCGGGCGGTAGTAGTTCTTGCCGGCGATCTCCTGGCCCTCGGGGCTGTAGAGGTACTCGAGGTAGGCCTTCGCCACCTCGGTGGTGCCGTGCTTCTCGGCCACCTTCTCGACCAGCGCCACCGGCGGCTCGGCCAGGATGCTGAGCGAGGGCACGACGATGTCGAACTTGTCGCGGCCGAGCTCGTTCACGGCGAGGAAGGCCTCGTTCTCCCAGGCGATGAACACGTCGCCCACGCCGCGCTCCACGAAGGTGATGGTGGAGCCGCGCGCGCCCGAATCGAGCACCGGCACGTTCTTCAGGATGTCGGCGACGAACTGCCGCGCCTTGGCCTCGGAGCCGGTCTTCTTCACGGCGTAGCCCCAGGCCGCGAGGTAGTTCCAGCGCGCGCCGCCCGAGGTCTTGGGGTTGGGCGTGATGACCGAGATGCCGGGTTTGGCGAGGTCGTCCCAGTCCTTCACGCCTTTCGGGTTGCCCTTGCGCACCAGGAACACGATGGTCGAGGTGTAGGGCGCGCTGTTGTGCGGCAGGCGCTTTTGCCAGTCCGCAGGGAACCACTTGGTCTTCTCGGCGATGGCGTCGATGTCGTAGGCCAGCGCGAGCGTGACCACATCGGCCTCGAGCCCGTCGATCACCGAGCGCGCCTGCTTGCCGGCGCCGCCGTGCGACTGGCTGATGCGCACGTCGTCGCCGGTCTTCGCCTTCCAGTGGGCGGCAAAGGCGGCATTGAATTCCTTGTAGAGCTCGCGGGTCGGATCGTACGAGACATTGAGCAACCGGATTTCGCGCGCGGCGAGGCCGCTGGCGCCGATCGCCATCAGCATGGTGAGCACGAACAGGCGAAAGAGTCGGGAGGCGTGCATGAACAGTCCTTGGGGTGGCGGGTCGGCGCATGCTATGGAGCTAAAGCTCAAACCCGAACGACTGTTTTCGCGATTCCTTATGCGTGCAGCGAATGACACCGCTGCGCGCGGCACGTGAGTTGCCGGCCGAGGGAAGCCCGCCGCATCGCCGCACGGGCAGACATCGAAAGGACCGTCATGCCAAATGCGAAACGCCCCTCCGGCCCCGGCCGGCCCACCGTCGAACGACGCGACGCCGCCCATGAGCGCGAGGAGCTTGAAGACCTCGAGATCGACGACACGCCCGCCGCCGAGGCCGAACACGACCCGACCCGCGGACCGCGCACCGCCGAACGCGACGCCTACACCAAGCACGACAACGCCGGTGGCGGGCGCGGCGGCAATTCGTGAGCCTTGCGCCACCCTCACCAGGAGACGCCATGAGATCCACCTGGGTGCTGATCGCCGACGAGGCGAAAGCCCGTTTTCTCGAGCTGCCCGACGACGGCGGCGACCTGCGTGAAGTCGATCAGATGACGCACGCGTCGGCGCATGCCGACGAAGCGGCACTGCGTCGTGATGCCTACGGGCGCCGCGGCCACGACGACCTGCGCATGGGCGGCAACGCCACGGCTTCCGCCGGGCCGGACCCGCTGGAGAAGGAGGGCGAGCTCTTCGCCCGCCGTGTGGCCGAGCGCCTGGCGCAGGCGCAGCAGAAGCAGCATTACGAGGCGCTGCGGGTCGTGGCCGCGCCGCGCTTTCTCGGCTATCTGCGGCAGGTCCTGCCCAAGCAGGTGGCGGACACGGTCGTGGACGAGCTCGACAAGGACCTCATCCACGAAGACCTGCGATCACTCACCCGGCGGCTGTTCCCGCCGGGCGCCCGGCCGATCGATCGGCCGCTCTGAGGCCCCCGCCCGCCGCCGTCAGCGCTCGGCAGAAATGCCGCGCTGGCGGATCAGGGGATGCCAGAACGCCCGCTCGCGGGCGAGAAAGCGCTGCAGCGCCTCGGCGTCGGTCGGCGCGACCTCGAGCCCGAAGTCTTCCAGCCGCCCTTTCACCTCGGACGTCGTGATGGCCTTGTTCATCTCGGCGGTGAGCCGCTGGCGGATGTCGGCCGGCGTGCCCTTGGGCACGAAGAGCGCCAGCCAGGCGGTCACGTTGGCGTCCTTGACGCCCAACTCGGCGAGCGTCGGCACGTCCGGCAGCGCAGGGATGCGCTGGGCCGACATCACCGCCAGTGCCCGCAGCTTGCCCGCGCGGATCAGCGGCAGCCCGGCCGCGGTGTCGAACACGGTGATCGGCACCTGGCCAGAGAGCACATCCTGCGTCGCCATCGCCGTGCCGCGATAGGGCACGTGCACCACGAAGCTCCCGGTGCGCTCCTTGAGCAGTTCCATCGCCAGGTGGTGCGGGCTGCCGACGCCCGGCGAGGCGTAGCTGTACTTGCCGGGGTGGGCCTTCATCGCGTCGATGAGCTGGCGCCCGCTGGTGAAGCCGGCCTCGTTGTTCACGACGAGGATGAGCGGGAAGCCGGCCATGAAGCCGATCGGCTCGAAGTCGTTCGGGTCGTAGGGCAGCTTGGCGTAGAGCTCGGTGTTGAACACCATTGCGCCGTTGTCGCCGGTGACGAGGGTGTAGCCGTCGCCCGGCTGGCCGGCCGCATGCGCCGTGCCGATGATGCCGGCCGCGCCGGGGCGGTTCTCGATGACGATGCGCGCACCGAGCTGTTGCTCGAGCTGCGGCGCGAGCTGGCGCGCGAGAAAGTCCGAGCCGCCGCCGGCCGGATAGGCCACGACCCAGCGAATCGGCTTGGACGGCCAGGTGTCGGCCAGGGCGAGCGGCGCGGCAAGCAGCGCGGCCGAGGCCGCGAACGCGGCGCACAGGGAACGGCGAAGAAGGGACATGGCGGCCTCCCGCAAGACGGCGTCGAACGGGCAAAAGAAAAGACCGCCGATGTTATCGAGCGGTCTGTCATGGCATCGCGGGCGATGCCGGCGGCTGCAGGGCCGCTTACTTGTCGGGCTGCGGCGTCATGCGCAGGTAAGGCGTGACGGCGGTGTAGCCCTTGGGGAACTTCTGCTTGATGACTTCAGGGTCCTGGATGGACGGCACGATGACCACGTCGTCGCCCTGCTTCCAGTTGCCCGGCGTCGCCACGCTGTGCGAATCGGTGAGCTGCAGCGAGTCGATGACTCGCAGCACCTCGTCGAAGTTGCGGCCGGTGCTTGCCGGGTAGGTGATGATGAGGCGCACCTTCTTCTGCGGGTCGATCACGAACAGCGAGCGCACCGTCAGGGTCGTGTTGGCGCTCGGGTGGATCATGTCGTAGAGCGCCGAGACCTTGCGGTCGTCATCGGCCAGGATGGGGAACTGGACGTTGCAGTTCTGCGTGCGGTTGATGTCGTCGATCCACTTCACGTGCGAGTCGACCGGGTCGACCGACACCGCGATCGCCTTGACATTGCGCTTGGCGAACTCGTCCTTCAGCTTGGCGGTCAGGCCCAGCTCGGTCGTGCACACCGGCGTGAAGTCGGCCGGATGCGAAAACAGGACTCCCCAGCTGTCGCCCAGCCACTCATGGAAGCGGATGGTGCCGTCGGAAGACTTTTGTTCGAAATCGGGGGCGGTGTCGCCGAGACGCAGGCTTGCCATGGAATCTCCTTGGTGAGGGCGCGCGGGCGCGCCGGTGGGACAGTGCGGCGGGACGGACTTCGGGCTGCCGCGCAGGCGTCGACCTTAGTCCCGATGGGCACAAAGTGAAACGAATCAATCGTCCGAACCTCATGCCCGAAGGGCATATCGCCCCGCCGGCGGGCAATCAGCCGGCGGCCAAGGCGCGCACGCGGCGGGGCAGGCCCGCGAGCGCCGCATCGTCGACGACCGGCAGTTCACCGCGCAGCGCGCGCTCGATCAGCGCGGCGGCCGTGCGCTCATGCGGCATCACCGGGCCGAAGAAGACGATGTCGTCGCCGCGGGCGATCAGCAGGGTCGGGAAGTCCTGCACATCGACCGTGCCCATGGCTTCGTCGTCGTCTTCGATGTCGACCCACGCAAAGCGCGAGCGCGCACCGAACTGTCGCCTGAGCGCGGCATACACCGCCGCGTAGTCGCGGCAGGTGCCGCACCATTCGGCGCACAGGCAGGCCACCAGCCAGTCGCCGGTGGGATCGGGGCTCGCACTCATGCGCGCCAGTGTGCCGCAGCCCGTGGCCCGGCGCGCGGGCGGCGCCTCAAGAACCGGTGCGACGCGCGGGCGTGGGCAAGTCGGCCGGCTGCTCCTCGCAGAAGTGCTGCACACGCCGGCGCATCAGCCCCGCATGCAGCGCCCCTTCGTCTTCGACCGGGGTATCGTGCGGCCCCGGCGTTGCCCGCTGGGCCGCGGGACGTTCCTGGCGCGCGTGGCGAGCCGCACGGCCGATCAGCAACCAGGACGGAAGGCGTTCGATGAAAGTCATGGCAGGACGAGGCAATCGCGCCCCTTGTAGGCGGCCGATGCGACAGCACGATGACGGCGGGCGCGACCGCGGCCGAGTCACACATGCTGTTGCAGCCGCCCTTGCGCGGGCGGCCAAGATCCCGTCGCCCATGACCGTTCTCGCATCCCTTCGCCGCGCCCGGCACACCCTGCCATGGCCCAGGTACTGAGCGCCGCCCCCTTCGGGCGGCCCAGCGTCGCCGAGCTGAGCGAACGCCTGGGTGACCAGCTCGCCGCCCTGTGTGCGCCACGCGCGCGAGCCGTGGCACTCGCCCCGTTGCCCTACACGCCGCGCGAGGACGCGCCCACCGCCCTGCGCGTGAGCGATGCACGCGGCCGGCCGGTGGCCGCCATGCTGTGCTCGTCGCCGCGCGCGCCGGGCATGGTCGCTCGGGCGATGAGCCGGGCCGCCGAGGCGCGCGAGCTGCTCGGCCCCGAGGACGGCCGCCACATCCTCGAGCCGCTGCTGCAGGGCCGCCTGCGCGGCCTGAGCTGGGCCGTGCTGCCCTGGTGCGACAGCCCGTCGACCCTGCGGCCGCTGTGGCGACTGCAGCGCGCCGCGCTGCGCCCGGCGCTGCTCGACTGGCTGCTGCGCCTGACCGAGCGCACGATGCGTGTGCCGGCGCCCGAGCAGCTCGAGGCGCGCTTTGCGGCACCGCTGCGGCATCTCGCCGCCTCGCCGGCCATCGGCGCACGCGCCCGCGCGGCCGCCGAGCAGGCCGCACAGCGCCTGGCCGACGGCGCTTGGGCCCCGCGCAGCGTGCTGATGCACGGCGACCTGTGGAAGGGCAACGTGCTGCTGCGCCCGCGGGCTTCGGCGCTGGCCGCGCCGCGCTGGGGTGAACGTTTCGTGGTCATCGACTGGCCGGGCGCGGAGGTGCACGGCCATGCGTTCTACGACCTGGTGCGGCTGTCGCGATCGCTCGCGCTCTCCCCCGACGCACTGCGCCGCGAGGTCGAGCGCCATGGCGCCGTGCTCAGCTGCACCGGCGAGGATGCGCTCGGCTCGCTGCTCGCGGCGCTGGGCCAGATCGGCATGGCGCTGGAGCACTTTCCGATGGCGCGCTATGCCGGCATGGTCGACGAGTGCGTGCAGACCATGGCCACGGCGCTCGCGCGTCCGGGTTGAACGCCCGGGCCGCGCGGTCAGCCGAGGCTGCGCGCGAGCACCGGGAACAGCCGCGTCAGCCCGCCGGCGAGCAGCTCCACCGCGAGGGCGGCGAGGATCAGCCCCATCAACCGCGTCATGATGTTGATGCCGGTCTGCCCCAGCACGCGTGCGATGCGCCCGGAGGCGGAGAACACCGCGAAGGCGGCCAGGCCGACCACCACGCCGTAACCCACCAGCACCGCGAGCTCCCACCAGCGCTGCGTCTTCTCCGCATAGATCACCATGGTCGAGATGGTGGCCGGCCCGGTGAGCAGGGGAATGGTCAGCGGCACCACGGCGATGCTCGCGCCCATGTCGGCCTTGTGCGCGCCTTCGCTCACGTCCTCCTTGCGCACCTCGGCCGGCTGGGCGTTGAGCATCTGGATGGCCGAGATCAGCAGCAGCATGCCGCCGCCGACCTGGAAGGACGCGAGCGAGATGCCGAAGAACTCGATGATCTTCAGCCCGGCCAGCGCACTCAGCGCGATGACGAGGAAGGCGGTGAACGCGCTCACGCGGATCGTGCGCCGGCGCGCCGGCGCCGACAGGTTCTGCGTGAAGTGGATGAAGAAGGGCACCACGCCGATCGGGTTGACGATGGCCAGCAGCGCGATCAGCGGCTTGAGCAGTTCCATGCGGTGTCGTCCCGGACCGGCCTCACGCGGTGGCCAGGGTGCGCAGATAACGCAGCCCGTCGGCGGTGCGCGCGCCATACCAGCTCAGCCGCTCGCCATCGACCAGCCGCACACGCGCCGCGGGGCACAGGCGCTGCGCCTCGGCCACATGCTGCGCGCCGAAACGGTAGGGCTCGCTGCTGAGCAGCACCTGCTGCACCTCGAGGAGCCACGCCTCGTCGCCCGCAAGCACCGGGTAGCGCGCCGCGCCGCTTTCGCCGCCGTCCACGGTGGGCAGTGTCTGCCAGCCGACACTGTCCAGCATGCGCGCGATGTAGGTGTCGCGCGCCACGGTCATCCAGGGTTCGCGCCAGATCAGGTAGAGCACCCGCTGCGCCGCGAAACCGCCTCGGGCCGATTCTGAGGCGGCGAGTTCGGCCTCGAGCTGGGCGCGCAGCACGCCGGCGCGCGCGGCCACCCCCGGCACGCCGGCAAAGGCCTCGGCCACCTGGGTGATGAGGGCGAGGTTGTCCTCGGGCGCGCAAGGGTGCGTCACCAGCAGCTCGGGGCGCGACGCCGCCGGCCAGGCGCGCAGGGCCTCGACCGTCTCGCGGCGGTTCTCGTCGACATTGACCAGCACATGGGTGGGCGCGAGCGCAGCCAGGCGCTCGAGGTTCACGTCCTTGGTGCCGCCGACCTTGGGCACGCGCCCCACCGCGTCGGCCGGGTGGATGCAGAAGCCGGTGCGCGCCACCACCTGCGGGCCGAGGCCAAGGGCGAACAGCAGCTCGGTAAGGCTCGGCACGAGGCTCGCGATGCGAGGCGCTGCATTCATCGGCGGCCTCCGGCGCGCAGCCTGGCGTCGTCCTCGAGCGCGAGGTACACGGTGCAGGCACCGCGCAGGTAGACCAGGCCCGGCAGCACCAGCGCGAGCGGAAACACCACCCCGCCTCCGATCAGCGCCGCCGCGACATGGCCGGCCGCCTCCGGCGGGGCACCGGCCGTGCCGAGGCTGCGCACGCCGTAGCCGAAGAGGCCGGCCATGAGCTGCTGCACCGGCACGTCCACGCCGACCACCGCCACGGCCAGTTGCGCCACCACCCGCCCGCCCGCGGCCAGCACGAAGGTGGCGAGTGCCCCCACACCGCCCGAGAGCAGGCTGACCGCACCCATCAGCAGCGCCACCGTCAGCAGCCGGTGGCGCGCCCAGCGCACCAGCTGGCGCAGCAGCGGCAGCGCGGTGCGCCCGGCCCACACCCCGGGCGCGGCCAGCGGCACCACCACCGCCACCAGCGCCAGCAGCACCACGCCGGTGACGACCGCGCCGACGGCCACCACCACGCCGAACAGCGCCGGGCCGAGCACCGGACCGGTGACCTCCGTGCGGCTGACCCACAGCAAGCCGACGAGCACGCCCCCAAGCACCGCCACCAGTGCCGCGAGACCCAGCAGGATGATCAGCACCCGATGCGCCGAGGCCGCCGCGGCGCGCAGGGCCTCGCCCACCTCGCGCACCGGCTCGCCGCGCGCCTGGTCCATGAGCAGGATGCCGGCCGTGTTGGCGCCGTAGAAGGCGACGAACAGGCCCGCGGCGATCTCGCCGGCCGCCACCCAGCCGGATTCGCGGGCCAGCGCCGATCGCGCCATGGCCATCAGCAGACCCGAGCCGGCGAAGGTCGCGAGCAGCACATACAAGGCGCGCAGATTGCGCACCGCATCCACGCTCGCGAGCACGGCGCCCAGGGCGTCGAGGGAAAGGCGCGAAAGCTCGCGCGAAGAATGGGTCGGCATGGCGGAAGGCGTGGGGCGCCCGATGGTATGGGGCGGCCCCCTGATGTTTTAGGGAAAGTGTTTTCCCTTAGTTTTCAACGGCTGCGGTTCGGTCGAGCGGCCCATGCACGGCAGGTCGTAGAGCCGCTGTATCGAAAACAACACTTTGATAATCGCGGCTATGCGCACTATTTCTCAACTCCGTGATAATGAAAAT
>JBIQJS010000213.1:0-2168 GCA_044507405.1 Rubrivivax sp. | reverse complement strand
CGCTCACCCCAGCACCACCACGTGCCCATCCTTCGGATCCACCCGCCCCGCCACCAGCGCGTCGACCAACTCCTGCCCGGCCGCAAACCCCTGGTGCTCCTTCACCGCCATCCACGGCTTCTGCGGGTCACTCACACGCCGGATGAAGGCGAGTTGCGCCTCGTTGAACTTGCGCGTCACCTCCGCCGCGCCCCAGTCGGCGTTGCGCTTCTTGATCTGGTAGGGCGCGAAGTAGGGCTGCGGCTTGGGGCCGGGCACTTCGGGCGCGTTGCCCAGGTGGTCGTGCGACTGGGCTGAGCCGGCGTAGCAGCTGTAGACGAGCGAGGCGCCGAAGTGCTCGTGCACGCGCCGGCGCAGCTCGTTGTCGCCCGAGAAATCGACGTAGAGCGTGGGCACGGTCTGGTCGAGCGTTTCCAGCGCGCCGTAGTCCACCGTCTGCTGGTAGCAGCCCAGGCCTTCGACGAAGGCGGTGTTGCCGCGTGAGGTGAGGCCGATGAGCTTCACGTTCTGCAGGTCCTGCAGGCAGAAGACGGTGCCGTAGGCCGTCTTGCTGGAGGCGCTGGAGACGACGATCTGCTGCGCGCCGAAGAAGGCGTTGTCTTCCAGGAAGTCGGCGAGCATGAAGCTCGTGATGAAGAGCGGGCGCGTGAGCATCTGGTAGTTCTCGTCGGCCTGGCGGTAGGCGGCGTCGGTCGTCACGCGCTGGTACTGGTTGTAGGCGCTCGTGAGCTCCAGGCGGTGTGGCGTGCCGTCGTAGAAGCCGCGCTCGCTCACGCGCACGGGCTGCATCACCACGTGGCTCGCGATCGGCCAGAAGCCGTAGAAGCGCTCGCCGACCGCGAGGCCTTCGACCGTGGTCTCGACGATCTCGGCGAAGCCCCAGGCCGGCATGTGGAACCAGGCGTCGTCGCCGGTCGGGTAGAAGCTCCAGTAGCGCAGGTGCGGCACCTCGCCGAAGGCGGCGTAGGTGATGTTGTTGGCGGTGACGGCCACGCGGTCGATCTTGAGCAGCGCCTCGCCGGGCTTGAGCGCGGGGATGGGCTGCTGCACCACGCGCGTGCGGCCGAGGTTCTTCTTGTCGCTTTGCAGCTGGCTCAGCTGGGTCTGTTGAGCAGTGGTGGTCGTCGTCATGGCGGTCTCCTGGCGTCTCGTAAGGGATAGCCAAAACTGTAGGAGGGCTCGACACTCCCCGGGTTCGGAAACCGCCCCATGAGCCCACCCCCCACAGACCCGAAGGCCAAGCCGCTCAAGCGGCCCACGCAGGCGCGCGCCAAGGTCACCGTGCAGGCCATCTTCGATGCGTTTGTTCGGATTTGGAAGCGCGACGGCTGGGAGCGGCTCACCACGCGCGCGGTGGCGCTCGAAGCCGGCATCGCGGTGGGCACGCTCTACGACTACTTCCCGAGCAAGGCGGCGCTGCAGTCGGGCTATGTGCGCCACTGCATCGAGGCGCTGATCCGTGCGGTGGAGCAGCATGCGGTGGAGCCAGCCGGCCTCGCATGGCGCGAGCGGGTGCACCGGCTGGTGCAACTCGCCTGCGGCGTAAGCGAGGTGCAGCCGTCGTGGTTCCACCCCGATATGCTCGCCATCGAGCCTCAGGTGGCCGAGCCCAAGCACCAGCGCCGCGCGCACGAGGAACTGCTCGCGATGTGGCAGCGCGTGGTGAATGCCTGCACCGACCTGCCGCGCCGCCCAGAGCCCGCCACCGTGCAGGCGCTGCACCTGGCGGTGTGGGGCGGTCGCCGCTACGCGATGCTCGTGCGGCTGCCCGAGCCCGAGCTGCGCGCCTGGGCCGCCGAGATGGAGCGCCTGTGCTGCCTCGCCCTCAAGGGCGAACCTGGAGACCCCGCATGATCACCTGCCACCTGCGCTACGTCATCGACCCGTACAAGCTCAAGGAATTCGAGCGCTACAGCCGCATGTGGATCCCGCTGATCCGCAAGTTCGGCGGCACCTACCACGGCTGCTTCCTGCCCTCGGAGGGCGCGAACAACATCGCGGTGACGCTGTTTTCGTTCCCGTCGCTGGCCGACTACGAGCAGTACCGGCAGAAGTCGTTCAAGGACGCCGACTGCCAGGCCGCCTTCCAGTACGCCAACGAAACGCGCTGCATCGTGAGCTATGAGCGCAGTTTCATGAGGCCGGTGCTGGGCGACTGAGGCAGGGCG
>JBIQJS010000212.1:0-2180 GCA_044507405.1 Rubrivivax sp. | reverse complement strand
CGCGCCGCCAAGATGGTGTGCCTCGACATGGACCACCCGGAGATCGAGGACTTCATCACCTGGAAGGTGCGCGAGGAGCGCAAGGTCGCGGCCCTGATCAAGGCTGGCTACTCCAGCGACTTCAACGGCGAGGCCTATCACACCGTCGCCGGCCAGAACTCCAACAACTCCGTGCGCGTCACGGACGCCTTCATGAAGGCCGTGGAGCAGGACGGCGAGTGGCGCACCTACGAGCGCACCACCGGCAAGGTCGCCGGCACCTACAAGGCGCGCGACCTGTGGAAGAAGCTCGCCGAGGCCGCCTGGGCGTGCGCCGATCCGGGCGTGCAGTACGACACCACCATCAACGACTGGCACACCGCCGCGGGCACCGATCGCATCAACGCGTCGAACCCCTGCAGCGAGTACATGTTCCTCGACGACACGGCCTGCAACCTCTCGTCCATCAACCTCACCAAGTTCCTCTCGGACGACGGCCAGTTCGACATCGAGGGCTACCGCCAGGCCATCCGCGTGCTCTTCATCGCCCAAGAGATCCTGGTCGACTACTCGAGCTACCCCACGCAGAAGATCGCCCAGAACAGCCACGAGTACCGCCCGCTGGGCCTCGGCTACGCCAACCTCGGCACGCTCCTGATGCGCCTCGGCATCCCCTACGACAGCGAAGAGGGCCGCTCCCTGTGCGCCGGCCTCACCGCGATCCTGTGCGGCCACGCCTACGCCGTGAGCGCGCAGATGGCCGAGAGCAAGGGCCCGTTCGCGGGCTACGCCGTGAACCGCGACCCCATGCTGCGCGTGATGCGCAAGCACCAGAACGCCGCTCACACCTTCCAGAACGACTTCCAGCCCCAGGGCGGCGCCGCCGACGACGTGATCAGCAAGGTGCTCGCCGCGGGCGCCTACGACTGGGACGTGGCCGTGCGCCTCGGCGAGAAGAGCGGCTACCGCAACGCGCAGGCCACCGTGCTCGCGCCCACCGGCACCATCGGCCTGTTGATGGACTGCGACACCACCGGCATCGAGCCCGACTTCGCGCTCGTGAAGTTCAAGAAGCTCGCCGGCGGCGGCTACTTCAAGATCGTCAACAACTCCGTGCCCGCCGCCCTCAAGCGCCTCGGCTACTCCGAAGCGCAGGTGGCCGACATCGTGGCCTACATCAGCGGCACCAACACCTTCACCGGCGCGCCGCACGTCAACCGCAAGTACCTCGCCGAGAAGGGGTTGACCGACGGCGAGATCGCCAAGGCCGAGAAGGCCCTCGTGGGCGTGTTCGACGTGGGCCAGGCCCTCGCGCTCTGGGTCATCGGCAAGGATGCTTACGACCGGCTCGGTGTCCCCGCCGAGCTGGCCGCCAAGCCTGGATTCAACCTCCTCAAGCACTTCGGTCTGACCCCCGCGCAGATCGACGAGCTGAACGACACGGTGCTCGGTCGTCAGACGATCGAAGGTGCCCCCCACCTCCGAGACGAAGACCTGCCCGTGTTCGACTGCGCGAACCGCTGCGGAAAGAAGGGCAAGCGATTCCTCGCGCCGATGTCCCACATTCGCATGATGGCGGCCGCTCAGCCCTTCTTGAGCGGCGCCATCTCCAAGACCGTCAACCTGCCCAATGACGCAACGGTGGAAGACGTAGCCGACGTGTACATGCAGGGCTGGAAGCTCGGCCTCAAGGCAGTCGCCCTCTATCGCGACGGCTGCAAGCTCAGCCAGCCGCTCAACAGCGGCACCGACGAGAAGAAGGAAAAGGCGGAGACCAAGGCCCAGGCCCCGAAGGTCGAGGCGCCCGCACCCGTGGCCGCCGCGCCCGCCGTGGCCGCGCGCCCCGCCCCCAACGTCCGCGAAGGCGCCACGCCTCCGCCCACCGTGCGGCACCGCCTGCCCAAGAAGCGCCGCGGCTTCACCCAGGAAGCCCGCGTGGCCGGCCACAAGGTCTTCCTGCGCACCGGGGAGTACGAGGACGGCGCGTTGGGCGAGATCTTCGTCGACATGCACAAGGAAGGCGCCGCCTTCCGCTCGCTGATGAACTGCTTCGCCATCAGCGTCTCCATGGGCCTCCAGCACGGTGTGCCGCTCGGCAGCTACGTCGAGCAGTTCACCTTCACCCGCTTCGAGCCCCAGGGCCCGGTCGAGGGGCACCCGAACATCAAGTTCGCGACCTCCATCATCGACTACATCTTCCG
>JBIQJS010000096.1:0-14573 GCA_044507405.1 Rubrivivax sp. | reverse complement strand
ACCGTCTCGACCGACTACGACACCTCCGACCGGCTGTACTTCGAGCCGGTGACGCTGGAAGACGTGCTCGAGATCGTCGACAAGGAAAAGCCCGTCGGGGTGATCGTGCAGTACGGCGGCCAGACGCCGCTCAAGCTCGCGCTCGACCTCGAGCGCGCCGGTGTGCCGATCGTCGGCACCACCCCCGACAGCATCGACATCGCCGAGGACCGCGAGCGCTTCCAGAAGCTGCTGCACGAGCTCGGCCTCAAGCAGCCGCCCAACCGCACCGCCCGCACTGAAGAGCAGGCGCTGCAGCTGGCACGCGAGATCGGCTATCCGCTGGTGGTGCGCCCGAGCTACGTGCTCGGCGGCCGCGCGATGGAGATCGTGCACGGCGACAAGGACCTGGAGCGCTACATGCGCGAGGCGGTCAAGGTGAGCGAGAAGTCGCCCGTGCTGCTCGACCGCTTCCTCGACGACGCCGTGGAAGTCGACGTCGACTGCATCAGCGACGGCGAGGCCACCATGATCGGCGGGATCATGGAGCACATCGAGCAGGCCGGCATCCATTCCGGCGACTCCGCGTGCTCGCTGCCGCCGTACTCGCTGCCCAAGTCGCTGCAGGACGAGCTGCGGCGCCAGACGGTGGCGATGGCCAAGGCGCTCAAGGTCAAGGGCCTGATGAACGTGCAGTTCGCCATCCAGGGCGAAGGCGACGACGCCGTGGTCTACGTGCTGGAGGTGAACCCGCGCGCCTCGCGCACGGTGCCCTTCGTCTCCAAGGCCACCGGGCAGCCGCTGGCCAAGATCGCCGCGCGCTGCATGGTGGGCAGGAAGCTGGCCGAGCAGAAGGACACCCGCGGCCGCGTGCCGGCGGAAGTGATCCCGCCGTACTTCTCGGTCAAGGAGGCGGTGTTTCCGTTCAACAAGTTCCCGGGCGTGGACCCGATCCTCGGGCCCGAGATGCGCTCCACCGGCGAGGTGATGGGCGCAGGCCGCACCTTCGGTGAAGCCATGCTCAAGAGCCAGCTCGGCGCCGGCTCGCGCCTGCCCGAGCGCGGCACGGTGTGCATCACGGTAAAGGACAACGACAAGCCGCGCGCCGTGGCGGTCGCGCGCGACCTGGTCGCGCTCGGCTTCCAGGTCGTGGCCACCAAGGGCACGGCAGCGGCGATCGCCGAAGCTGGCGTGCCGGTGAAGCTCGTCAACAAGGTGAAGGATGGCCGCCCCCACATCGTCGACATGGTCAAGGCTGGCGAGATCCAGCTTGTGTTCACCACCGTCGACGAGACGCGCACGGCGATTGCTGATTCGCGCCACATCCGCCAGGCAGCGCTGGCCAATCGCATCACGTACTACACCAGCATGGCGGGGTGCGAGGCGGCGGTGGAAGGGATGAAGCACCAGGACGATCTGGTGGTGCTATCCCTGCAGGAACTGCACGCGGAACTGCACTAGACTTTCTCGATCCTTTTCCATCCTCTCGGCCGCCGCCGAGGCTCCCGCAAGGGACCGGGCGGCGGTTCTCTTTTGAGCTCAGGGTTTCAACACATGGCCACCATTCCGATCACCACCCGCGGCGCACAGCTGCTCAAGGAAGAGCTGCACCGCCTCAAGACCGTGGAACGCCATGCCGTGGTGCAGGCGATCGCCGAGGCGCGCGCCCAGGGCGACCTCTCCGAAAACGCCGAGTACGAAGCCGCCAAGGACAAGCAGGGCTTCATCGAAGGCCGCATCCAGGAGATCGAAGGCAAGCTCGCCGCCGCCCAGATCATCGACCCGACCTCGCTGAACGCGGGCGGCAAGGTCGTCTTCGGAGCCACCGTCGACCTGGAGGAAGAATCCACCGGCACGGCCGTGACCTATCAGATCGTGGGTGACGATGAGGCCGATCTCAAGCAAGGCCGGATCTCCATCAGCTCGCCCATCGCGCGTGCGCTGATCGGCAAGGAAGTCGGATCGGTCGCCGATGTGCAGGCGCCCGGGGGCGTCAAGAGCTACGAGATCGTCGACGTCCGCTACATCTGACCGCATGGCTGCGCGGCGTCTGGCAGCCGTCCTGGCTGCCCTCTGGGCCGGGTTGATCTTCGGCATCGGCCTCATCGGGGCGCCGGCCGCCTTCGCGGTGCTGCAACGCAGCGTGGCCGGCGCGGTGGCCGGGCGGATGTTCACCCATGAGGCTTATGCCGGGCTCGCCTTCTCGGCGCTGCTGATCTGGGCGGTTCGCCGGGTGGCGCGCGCCGATGCAGCCGCCGGGCGCGGCTCGCAGTTCAGCCTGGAACTCGTGCTGGTGCTGGTGGCGCTCTTTTGCACCGTGTTCGGCCACTTCGGGCTGCAGCCGATGATGGCGGCGGCGCGGGCAGGCGAGGGCGCTTGGTCGTTCGGGGCCCTGCACGGCGTGTCGACCGTGCTCTTCGGGTTGAAGGCGCTGGCGCTCGTCGCGCTTGCATGGCGCCTGGCCAGGGCGCCGGCCTGAGCCGCGGATCAGTCGGCGGCCGTGCGCTTGACGCTCGTCGGCCGCTTGCGGGCGCGCTTGATGGTGCCGCCCGCCGCCACGCGCTCGTTGCCGAGCACCTTCACCTTCTTGATCTGCGGGCGGTTGTTGCCGCTCTTGGAAAACTTGATGATCTTCACCACCTTGGGGCCGGGGCGGCGGTCTTCGCGCTCTGCCTTTTCCTTCGGTGGGATGGGACGCCAAAGGATGAGCAGCTTGCCGATGTGCTGGATGGGCGCGGCGTTGAGCTCGTCGCACAGGCGGGCGAGCATCTCTTCGCGCGTGTCGCGCTCGTCGGAGAACACCCGAACCTTGATGAGCCCGTGCGCCTTGAGCGCGGCGTCGGTCTCCTTGATGACGGCAGGCGTGAGGCCCTCCCCGCCGATGCGGACGACGGGTTCCAGGTGATGGGCTTGGGCGCGGATTTCCTTGCGCTGCGCGGGGCGGAGTTCGATGGCGGGCATCTCTCTATTATCGGCGCCACCATGCGCGCCCAGGGCAAGAAATGAAAACCAGGACCCAGAGCAAGAAGGTCAACAAGGCCTGGTTGCACGACCACGTCACCGACCCCTACGTGAAGCTGGCCCAGAAGGAGGGCTATCGCGCGCGCGCTGCCTACAAGCTCAAGGAGATCGACGAGACGCTGCACCTGATCCGGCCCGGGCAACTCGTGGTCGACCTGGGCGCCACCCCTGGTGCGTGGAGCCAGTACGTGCGCCGCAAGTTCGCCTCCGGCGGGGCGGCGCCCGGGGCGCTGCAGGGCACCATCATTGCGCTGGACATCCTGCCTTTCGAGCCGATCGAAGGGGTGAGCTTCATCCAGGGGGATTTCCGAGAGGACTCGGTGCTGGCTGAACTGGAGGCGCTGGTGGGCGGGCGTCCGGTGGACGTGGTCATCTCCGACATGGCGCCCAACCTGTCGGGCATCGAGAGCACCGATGCGGCACGCATCCAGCACCTGGTCGAATTGGCGGTGGAATTTGCACAAAACCACCTGAAACCCTCGGGGGCGCTCGTTGCCAAGGTTTTCCACGGCAGTGGCCACAGCCAGCTGGTCGAACTCTTTCGCGGCACCTTCCGGGTGGTCAAAGCACTCAAACCGAAGGCGTCTCGTGACCGTTCCTCTGAAACCTTTCTGGTCGGAATCGGTCTCAGGACCGGTGGGAAGGCGGCAGCTTCGGCAACGTGACTTTGTGCCGCAGTGCCGCCTGATACACCCTGCTGGTACAGGGCTGGATCCATGCGGCTCGAATACTTGACTGAACTAGAATCTGCCCCATATGCCGTGGATGCGGGCCAACGCGCCCGTGTGGAAGTTTTGATTGCAAAGGAGCCGCGGTGAACAACCAATGGTTTTCGAAAGTCGCTGTCTGGCTGGTGATTGCCCTCGTGCTTTTCACCGTGTTCAAGCAGTTCGACAAACCCCGCGTCGCCGAAAGCGTGACCTACACGCAGTTCATGGACGATGCCAAGGCCGGGAAGGTCAAGCGCGTCGAAGTCCAGGGGCGCAACCTGAAGGTCACCCCCAACGAAGGCCAGGCCTACACCATCGCGTCGCCCGGCGACATCTGGATGGTGGGCGACCTCATGAAGTACGGCGTGCAGGTCTCGGGCAAGGCCGACGAAGAGCCTTCCATCCTGATGAGCATCCTGGTCTCCTGGGGCCCGATGCTGCTGCTGATCGCCGTGTGGATCTATTTCATGCGCCAGATGCAGGGCGGCGGCAAGGGCGGCGCCTTCAGCTTCGGCAAGAGCAAGGCGCGCATGCTGGATGAGGCCAACAACACCACCACTTTCGCCGACGTCGCGGGCTGCGACGAGGCCAAGGAAGAGGTGAAGGAACTGGTCGACTTCCTCAAGGACCCGCAGAAGTTCCAGAAACTCGGCGGCCGCATCCCGCGCGGCGTGCTGCTGGTAGGCCCTCCGGGCACCGGCAAGACCCTGCTCGCCAAGGCGATCGCCGGTGAGGCCAAGGTGCCGTTCTTCAGCATCTCGGGCTCCGACTTCGTCGAGATGTTCGTCGGCGTGGGCGCTGCCCGCGTGCGCGACATGTTCGAACAGGCCAAGAAGAGCGCGCCCTGCATCATCTTCGTCGACGAAATCGACGCCGTCGGCCGCCATCGTGGCGCGGGCCTCGGCGGTGGCAACGACGAGCGCGAGCAGACCCTCAACCAGATGCTGGTCGAGATGGACGGCTTCGAGACCAATCTCGGCGTGATCGTGATGGCGGCCACGAACCGGCCCGACATCCTCGACCCCGCGCTGCTGCGCCCGGGCCGGTTCGACCGCCAGGTCTATGTGACGCTGCCCGACGTGCGCGGCCGCGAGCAGATCCTCAACGTGCACATGCGCAAGGTGCCGGTCGGCCCGGACATCCGTGCCGACATCCTCGCGCGGGGCACGCCGGGCTTCTCGGGTGCCGACCTGGCCAACCTGGTCAACGAGGCCGCGCTGTTCGCCGCCCGCCGCAACGGACGCGTCGTGGACATGGTCGACTTCGAGAAGGCCAAGGACAAGATCATGATGGGCCCGGAGCGCAAGTCCATGGCCATGGCCGAGGAGGAGCGCCGCAACACGGCCTATCACGAGGCGGGCCATGCGCTGGTGGCGCGGCTCATGCCCAAGGCCGACCCGGTCCACAAGGTGACGGTGATCCCGCGCGGGCGTGCGCTGGGCGTGACGATGCAGTTGCCCGAAGGCGACCGCTACAGCACCGACAAGGTGCGCATGCTGAGCACCATCTCCATCCTCTTCGGTGGCCGTATCGCGGAGGAGGTGTTCATGGACCAGATGACCACCGGCGCCAGCAACGACTTCGAGCGCGCCACGCAGATCGCCCGCGACATGGTGATGCGCTACGGCATGAGCGAAGCCATGGGCCCCATGGTCTATGCCGAGAACGAAGGCGAAGTCTTCCTCGGCCGCTCGGTGACCAAGACGACGAACGTGTCGGAAGAGACGATGCAGAAGGTCGACGCCGAAGTGCGCCGCATCATCGACGAGCAGTACGCGATCGCGCGCAGGCTCATCGAGGAGAACCAGGACAAGATGCACGCCATGGCGAAGGCGCTGCTCGACTGGGAGACCATCGACAGCGAGCAGATCGACGACATCATGGAAGGCAAGCCGCCGCGTCCCCCGAAGGACTGGACGCCGTCGTCCAGCAAGCCGAGCGGGACCACCCCGCCGGTGAACCCCGACGGCGCTCCGGCGGCAGCCTGACCGCCGGCCGCATCGACACATCATCTACAACGGGGCTGCGGCCCCGTTTTCTTTTGGACCACGCATGCCCGCAGCCCCCGTCATCTGGCAGACGACCCGATTCCGCATCGACCTCACGCGCCCGCAGGTGATGGGAATCGTCAACATCACGCCCGATTCCTTCTCCGACGGTGGCGCCCACGCGAGCACGCAGGCCGCGATCGCCCACTGCGAGCAGTTGCTCAAGGAGGGCGCCGACATCCTGGACCTGGGCGGCGAGTCCAGCCGTCCGGGCGCAGCGCCTCTTCCGGTGGAGGAAGAACAGGCGCGCGTGCTGCCGGTGCTGCGCGCGGCGCTCACCCTGGGCGTGCCGGTCTCGGTCGACACCTACAGGCCCGACACCATGCGCGCCGCGCTCGACCTCGGCGTCGACATCGTCAACGACATCTACGCCTTGCGCTGGCCCGGGGCGGTGGAGGCGGTGGCCGCCCATCCCTCGTGCGGCGTGTGCCTGATGCACATGCAGGGTGATCCTGCGTCCATGCAGCGCGCGCCGCTCTACGGCGACGTGATCGAGGAGGTGAGCCGCTTCCTCGCCCAGCGCGCGGAAGTGCTGCGCACCTCGGGCGTCGACGCAGCGCGCATCGTGCTCGACCCGGGCATCGGCTTCGGCAAGGCGGTCGAGCACAACGTGGCGCTGCTGGCGCGGCAGCGCGAGTTGCTCGCGCTCGGCCATCCGCTCCTGCTGGGCTGGTCGCGCAAGAGCAGCCTGGGCACGCTCACCGGTCGGCCGGTGGGGGAGCGGCTGGCGGCGAGTGTGGCGGCCGCGCTGGCCGCCGCGCAGCTGGGAGCCCGCATCCTGCGCGTGCACGACGTGGCCGCAACCGTGGACGCCCTCACGGTGGGGGGCGCCGCCGGCCTGCTGCCCGGCCGGCGCTCGGACCATGCTGCTGCACAATTCCGCGGTTTTCGCAGCGACCTCCCGACATGAGCAGAACCTACTTCGGCACCGATGGCATCCGTGGCACCGTCGGTCAGTCCCCGATCACGCCCGACTTCATGCTCAAGCTGGGGCACGCCGTGGGCCGCGTGCTCAAGGCCGGCATCGAGCGTCCCACGGTGCTGGTCGGCAAGGACACGCGCATCTCCGGCTACATGATCGAGTCGGCGCTCGAAGCCGGCTTCGCGTCGGCTGGCGTGGACGTGCTGCTCACCGGTCCGCTGCCCACCCCGGGCGTGGCCTACCTCACGCGTGCCCTGCGTCTGGACCTGGGCGTGGTCATCAGCGCCTCGCACAACCCGTACGGCGACAACGGCATCAAGTTCTTCTCGGCCCACGGCCAGAAGCTGCCCGACGAATGGGAGCGCGCGGTCGAAGCGAGGCTGGAGGAGCTGCCTCAATGGGTCGATTCGGCCCAGCTCGGCAAGGCGCGGCGCATCGACGACGCGCGCGGCCGCTACGTCGAGTTCTGCAAGAGCACCTTCGGCAACGACCTCGAGCTCAAGGGCCTGAAGGTGGTGGTCGATGCGGCCCACGGCGCGGCCTACCAGATCGCGCCCGACGTGTTCCACGAGCTGGGCGCCGAGGTGAGCTGCATCGGCTGCAGCCCCGACGGCATGAACATCAACGACGGCTTCGGCGCCACGCACCCCGAGGCGCTGGTGAAGGCCGTGCGCGAGCAGTCGGCCGATTACGGCATCGCGCTCGACGGCGACGCCGATCGGCTGCAGCTCGTGGATGCATCCGGCCGTCTCTACAACGGCGATGAACTGCTCTACGTGATGGTGGCCGATCGCCTGGCGCAGGGCCAGCGTGTGGCCGGCGCGGTGGGCACGCTCATGACCAACATGGCCGTCGAGGTGGCCCTCAAGGCGCGCGACATCGAATTCGTGCGCGCCAAGGTCGGTGACCGCTACGTGCTGGAGGAGCTTTCCAACCGCGGCTGGCTGCTTGGCGGCGAGGGCTCGGGCCACCTGCTCGCGCTCGACCGGCACACCACCGGCGACGGCATCGTGAGCGCGCTGCAAGTGCTGCAGGCGGTGATGCGCAGCGGCCAGTCGCTGGCCGAGCTGCTGGCGCCGGTCACGCTTTTCCCGCAAGTGCTGGTCAACGTGCGCCTCAAGCCCGGCCAGGACTGGAAGGCCACGCCCGGCCTCGCGGAAGCGCAGGCCCAGGTGGTGCGCGAGCTCGGCGACCACGGGCGCCTGCTCATCCGCCCTTCGGGCACCGAGCCGCTGGTGCGGGTAATGGTCGAGGCGCGTGACGAAACCCAGGCGCGCAGCTGCGCCGAGCGCCTGGCCGACCTGCTGCGCGCCTGACCGGGGCATGCGCGGCCCGGGCGGGCCGATGCCCGCCGTGTGACGGTGCGATGACGATGGAATGACGCTTCCGGCGCTGTGCCGACGCCGGAGTGCAACGCTGTCATCCTGTGTCACGCGCCTGTCACAAGCGACTCCTACAGTGCACTGCATTCCTCGCCCACTTCAGGAAAGGTGCACTTGATGAACACATCCACTCTGCGGTTCGCGGCCATTGCGGCCTTCGGCGCCCTGGCCTTCGCCGCCCAGGCACAAGATGTCACCGGCGCCGGCGCCTCCTTCCCCGCGCCGGTCTATGCCAAGTGGGCCGACGCGTACCACAAGGCCACCGGCGCCCGCATCAACTACCAGTCGGTCGGCTCCAGCGCCGGCATGAAGCAGATCGGCGCGAAGACGGTGGACTTCGGCGCCTCGGACGCGCCGCTCAAGGATGAAGAACTCGCCAAGGCCGGCCTGATCCAGTTTCCGACCGTCATCGGCGGCGTGGTGCCGGTGGTCAACATCGCGGGCATCCAGCCCGGCCAGCTGAAGCTCACCGGCAAGGTGCTGGGCGACATCTACCTGGGCAAGATCACGAAGTGGAACGACGCGGCGCTCACCGCGCTCAACCCCGGCGTGCCGCTGCCCAACGCGGCGATCTCGGTGGTGCGACGCGCCGACGGCTCGGGCACCAGCTTCAACTTCACCCACTACCTCTCCAAGGTGAACGCCGAATGGAAGGAGCAGGTCGGCGAGGGCACGGCCGTCAAGTGGCCGACCGGTGCGGGCGGCAAGGGCAACGAGGGCGTCTCGGCCTTCGTGCAGCGCCTGCCGAACTCCATCGGCTATGTGGAGTACGCCTACGCCAAGCAGAACAAGATGGCGCACGTGCTGCTCCGGAACAAGGACGGCCACTACGTCGCGCCCGACGACCTGACCTTCAAGGCCGCGGCGGCCGGCGCTGACTGGTCCAGGACGTTCTACCAGGTCCTGACGGACCAGCCCGGCAAGGATGCCTGGCCCATCACGGCGGCGACCTTCATCATGATGCACAAGCAGCAGGACAAGCCCAGCCAGGCGGCGGCGACGCTCAAGTTCTTCGACTGGGCCTATGCCAACGGCGATCCCGCTGCGGCCGAGCTCGAATACGTCGCGTTGCCGGCGGCGGTGAAGAGCCTGGTGCGCAAGCAATGGGCGCAGATCACCGATGCGGGCGGCAAGGCGATCGCCGCCAACTGACCTGAGCCGACGCGCATGGGCAGTGGGCGCCGCGATGTGGTGCCCACTGTCGTGAAGGATTGAACGTGGCCGCTACACTGCCCGCTTCCCCCTACCAAGACCAGAAGATGGAGCGCTCCAATCCGATGGGGCGGCCGCCGGCGCAACGCCGTGTCATGCCCTGGGCCGACACGTTGTTCTCGACGCTCGCGCACGGCGCGGCCCTGCTCACGCTGCTGCTCCTGGCCGGCATCATCGTCTCGTTGTTGATGGGCGCCATGCCCGCCATCCGCGAATACGGCCTGGGCTTTCTCGTGAGCAGTGCCTGGGATCCGGTGCAGGATCAGTACGGCGGCCTGGTGATGATCTATGGCACGCTGGCCACCTCGTTCATCGCGCTCGTGATCGCCGTGCCGGTGAGCTTCGGCATCGCGCTCTTCCTCACCGAACTCTCCCCCAGCTGGCTGCGCCGCCCGCTCGGCACGGCGATCGAGTTGCTGGCCGCCGTGCCGTCCATCGTCTACGGCATGTGGGGCCTGCTTGTCTTCAGCCCCGTGCTGTCCACCTATGTGCAGCAGCCGCTGCAGGCGCTCGTCGGCGACGTGCCGGTGCTCGGCAGTCTCGTCTCCGGCGCGCCGGTGGGCATCGGCATCCTCTCGGCGGGGATCATCCTCGCCATCATGATCATTCCCTTCATCGCCTCGGTGATGCGCGACGTGTTCGAGGTCACGCCGGCCATGCTCAAGGAATCGGCCTACGGCCTTGGCGCGACGACCTGGGAGGTCGTCTTCAAGGTGGTGCTGCCCTATACGAAGACCGGCGTCATCGGCGGCATCATGCTCGGTCTCGGGCGCGCGCTCGGCGAGACCATGGCCGTCACCTTCGTGATCGGCAACGCGAACCAGCTCAACGGGCCGTCGCTCTTCGAAGCGGCCAACAGCATCACCTCGGTGCTGGCCAACGAGTTCGCCGAGGCGGCGCCGGGCCTCCACCAAGCGTCTCTGCTCTACCTCGCGCTGGTGCTCTTCTTCATCACCTTCGTCGTGCTCGCGCTTTCGAAGCTGCTGCTCGCGCGCCTGAAGAAGGGCGAGGGGACGCGCACATGAGCGGATCCGGACTCTCGCCCCAGCGCCTGGCCAAGCACCGGGCGCGCAAGCGCCTCAACGTGGTCGCGCTCACGCTCTCGATGGCGGCCATGGCCTTCGGGCTCTTCTGGCTGATCTGGATCCTGATCGAGACATTCCGCCTCGGCTTCGGCGGGCTTTCGTTCGCGGTCTTCACGGAGATGACGCCCGCGCCGCTCGCCGAGACCGGTGGCCTGGCCAATGCCCTCATGGGCTCGCTCGTGATGGTCGTGCTCGCCACCTGCGTCGGCACGCCCATCGGCGTGATGGCCGGGGTGTACCTAGCCGAATACGGGCAGAAGTCGTGGTTCGCAAGCCTCACCCGCTTCATCAACGACATCCTGCTCTCCGCACCCTCGATCGTGATCGGCCTCTTCATCTACGCCGTGGTGGTCTCGCGCATGAAGACCTACTCGGGCTACGCCGGCATCCTGGCGCTGGCGCTGATCGTGATTCCGGTCGTGATCCGCACCACCGAGAACATGCTTGCGCTCATCCCCAATGCGCTGCGCGAGGCGGCGTACGCGCTCGGCACGCCCAAGTGGAAGGTGATCTCCGGCGTCACGCTGAAAGCGGCACGGGCCGGCGTCATCACCGGCGTGCTGCTCGCCTTCGCGCGCATCGCGGGCGAGACGGCGCCGCTGCTCTTCACGGCGCTTTCGAACCAGTTCTGGTCGACCAACCTCGGCGCGCCGATGGCCAATCTGCCGGTCACGATCTACAAGTTCGCGATGAGCCCCTACGAGAACTGGCAGCAGCTCGCCTGGGCGGGCGTCTTCCTCATCACGCTCGGGGTGCTCGCGCTCAACATCGTGGCGCGGGTGTTCTTCCGCAACAAGCACTGAGAGACTTATGGACACCAGGGTCGAATTCAGCATCACCGAGAAGGCCAAGCTTTCGGTGCGCGACCTCAATTTCTACTACGGCGCCTTCCAGGCGCTCAAGCGCATCAACCTGGACATCCCGGAACACAAGGTGACCGCCTTCATCGGCCCTTCGGGCTGCGGCAAGTCCACGCTGCTGCGCACCTTCAACCGCATGTTCGAGCTCTATCCGGAGCAGCGGGCGGAAGGCGAGATCCTGCTCGACGGCGAGAACGTCCTCAGCCACAAGCACGATGTGTCGCTGATCCGCGCCAAGATCGGCATGGTCTTCCAGAAGCCCACGCCGTTCCCGATGTCGATCTACGACAACATCGCCTTCGGCGTGCGCCTCTTCGAAAACCTGCCGCGCGTGGAGATGGACGAACGCGTGGAGTGGGCGCTGAAGAAGGCGGCGCTGTGGAACGAGGTGCGCGACAAGCTCGACCAGAGCGGCTCGGGCCTCTCGGGGGGGCAGCAGCAGCGCCTGTGCATCGCACGGGGCATCGCGATCAAGCCCGAGGTGCTGTTGCTCGACGAGCCGTGCTCGGCGCTCGATCCCATCTCCACCGGCAAGATCGAGGAACTCATCCACGAGCTCAAGGCCGACTACACGGTCGTGATCGTCACGCACAACATGCAGCAGGCGGCACGCTGCTCGGACTACACGGCCTACATGTACCTGGGCGATCTCATCGAGTTCGGCCCGACCTCGGAGCTGTTCATGAAGCCGAGGAAGAAGGACACCGAGGACTACATCACCGGGCGTTTCGGCTAACCGAAGAGGACAGAAGCCATGAGCGAGAAGCATCTCTCCACGCAGTTCGATGCCGAGCTGAGCGGCATCTCCACCCGCGTGCTCGAAATGGGCGGCCTGGTGGAGTCGCAGGTGGCGCAATCGGTCCATGCGCTCACGCACTTCAGCGGCGAGGTCGCAACCGAGGTGCTGCGCCAGGAAGAGCGCGTCAATGCGATGGAGGTGGAGATCGACCGCGACCTCTCCACCATCATCGCCCGCCGCCAGCCCACCGCGCGCGACCTGCGCCTGCTGATTGCCATCTCCAAGACCATCGCCAACCTCGAGCGCGTGGGCGATGAAGCGGCGCGCATCGCGCGCACGGTGGAGCGGCTCATCAACACCGGCGTGTCGAGCCGGATGCGCCTGCCCGTCAACGACCTGGCGCACGAATGCGAGCTGGCGATCTCGCAGCTGCGCAAGGCGCTCGATGCCTTTGCGCGGCTCGACACCGCCAAGGCGATCGAGGTGCTCAGGCAGGACGACCAGATCGACCAGGAGTTCGACGGCCTGCTGCGCAAGCTCATCACCTACATGATGGAAGACCCGCGCACCATCTCCTCGAGCATCGACCTCGTCTTCGTGGCCAAGGCCATCGAGCGCGTGGGCGACCATGCGAAGAACCTCGCCGAGGTCATCATCTACATCGTGAAGGGCACCGACGTGCGGCACAACCCCGTCGAGACGGTCGAGTCGATGGTGAAGTGAGCGGGAGACCCGAGATGAGCCGTGTGCTGGTGGTGGAAGACGAATCGGCGATTGCGGAGCTGATGGCGATGCACCTGCGCCACGCGGGCCACGAGGTGGTGGTCACGGCCACGGCCGACGCGGCGCAGCAGGAAGTCGACCGCGTGCTGCCCGATCTCGTGGTCCTCGACTGGATGCTGCCCGGGCAATCGGGGCTGCAGCTCGCACGAACTTGGCGAGCCCAGGCCCGTACGCGCGAGCTGCCGGTCATCATGCTGACCGCGCGCGCCGAGGAGGCCGACAAGATCGCCGGCCTCGATGCAGGCGCCGACGACTACCTCACCAAGCCGTTCTCGCCAAAGGAGCTCATGGCGCGCATCCGTGCGGTGCTGCGGCGCAAGGCGCCCGAGGCGCTGGATGCGGCGGTGGAAGTGGGGCCGCTCAGGCTCGACCCGTCGACGCGCCGTGTCTCCCGCGACGGCCAGGAGGTGCGTCTCGGGCCCACCGAGTTCCGCATGCTGCACTTCTTCATGACCCATCCCGAACGCGTGCACAGCCGCACGCAGCTGCTCGACCGTGTCTGGGGCGACCACGTCTTCATCGAGGAGCGCACGGTGGATGTGCACGTGAAGCGCCTGCGCGAGGCACTCGCGCCGGTGGGATGCGCCGTGATGGTGGAGACCGTGCGCGGCGCGGGCTACCGCTTCACCCAGCAGGTGCAGACGCTGTCTGCCTGAGCGCGTGGAGGGCGTCCTCAACCGGTTCATCGCCACCGCGATCGTGGTGGCCGTGGGCGGCTTCGTCGGCCACCTGGCGGGTCTTGCGCTGCAGGCGCCGGTGCTGGGCGCGGTGACCGGAAGCCTCGTGGGGGTGTGGCTCCTGGTGCTGGTCGAGGCCGTGCGCGCCCGCCGCCTGATCCGCTGGCTGAGCGGCGGGCAGGAGGGCGCCGCGCCGCGCGACACGGGGCTCTGGGGCGAGATCGGCTACCGCGTGGAGCGCGCCCTGCGCCAGCGCGAGAAGAGCCTGCAGACCGAGCAGATGCGCCTGGCCGAGTTCATCTCGGCGATGGAGGCCTCGCCCAACGGCGTGCTCCTGCTCGACGCCGAAGCGCATATCACCTGGTGCAACGCCAAGGCAGCCGAGCATTTCGGGCTCGATCCGGTGCGCGACAAATGGCAGCCGGTGACCAACCTCGTACGTGCGCCAGCCTTTGTCGAGCACCTGGAGGCGGGCCGAGATGCCGAGGCGGTGCTCATTCCCGAGCGGCATGGGCGCGGAGCGATCGCGGTGCTCGTCCGCCGCTATGGCGAGGGGCTCAAGCTCGTGCTTTCGCAGGACGTGACCGAACGCGAGCGGGCCGATGCGATGCGTCGCGATTTCGTCGCCAACGTCTCGCACGAGATCCGGACGCCGCTCACGGTGCTGGCCGGCTTTGTGGAGACGCTGGACACGCTGCCGCTCACCGAGGTCGAGCGCCGCCGCGTGCTCAGCCTGATGACGCAGCAGACGCAGCGCATGCAGACGCTCGTGAGCGATCTGCTCACGCTCGCGCAACTCGAAGGCAGCCCACCGCCGCCGACCGATCGCTGGGTCTCAGTGGACAAGCTGCTCACGCAAGCCCAGGCGGACGGCAGTTCCCTGTCGAGGGGACGGCATCAGGTGAGCGTGGTCACGTCAGGCGGCGCGCAGATCGCCGGCCTGGAGAGCGAGTTCGTGAGCGCGGTCGGCAACCTCGTGAGCAACGCGGTGCGCTATGCGCCGGAGGGTGGCCGCATCGAGATCGGCTGGCGGCAGCGCGATGACGGGGCGGGGGAAGTGGCCGTTCGCGACAACGGCATCGGCATCGCGCGAGAGCATCTGGTGCGCCTGACCGAGCGCTTCTACCGCGTGGACGGCAGCCGCTCGCGCGAGAC
>JBIQJS010000095.1:8736-14746 GCA_044507405.1 Rubrivivax sp. | reverse complement strand
GCCGCCAGCTTCGCTGGCATCACATCCGAGACCTCAAGCGGGTACTTCGCATGCCCTTCGGTACCTCAGGTCGAACGGAGGTGCTCTGTCGGGCTGAACCACTTTCCGTTCGGGCTGAGCTCGTCGAAGCCCTCGCGCCGTACTCCCGCCTACCTCCGTTCGGGCTGAGGTATCGAAGCCCAGCGTGCGCACAGCCCTTCGATCCTTCGACAAGGCTCAGGACAGGCAAGCTCAGGGCGAACGGATGTGGAGCTCCGGGCGAACAGGAGCGAGGCGATGCGCCAGCGAGCCGGACCGCCACCGTCGGGTCGCCTTTTCTTGGTGACTTCTTTTGGCGAAGCAAAAGAAGTCACTCGGCCGCCGGGCCGAGACCCGACAAGCGGCCTCACGCAGTGAACCAGGCATAACCACATGACCACCTCCCCCCCGCTGCTCAAAGTAGCCAACCTCACCGCCGCCTACGGCCACGCCGAAGTCCTCCACGGCCTCACCTTCGAGGCGAAGAAGGGCAGCGTCGTCACCGTCATCGGTCCCAACGGCGCCGGCAAGAGCACCCTGCTCAACGCGCTGATGGGCGTGATGCCCGCCAAGGGCAGCATCGAGTACGACGGCAAGCCGATCGAGCGGCGCAGCCTGGAAGAGCGCGTGATGCAGGGCATCGCCCTGGTGCCGGAAACACGCGCGCTCTTCGCGAGCATGCCGGTCGAGGACAACCTGCTGCTCGGGGCCTACCGCCACGTGCGTCAGGGCCCGAAGGCCGCGCGCGAGACGATGGAGGAGGTCTTCACCCGCTTCCCGCGCCTGAAGGAGCGCCGCAAGCAGCTCGCCGGCACGCTGTCGGGCGGTGAGCGGCAGATGCTCGCGGTCGGCCGCGCGCTCATGAGCAAGCCGCAGTTGCTGATGCTCGACGAGCCCTCGCTCGGCCTTGCGCCGCTGATCGTGAAGGAAGTCTTCCGCACCATCGCCGACCTGCGCGCCACGGGCGTGACCATCCTGCTCGTGGAGCAGAACGCGCGCGCCGCGCTCGAGGTGGCCGACCACGGCTATGTGCTCGAGATGGGCGAGATCGCGCTCTCGGGCCCCGCCGCGGACCTCGCGCGTGACCCGCGCGTGATCGACACCTACCTCGGCGCAGCACGCAAGAAGGCCGAGGCCTGAGCGTTTCTCCATGTGGCAGTACCAACCCCCCCTGCGTGACATCCGGTTCGTCCTCGAGGAAGTGCTGAACCTGCCGGCCCGATGGGCCGAGCTTCCGGCCCATGCCGAGGTCGATGCGGACACCGCGCGCGCGGTGATCGAAGAGGCCGGCAAGTTCGCCGCCGAGGTCGTGGCGCCGCTCAACGGCCCCGGCGATGCGCAGGGCTGCACCTGGCACGACGGCGAGGTCGCGACGCCGGCGGGTTTCCGCGAGGCCTACCAGGCCTTCGTGCAGGCCGGCTGGCCGGCGCTCGCCTGCGCGCCCGAGGCGGGCGGGCAGGGGCTGCCGCAGTCGCTCAACGCGGTGCTGCACGAGATGCTCAACGCCGCCAACCATGCCTGGAACATGTACCCGGGCCTGCTGCACGGCGCCTACGAGAGCCTGCTCGCGCACGCCACGCCCGCATTGCGGGAGCAGTACCTGCCGAAGATCGTGAGCGGCGAGTGGCTCTCGACCATGTGCCTCACCGAGGCGCATGCAGGATCCGATCTGGGCCTGATCAGGACGCGCGCCGAGCCCGAGGCCGATGGCAGCTACAGCCTGCACGGCACCAAGATCTTCATCTCCGGCGGCGAGCACGACCTCACCGACAACATCGTGCACCTGGTGCTCGCACGCATCGCCGGCGCGCCGGCCGGCACCAAGGGGCTGTCGCTCTTCCTCGTGCCCAAGTGGCTGCCCGGCGGCCTGCGCAACAGCGTGCGCTGCGATGGCATCGAGAAGAAGATGGGCATCAAGGGCAGCGCCACCTGCGTGATGAGCTTCGAGGGCGCGCACGGCTGGCTGGTGGGCGCCGAGAACCGCGGCCTCGCCGCGATGTTCGTGATGATGAACTCGGCGCGCCTGCACGTCGCGCTGCAGGGCGTGGGCCATGCCGAGAGCGCCTTCCAGAACGCGCTGCGCCATGCGCAGGAGCGGGTGCAGTTGCGTGTGCCGGCGCGCCCCGGCGAGCGCCGCACCGCCGAGGCCGACCCCATCGTGCTGCACCCGGCGATGCGCCACAACCTGCTGCGCCAGCGCGCACTGCTCGAAGGCGGGCGGCTGCTGGCCTACGAGACGGCCCACCTGCTCGACGTGGCCGAGCGCCACCCCGATGCGCACGTGCGCGAGACGGCGCACGACGAGGTGTCGCTGCTCACGCCCATCTGCAAGGCCTTCCTCACCGACAACGGCTTCGAGTCCGCGCAGGCGGCGCAGCAGGTCTTCGGCGGCCACGGCTACATCCACGAGGTCGGCATCGAGCAGTGCGTGCGCGACAGCCGCATCTCGCGCATCTACGAAGGCACCAACGAGATCCAGGCGATCGACCTCGTGGTGCGCAAGGTGCTGGCCGATGGCGGCGTGCGCATCGCGGGGCTCATCCAGCGCCTGCGCCGCGAACTGCCGGCGACCGAGCTCGCGCCGCGCGCGCAGGCCTGGCTCGACAGCTGGCAGCAGGTCACGCAGCAGCTGCTGCAGCAGGCGCACGACGACCCGGAGCTCGCCTACCGCGTCGCCGACGACTACCTGCGCCTGGCCGGCCTGGTGCTGCTCGCCCACGGATGGGTGCGCGCCGAGGCGGTGGCCGCCGCGGGCGGCACGCCGTTCCACGCCGCCAAGCGCGACACCGCGCGCTACTACTTCGACTACCTGATGCCCGAGGCGGGCTTGTGCCTGGCGCGCATCCGTGCCGGGCAGAATCCGCTGCCCCAGCTCCAGCCCTCTGCATGAACCCCGCAGCCGCCACCCCCACCGGGCTTGCCGCCGACGAGGCGTACGAGCCGCGCTCGCGCACGTCGGCGCTCGACCAGTCGCGGCTCACGCACCTGATGGGTTATGCGGCCACGCGTGCGTCGGTCGCGCTCAAGAAGGTCTTTGCCCGCCACCTCGGGCCGCTGCACCTGAAGGCGGTGGAGTTCTCCATCCTCGTGCTCGTGGCCTCCAACGAGAACGTGAACCAGAAGCAGCTCGGCCAGGCGCTCGACGTCTCGCCGCCCAACCTGGCCGTCACGCTGGACCGCATGGTCGAACGCGGCTGGGTCGAGCGCGTGCGCAGCACCGAAGACCGCCGCTCGCAGATCGTCGTGCTCACCAAGGCGGGGCAGCAGCTGGTGCAGCGTGCCGAGAAGATCGCGGCCACCATGGAGAACGAGGCGCTGTCCGTGCTCTCGCCGGCCGAGCGCCTGCTGCTGCTGGAGTTGCTGCTCAAGGTCTCGCAGCCGCGCCGCCGCGCCGAGGCCTGACGGCGCGCAGGCTCACTCGCTCGAGATCGGGCTCGGCGTCGACGTCAGCCGCCACGGGTCGAAGGGCGGCAGCGTGCTCGGCGGCGCATCGGGTGGCAGCCACCCGGTGTCGACCGCGGTCACGCGGGCGCGCGCGAAGGCGTTCGCGCTGCCCAGGTAGTCCCAGCGCTCGATCAGGCACAGGCCGGGCGGCAGCACGCCGCCCCAGCGGATCAGGTTCACCGAATTCGCAATGCCCTCGCGCACCCGCGAGGACACCGCCGTGCCGGCCTGCACCGCCCACAGCCGGCGCTTGAGGCGCGGTGCGTCGGGGCGCTTGAAGAGCGGCATCACGTAGGGCAGGTGGATGTGGCCGCCGAGCACCAGGTCGGCGCCCGCCTCGGCCCAGCGCGCGAGCGCCTCCGTCACCGGTCCGCGCAGGCAGTCGTGCTGGTCCTCGGGCCGTTCCACGGCCACGGGCTGGTGCACGACGACGACGCGCAGCTGCCCCGGCTCCGCGCGCCGGAGCTCTTCGGCCACGTGCTCCACCTGCGCCCGCGAGAGCACGCCGTTCTTGTGTCGCGACGGCCGCGTGGTGTTGAGCGCGACCACGCGCAGGCGGCTCGATTCGTAGGTGCCGCTCGTCTCCCCGAACTCGCGCGCGTAGTTCGCATAGGGCCAGAACGCGCGCGCGAAGACGTTGAAGAGCGGGATGTCGTGATTGCCCGGCACGGCAAGCGTGCTGGGCGTGTTGAGCCGGTCCATGAACTCGCGCGCCGCGCGGAACTGCGAGCGCCGCGCACGCTGCGTGATGTCGCCCGAGAGGATGACGAGCTCGGGGCGGTGCGTGTCGGTCAGGCGCTGCAGCGCCTCGACGACGTGCGGCTGCTCGGTGCCGAAGTGCGTGTCAGAGATGTGCAGCAGCATCTTCGGTCGCGACGGCCGGCGCCACGGGGGCGGACGGCTTGAGCAGGTACAGGGGTCGCGGCGAGACGCGGAACTCGATGGGCGTGCGCATGAAGCAGACCTCGCCATCGGTGGCGACCTTCACGCGGCGCAACCCGTAGGGCAGCCACGGCTGCACCGTCATGTGCTGGAACTGGAAGCTTTCCACCTCGTCGGCGGCGGCGAGGTTGCCCATGGCGCCCCGCCACATCAGGCGCACCAGGCCCCAGCTGTTCGTGGGCTTGAGCATCACGCCGGCGACGCGGCCGTGCTCGATGCCGCGCGCCTCGGGCAGGCCCACCTGCTGCAGCTGCAGGCGGTTGTTGCCGACGAAAAGCGTGGCGGTGCGCACGGTGCGCACCACGCCGCCGCGCTCGATGCGCAACTGCAGCTGCCGGTGCTCGCGCAGCAGCGTCGCCCCGGCAGCCAGCAGCGCGACCGCGCGGCTGCGCCCGAAGCGCTGCTTGTAGACCTCGCGCTCCTCCAGCAGCTCGGGGTAGAGCCCGAGGCTCGCGTTGACGAGGAACACCCGCTGGTTGATCAGCCCCACCTGCACCGGATCCGCATGCGAGGCGAGCAGCGCTTCGAGCGCGGCCTGCGTCTCCTGCGGAATGCCGTGCGTGCGGCTGAAGTAGTTGAAGGTGCCCTGCGGCAGCACGCCCATCGGGCAGCCGGCATCGTGGGCGGCTTGCGCCACCGCGTTGATCGTGCCGTCGCCGCCCGCCGCGACGATCACGCCGCCCTGCGCGGTGGCCTGCGAGGCCAGGCGCTGCGCGGTGCGCGGGATGTCTTCGCCTCGCTCCACCATCTCCACCCGGTAGCGCCGGCCCGAGGCCGCGAGCACCTGGCCGATCAGTGCATAGGTGGCCTGCGCGTTCTCACGCCCCGAAGAGGCGTTGAGCAGGATGCTGATCGGGCTGTCGTGGAAGGAGCTGTGCCGCATGTCGGCGGCAACGGGCAATCCGCGTGCCGCGACTCGATGGCGTCAGGGCTCGGTGCGCCGGCAGCTGGTCTGGCGTTCGGTGCAGTAGTACGTGTGGCGGCCCTGCACGTCCACGCCGGCGCTGCGGTCCAGGCTGTTGCCGTTGTTCGTGGCCCCGAAGCCGCAGCCCCAGACGAGGTGCGTGGTCGAGGACAGCCGGCGTGCGCCCGGACACCCGGCGCTCGAAGCGGCCACGAGCCGCTAGGGCGTCTGGTGCGTGCTGCGTGACTCCTTCGCATGGCCCTGGTCGGTGGTGACCGGGCTTCTGCATTCGAAGGAGCCGTTGGGGCCGCTCGGCCGCGTGCACACCATGATGGCTTCGGGCACGGCCGTGAGCTTCGGGCGGTGGTCCGCCGGGGCTCGCTCGGTGCGTGCGGGTGAAGTCGGTGTCGCGGCGGTGCGTGGCGCGGACATCTGCGCCGTGCTTGCCGTGCGTGTCGGCGCGGTCGTGGAGGCGGTCAGGGTGACAGTGCTTCGGCTGCCCAGCCGGTCGCGTGCGGCCTGTTCGTCGCGGCGTGTGTCGGCCGACAGCCGCTGCGCTGCGGTGGTGGTGCTGGAAGAAGAGGAGGAACGGTAGGACGACGTACCGCCGGCATGGCTGCTGGAGCGGCTGCCGCCGTTGTCGCGCAGGCCCTGCTCCAGCGTGCTCTTGAAGGTGCCCAGGGCGCGCTGGAAGGCGAGGCC
>JBIQJS010000095.1:0-8636 GCA_044507405.1 Rubrivivax sp. | reverse complement strand
ACTACGTCGCGGCAGCTTTCGACACGGATCAGGACTTCGGCGCCGACGCCCCGCGCATGCGCGCCTCGCGCTCGGCCTGGGCGGCCGGGTCCCACACGTGGCGCGGGCCGATGAAGGCGCCGCCATCGACGAGCAGGTGCTCGCCCGTCACGAAGGCCGAGTCGTCGCTCGCGAAGAAGAGCACGGCGTTGGCGATGTCCTCCGGCAGGCCGGCCTTGGGAATGGGCTGCGCGTGCGGCGCGCCCTTGGCCATCGCGGCCTTGACCTGCGGCGCCATCGCCGGCGGCACGCGCTCGGGGTTGGCGGTGAAGATGTTGGTGAGGATGAGCCCCGGGCACACGGCGTTGACGCGGATGCGGCTGCGCGCGAGCTCGGCGCCGGCGATGCGCGTGAGGTGGATCACGCCCGCCTTGGCCACCGAGTAGGCGATCGGTGCCGCGCCCGACTGCACACCCGCGATCGAGGCGGTGTTGACGATCGCGCCGCCACCACGCTGCTTGAGGTGCGGCACGGCGTAGGCGATGCCGAGCGCCACCGAGCGCAGCAGCAGGCTCTGGGTGCGGTCCCAGCCTTCGGGCGTCATCTCGGCGATGGAGGCGGGCGTGCCGCCGGCGCCGGCGTTGTTGAAGACGATGTCGAAGCCGCCGTAGTGCTCGGCCGCCGCGTCCATGAGCGCCTTGATCTGCGCGGCGTCGGTCACGTCGCAATGGCGGTAGGCGAACCTGCCCTCGAAGCGGGCTTCGAGCGCGGCCCCTTCGGCGTCGTTGATGTCGCCCACCATGACGCGCGCGCCCTCGGCGATGAACTTCTCCACCGTGCCCAGGCCGATGCCCGAGCAGCCTCCGGTGACCACGGCCACCTTGTCCTTCAAACGATCCACCACGACTTGGTCTCCTGTGCTGCGCCGAAGGGCACCATGCCCCGCACTGCGCGCTGTCTGCGAGGTGGGGTTTTAACATGGGGTCGCCTGGTTACTTGCTGCACAGCAAGTAACTCAGAAGCGGCATGGAGCCCTGCCAGGGACACGAGACCGTGATGCGCCCATGGTCACATCCACCTGCGCTTCGACAAATCGATATCGATGCTCGGTTTCATTCGTAGCCTGCGCGGGGGCGGCTGTCTATCGTGCAGCCCCATGAAGATTCTCAGCATCTCCGGCAGCCCTTCGCTGCGTTCGCGTTCCGGCTCGTTGCTGCAGCTCGCCTCGGCGCGGCTCGAATCGGCCTCTCACGTGCACCACCATGTCAACGTGCGCGAGCTGCCGGCGCAGGCCCTGCTGCTGGCCGATGCGCAGCAGCCCGACGTGGCGCAGGCGCTGGCCCGCGTGGCCTGGGCCGACGTGCTGATCGTGGGCACCCCGATCTACAAGGCGGCCTACAGCGGGCTGCTCAAGGTGTTCCTCGACCTGCTGCCGCAGGATGCGCTGCGCGGCAAGACCGTGCTGCCGCTGGCCACCGGCGGCAGCATGGCCCACCTGCTCGCCGTGGACTACGCCCTGAAGCCGGTGCTCTCGGCGCTCGGCGCTCGCAACATCCTCGATGGCGTCTACGCCACCGACAGCCAGCTGCGCGCACTGCCGGCCGGCGGGCACGAGCCCGACGAGGCCTTGCTGGAGCGCCTGGACCGTGCGGTGCAGCCGCTCCTGACGCAGGTCGAGCGCGACGTACCGGCGCTCGAGGCGCGATGTTGATGCGCTGAGGCGGATGCGCCGCCACGCCGCGCGCCACGCCGATCCACCGTTTGTCTCCTCGCCCGTGTGGGGCGGTTCAGCACCCGGCGCCGGCCCGGGTCGGGTGCGCTTTTTTTCGTGTTTCCTGAAAGACCACCATGACGAACTCCTTCCGCGCGGCCCGCCGCCGCTGGCTGCAACGCCTCACCGCCGTCGTGGCTGCTGCCGCCGCGGGCATCGCCACCACCGTGCCGGCCCAGGCGCAGACGCAGCCGTCCGTGCTTCGGATCGGTTATCAGAAGTACGGCACGCTCACCATCCTCAAGGCCCGAGGCGATCTCGACCGCCGCCTGGCGGCGCAGGGCATCACGGTGAAGTGGACCGAGTTCCCGGCCGGGCCGGTGCTGCTCGAAGGGCTCAACGTGGGCTCCATCGACTTCGGCACCGTGGGCGAAGCGCCGCCGATCTTTGCGCAGGCCGCGGGCGCCGACCTGGTCTACGTCGCCAACCAGCCGCCCGCGCCGGCGGGTGAAGCCATCATCGTGCCCAAGGGCTCGACCGTGCGCTCGGTGGCCGAGCTCAAGGGCAAGAAGGTCGCGCTCAACAAAGGCTCCAACGTTCACTACCTGCTGGTCAAGGCACTGGAGAAGGCCGGCATCAAGTACAGCGACGTGCAGGTCGTCTACCTGGCGCCCGCCGATGCGCGTGCGGCCTTCGAGCGCGGCGCGGTCGACGCCTGGGTGATCTGGGATCCGTTCCTCGCCGCGGCCGAGAAGCAGCTGGGCGCGCGCCAGCTCGCCGACGGCAAGGGGCTCGTCGCCAACCACCAGTTCTATCTCGCCTCGCGCAGCTATGCCGACAAGCACCCGCAGGTGATCCAGGCCGCGATCGAGGAGCTCGCCAAGCTCGACCGCTGGGCCGAGAACAACGCGCGCGCCGTGGCCGAGCTGCTCGCGCCGCAGATCGGGCTCGCGCCGGACATCACCGAGATCGCCGCCTCGCGCTTCGCCTACGGCATCGTGCCGATCACGAGCCAGGTCGCCACCGAGCAGCAGAAGATCGCCGACGTCTTCCACCAGCTCAAGCTCATCCCCAAGGCGATCCGCATCGCCGATGCGCTGCCGCGCGGCGTGACCGTCGCGCAGGGCAAGTAAGAGGGAGGCCGGCATGTCCAAGGTGACCGGCATGACCCGACGCGCCGCGGTCGGCATCGTCTCGCTGACGGCCGCCAGCTGGTGGCCGGCGCGCGCGAGCGCCACGCCGCTGCGCATCGGGTTCCAGAAGGGTTCGATCAACCTCACGATCACGCGGTCGCTGCGCCTGGTGGAGCAGCGCCTGCCCGGCACGCCGGTGCAGTGGATCGAGTTTCCCGCGGGGCCCCAGCTGCTGGAGGCGCTGTCGGTGGGCAGCGTGGATTTCGGCTCGGTGGGCGACTCGCCGCCGGTCTTCGCGCAGGCCGCCGGCAAGGACATCCACTACGTCGGCGCCGAGCCGACCAAGCCCGACACCTCGGCGCTGCTGGTGCGCGACGGCTCGCCGCTCAAGACCATCGCCGATCTCAAGGGCCGGCGCATCGCGCTGCAGAAGGGCTCGAGCGCGCACTACCTGCTGGTGCAGGTCGTGCGCAAGGCCGGCCTGCAGTGGAGCGACATCCAGCCGGTGTACCTGGCGCCTGCCGATGCGCGCGCGGCGTTCGAGCGCGGTGCGGTCGACGCCTGGTCGATCTGGGATCCGTACTACGCCGCCGCCGAGATCGACGGCCGCGCCCGCCCGCTCGTCACCAGCCGGGGCCTCACCAGCAACAACTCCTTCTACCTCGCCTCGCGTGCGCTCACGCGGCAGGAGCCGGTGCTGCGCCAGCTCTTCGCCGCGCTCACCGAGGCCGATGCGCATGTGGCGAAGCACCGCACCGAGACGGCGCAGCAGTACGCCGAGTTCTCCGGCCTCGGTCTCGCGACCGTGCTGCGCTTCCTGGAGCGGCGGCCGCGCTCGCCGGTGGGGCCGCTCAGTGCGGCGCTCATCGCCGAGCAGCAGAAGGTGGCCGACGCCTTCCATGAGCTCGGCCTGATCCCACGGGCCATCCGCGTGGCCGACATCGTCTGGCAGCCGGGCCAGCACGTCGCGCACGCGCGCTGAGCGCCCACAACACAACGACAAACCCGCCACCCCCCCACACACCATGAAGATCCTCTGGTTCATCCCCACCCACGGCGACAGCCGCTACCTCGGCACGAGCAAGGGCGCGCGTGCCGCGACCTTCGACTACTTCAAGCAGGTGGCCGTGGCCGCCGACACGCTGGGCTACGAAGGCGTGCTGCTGCCCACCGGGCGCTCATGCGAAGACTCGTGGATCACGGCGGCGAGCCTGATCGACGCCACCAAGCGGCTCAAGTTCCTGGTCGCGCTGCGGCCCGGGTTGGTGCAGCCTTCGCAATCGGCCCGCATGGCCGCCACGCTCGACCGCCTCTCGGGCGGGCGCCTTATCGTCAACCTCGTCACCGGCGGCGACGCGCAGGAGCTCGCGGGCGACGGCCAGTTCCTGAGCCACAAGGCGCGGTATGAAGAGAGCGCCGAATTCCTCAGGATCTGGCGCGAGGTGCTGGCGCGCAGCCACGAGGGCGAGGCGCTCGATTTCGAAGGCCGGCACCTCAAGGTCGAAGGCGCCAAGCTGCTCTACCCGCCGGTGAGCAAGCCTTACCCGCAGGTCTTCTTCGGCGGCTCCTCGGAAGAGGCGCACGACCTCGCCGCCGAGCAGGTCGACACCTACCTCACCTGGGGCGAGCCGCCCGAGGCGGTGGCGGCCAAGGTGGCCGACGTGAGCGCGCGTGCCGCGAAGCATGGCCGCAAGCTCAGCTTCGGCATCCGCCTGCACGTGATCGTGCGCGAGACGGAAGACGAAGCCTGGCGTGCCGCGGCCGAGCTGGTGCAGCACCTCGACGAGGACGTGGTCGCCGCCGCGCAGGCCAAGTTCGCGCAGATGGATTCGGTGGGCCAGCGCCGCATGGCCGAGCTGCACAAGGGCAGGTTCAACAAGGCCAACATCCGCGAAGGCCTGGAGATCGCGCCCAACCTGTGGGCGGGCGTGGGCCTGGTGCGCGGCGGCGCCGGCACGGCGCTCGTCGGCAATCCCGAGCAGGTGGCCACGCGCATCAAGGAATACGCGGCGCTCGGGCTCGACTACTTCGTGCTCTCCGGCTACCCGCACCTGGAGGAAGCGCACCGCTTCGCCGAACTCGTCTTCCCGCTCTTGCCGCTGTCGGTGCAGGAGAAGCTGCGGGGCCGCACGCTCACCGGGCCCTTCGGCGAGATCGTCGCCAACACCTACGTTCCCAAGGTTTCACAGAGCTGAACATGAGCCAAGCCCACACCCCCTCGCTGTCACAACGCGCGCTGCCCTGGCTGGTGCCGGTGCTGATCCTCGCGGCCTGGGAGCTGTCGTCGCGCGGCGGCTGGCTCTCCACCCGCGTGCTGCCCGAGCCGCTGTCGGTGATCACCGCCTTCTGGAACCTGCTCAAGAGCGGCGAGCTCGTCGAGCACGTGCTCGTGAGCAGCGGGCGGGCGCTCGCCGGCCTCGCGATCGGCGGCGGGCTCGGGCTGCTGCTCGGGCTCTTCACCGGCACCTTCCGCATCGGCGAGACGCTCCTCGACACCACGCTGCAGATGGTGCGCAACATCCCGGCGCTCGCGCTCATCCCGCTCGTCATCCTCTGGTTCGGCATCGACGAGAGCGCCAAGCTCTTCCTCGTCGCCGTGGGCGTGTTCTTCCCGATCTACCTCAACACCTTCCACGGCATCCGGTCGGTGGACAAGGGTCTGATCGAGATGGCCAGGAGCTACGGCCTGTCGGGCTGGCAGCTCTACCGCCAGGTGATCCTGCCCGGCGCGCTGCCCTCGGTGCTGGTGGGCCTGCGCTTCTCGCTTGGCCTCATGTGGGTGCTGTTGATCGTGGCCGAGACCATCTCGGCGCAGTCGGGCATCGGCTACCTCACGATGAACGCGCGCGAGTTCCTGCAGACCGACGTCGTGCTGGTGGGCATCCTGCTCTACGCGCTGCTGGGCAAGCTCGCCGACGTGCTGGCCAAGGGGCTGGAGCGCTGGTGGCTGCGCTGGCACCCGGGCTATCAAGTGAAGGAGGCGTGAGATGGCACGCACTGAAAACGCCAGCCCCGCGCTGCATCACGCGAGCCGCAAGGCGCCACCGAGGGGCCTGGCGCTGGCCGTGCGCAACCTGCGCAAGGTCTACGGCGAACGCGTGGTGCTCGACGGCATCGACCTCGACATCACGCCGGGCGAGTTCGTCGCCATCGTCGGGCGCAGCGGCTGCGGCAAGAGCACGCTGCTGCGGCTCGTCGCCGCACTCGAATCGGCGCAGGGCGGCACGCTCACGCTCGACGGCCAGCCGCTCGCGGCGCACCGTGACGACGTGCGCATCATGTTCCAGGATGCGCGCCTCCTGCCCTGGAAGCGCGTGCTCGACAACATCGCGCTCGGCCTCGAAGGCCCCGACGCCCGGGCACGTGCGCTCGAAGCGCTCGCCCAGGTGGGCCTCGCCGACCGCGCGCACGAATGGCCGGCGGTGCTCTCGGGCGGCCAGCGCCAGCGCGTGGCGCTTGCGCGGGCGCTGGTGCACCGGCCGCGCCTGCTGCTGCTCGACGAGCCGCTGGGCGCGCTGGATGCGCTCACCCGCATCGAGATGCACGGCCTCATCGAGCGGCTGTGGAAGGAACACGGCTTCACGGCCGTGCTCATCACGCACGACGTGTCGGAGGCCGTGGCGCTGGCCGACCGCGTGCTGCTGATCGAGGACCACCACATCGCGCTCGACGAGACGATCGCACTGGCCCGCCCGCGCTCGCGCGGCCACCCCACCTTCGCCGCGCTCGAGGAGCGCGTGCTGCTGCGCGTGCTGCAGCAGCCCGAGCCCGAGCATGCGCACCACGACGCGGCCCCGGTGCCCTCGGGCTTCGGCGGCTGGCGCTTCGCACTCTGACCCCCACACCGCCCATCGCATTCAAAGGACATCAAAGGACAAACCCATGAGCATCACCGCCATCAACGTGCGCAACCAGTTCCGCGGCAAGGTCAAGGAGATCATCGAAGGCCCGGTGGTCTCCGAGATCGACGTCGAGACACCCGCCGGGCTCATCGTCACCTCGGTCATCACCACCCGCTCGGTCAAGGAGCTCGGCCTCGAAGTCGGCCGCGAGGTCATCGCGCTCGTGAAGTCGACCGAGGTCTCCATCGCCGCACTCTGATGGCGGCGCACGCGCCCCGCGCCCCGCGCCTGCTGGTCGTGCCCGGGCTGCACGACAGCGGGCCGGCGCACTGGCAGACCTGGCTGCAGGCGCTGCACCCGGATGCGCTGCGCGTGCGGCAGGACGACTGGGCAGTGCCCGACCTGGAGCGCTGGGCCGAGCGCATCGGCGAGACGCTGCACGGCACGCGCGGCCCGGTGCTGGCGGTGGCGCACAGCTTCGGCTGCCTCGCGCTCGCGCAGCTGCTGGGCTGGGGCGAGTCGCGCATCCACGCGGCGCTGCTCGTCGCGCCGGCCGACCCGGCCCGTTTCGGGCTGCAGGACCGCCTGCATGCCGCGCCGCTCACCGCGCGCAGCACGCTGGTCGCGAGCGACACCGACCCGTGGATGAGCGCGGCCGACGCGCAGCGCTGGGCGGCGCGCTGGGGCAGCCGCTTCCACAACCTCGGCGACGCCGGCCACATCAACGCCGAAGCCGGCTTCGGCCCGCTGCCGCTGGCCGCGCAGTGGGTGCGTCGCCAGCGGCAGCAGCATTCGCGCGCGCAGCGGCCCTCGGTGGCGTCGCTCGCGGAGTGGTCGTTCGCGGTCTGACGCGCGGCCTCAAGGCCTTGCATGACGCAAGGTCGCTGGCGTGGAGGCGGCGGGCGCCGCTATCGTGCGCGCATGCCGCGTGTGCTCCTGCTCTTCCTCATGTGCCTGTGCAGCGCGGCGAGGGCCGATGACGGCGCCCCGCTGCAGATCGGCTCCAAGCGTTTCACCGAGTCGTACATCCTGGCCGAGATCGCCGCGCAGACGGTGCAGCAGGCGGGCGTGCGCGTGCGGCACCGGCAGGGCCTGGGCAACACCGCGGTGGTGGTGGAGGCGCTCAAGGCCGGCGCGATCGACGTCTACCCCGAGTACCTCGGCACGCTGGCGGTCGAGATCCTGAAGCAACCCGGGCTCGACGACATCGGGTCGCTGCGCGCGGCGCTCGAGCCGCTCGGCCTCGGCGTCACCGCCTCGCTCGGTTTCTCGAACGGCTACGCGCTCGCGATGCAGGCGGCGCAGGCCGAGCGCCTGGGCATCGCCCGCCTGAGCGACCTGAAGGCGCATCCCGCGCTCGCGCTCGGCCTGTCGCACGAGTTCCTCGGCCGGCAGGACGGCTGGCCCGGCCTCGCCGCGCGCTACGCCCTGCCGCAGCGGCCGGTGGGCATCGACCACGGCATCGCCTACGAGGCGCTCGCGAGCGGCCGCATCGCCGCCACCGACATCTACACCACCGACGCCAGGATCGCGACGCTCGGCCTGCGCGTGCTCGACGACGACCTGCGCTTCTTCCCGCGCTACGACGCCGTGCTGCTGTACCGGCTCGACCTGCCGCAGCGCTGGCCCGCGGCGTGGCGGGCGCTGCAGTCGCTCGAAGGGCGCATCGGCACCGCCCGCATGATCGAGATGAACGGCCAGGCCGAGCTGCAGGGCCAGCCCTTCGCCGACGTGGCGCGCGGCTTTCTCGCGCCGACCGGCACGAGTGCCGCACGCGCCGGTTTGCGCGAACGCCTCTTCGCCGACGACCTCGGCCGCCTCACGGTGCAGCACCTGCTGCTCGTCGCCGTGGCGGTGGCGGCAGCGTGCGCGGTGGGCATCCCGCTGGGCGCTGCCGCGGCGGCGCTGCCACGCCTGGAGCCGCCGGTGATGGCGGTGGCCGGCCTGTTGCAGACCGTGCCCTCGCTCGCG
>JBIQJS010000005.1:69381-75031 GCA_044507405.1 Rubrivivax sp. | reverse complement strand
AGATCGGGCGCAGCAGGTCCAGCATCTGGATGATGCCCTTGGGGCGCAGGTCGAAGTGCTCGTTGACGAGCGCGGCGATCTTCTCGTCGGGGATGACGCCGGTGCCTTCGGTGTAGACCGTCACGTTCATCGGCTTGGCCACGCCGATCGCATAGGCCACCTGGATCTGGCACTGGCGCGCCAGGCCCGCGGCCACCACGTTCTTGGCCACGTAGCGCGCGGCGTAGGCGGCCGAGCGGTCCACCTTCGACGGGTCCTTGCCCGAGAACGCGCCACCGCCGTGCGGGCAGGCGCCGCCGTAGGTGTCGACGATGATCTTGCGGCCGGTCAGGCCGCAGTCGCCCTGCGGGCCGCCGATGACGAAGCGGCCGGTCGGGTTGATGAGGTAGCGGGTTTCCTTCAGCCATTCCTTGGGCAGGACGGGCTTGATGATCTCTTCGATGATGGCTTCGGTGAAGGACGCCTTCATCTTGTTCTGCGACTCGCTCTGGTCGGGGCTGTGCTGCGTGGACAGCACGACGGTGTCGATGCTGTGCGGCTTGCCGTCGACGTAGCGCATCGTGACCTGGCTCTTGGCGTCGGGGCGCAGGAACGGCAGGCTGCCGTCCTTGCGCTTTTGCGCCTGGCGCTCGACGAGGCGGTGCGCGTAGTAGATGGGCGCGGGCATCAGCTCGCGCGTCTCGTCGCAGGCGTAGCCGAACATCAGGCCCTGGTCGCCGGCGCCGATGTTGAGGTAGTCGTCGGAGGCGTGGTCCACGCCCTGGGCGATGTCGTTGCTCTGCTTGTCGTAGGCGACCAGCACCGCGCAGCCCTTGTAGTCGATGCCGTACTCGGTGTTGTCGTAGCCGATGCGCTTGATGGTGTCGCGCGCGACCTGGATGTAGTCGACGTGCGCGTTGGTGGTGATCTCGCCGGCCAGCACGACGAGGCCGGTGTTGGTCAGCGTTTCGGCGGCGACGCGGCTCTTCGGGTCCTGCTTGAAGATGGCGTCGAGGATGGCGTCGGAGATCTGGTCGGCCACCTTGTCGGGATGGCCTTCGGAGACGGACTCGGACGTGAAGAGGAAGTCGTTGGACACTCTTTAAACTCCAGTAGGTTGCACACGTGATGCGTTGCCGGCCTAGTGGGTTCAGAGAGCGGCGAACGCTTTAGCAGGATTTATGGATCGCCCCGCAAGTAGTTCAGTAACTCGGCGATGGCGGGGATTATAAGAAGCAGATGCACAGGCTCTTCCAATGTTTTGCGGGGCTCCCACTGGCCGTGCTGCACGCGCTGGGCACCTTCATGGGCTGGCTCACCTACGCGCTGTCGCCCACCTACCGCCGGCGCATGGCGGCCAACGCCGCCCAGGCCGGGCTCGCCGCCTCTCAATGGAAACCCGCGATCGCCTCGGCCGGGCGCATGGTGATGGAGCTGCCCTTTCTGTGGATGCGCAAGCCCGGCGAGCCCATCCTGCCGCGGGTGCGCTTCGAACATGAAGCCCTGCTCGAAGCGGCCCTCGCGCGCGGCAAGGGTGTGCTGCTGCTCACGCCGCACATGGGCTCCTTCGAGGTGGCCGCGCAGGCGATCGCCGAGCGCTTCGGCGCGACCCGGCCCATCACCGTGCTCTACCGCCCGGCGCGCAAGCCGTGGCTGCGCGACCTGGTGCGCACCTCGCGCGAACGGCCGCAGCTGCATGCCGCACCGGCCACGCTCGCCGGCGTGCGCCAGATGATCCGCGCGCTGCGCAAGGGCGAGATGGTGGGCCTGCTGCCCGACCAGGTGCCGCCCGAGGGCATGGGCGTGTGGGCGCCCTTCTTCGGCCGCGAGGCCTACACCATGACGCTCGCCACGCGCCTGGTGCAGCAGACGGGCGCCGAGCTCCTGCTGACCTGGGTGGAGCGGCTGCCGCGCGGCGCGGGCTACGTGCAGCGCTTCTATGCCTTCCCCGCGCCGCTGCCCGAGGACGGCGTGGCCGCGGCGACCGCGATCAACCGCGCGATGGAAGACCTGATCCGCCTGTGCCCGCAGCAGTACCTCTGGGGCTACCACCGCTACAAGGCGCCGCGTGCGCAGGCGGAGGCGGCCGAATGAGCACACGTGCCGAAACCTTCGGCGCGCGCGTGCTGCTGGGCGTGATGTGGTGCCTGCACCTGCTGCCGCTGTCGATGCTGGCCGCGGTGGGCAACGGCACGGGCCGCCTGCTCTATCGCCTGGCCGGGGCGCGCCGCAAGGTCGCGTTGCGCAACCTGGCGCTGTGTTTCCCCGAGCTTTCGGCCACCGAGCGCGAGCGTCTTGCGCGCGAGCACTTCCGCTGGCTCGGGCGCAGCATCCTCGAGCGCAGCCTGCTGTGGTTCGCGCCGGCCGAGCGGCTGAAATCGATGATCCACGTCGAAGGCGACGTGAAGCTCGCCGAGCGCAGCGACCGCCCGGTGATGTGGCTGGTGCCGCACTTCATGGGGCTCGATGTCGCCGGCGTCGCCGTGCTGCTGTTCCAGGACCAGTACGCCTGCTCCATGTACCAGGCGCAGAGCAACCCGGTGATGGACGACATCATCCGCAAGGGGCGGCTGCGCTTCGGCGAGAAGGCCGAGATCTTCCCGCGCAGCGACAAGGCGCTGCCGCTGATCCGCGCCATCCGCAAGGGCCACGCCTTCTTCAACCTGCCCGACATGGATTTCGGCGAGCGCGACGCCGCCTTCGTGCCCTTCTTCGGCGTGCCGGCCGCCACGCTGCTCGCGCCCTCGCGCATGGCGCGTGCGCTCGACATGGTGGTGCAGCCGGTGATCGCCGAGATGCTGCCGGGCGGCGGCGGCTACCGCGTGCGCTTCGGCGAGCCCTTCGAGCATTTCCCGAGCGACGACGCCGTGGCCGACACGGCCGCCATGAACCGCTGGATCGAATCGGAGATCCGCCGCAACCCGGCGCAATACCTCTGGGTGCACAAGCGCTTCAAGACGCGGCCGGCGGGCGAACCCTCCCTCTATTGAGCTTCTCTTTCGCAGGCCGAGGGAGATAATCCGCCGATGCGACTCCGGTTCACCAAGATGCAGGGTGCGGGCAACGACTTCGTCGTGCTCGACGCGACCCAGGCACCGCTCGAGCTCACGCCCGAACAATGCCGCCGGCTCGGCGACCGCCGTTACGGCATCGGCGCCGACCAGATCCTGGTGGTGGAGAAGAGCCGCACGCCGGGCGTGGACTTCCGCTACCGCATCTACAACGGCGGCAGCGGCGACGAGGTCGAGCAGTGCGGCAACGGCGCGCGCTGCTTCGTGCGCTTCGTGCGCGAACGCGGCCTCACCGACAAGGACGTGATCCGCGTCGAGACCCTGAACTCCCTGCTCGAGCTGCGCCTGCAGGCCGACGGCCGCGTGACGGTGGACATGGGCGCGCCGATCTTCGAGCTGGCCCAGGTGCCCTTCGACCCGCGAGGCCTCGCGCCGCGTCGCCACGGCGGCTGCGAGCTCTGGCCGCTGGAGGTGGGCGATGGCGTCGTCACCGACGTAGCCGTGCTCTCCATGGGCAACCCGCATGCGGTGCAGGTGGTCGAGAACGTCGACCACGCGCCCGTCGAAGTCCACGGCCCGCTGATCGAATCCGACCCGCACTTCCCGCGCCGGGTCAACGCCGGCTTCATGCAGGTCGTCCACCGCGGCCACATCCGCCTGCGCGTCTACGAGCGCGGCGCGGGCGAGACGCTCGCCTGCGGCACCGGCGCCTGCGCCGCCGTCGTGGCCGGGATCCGCCTCGGGCTGCTCGACGCGCGCGTGGACGTCGACACACGCGGCGGGCGCCTCACGATCGAATGGCATGGCGAAGGATCTCCCGTCCTGATGACCGGCCCGGCCGACACCGTTTTCCAAGGAGAAATAGAGCTGTGAGCATTCAGGGCATCACCGAGCAGGACATCGCCAACTACCTCGCCAACACGCCGGCGTTCTTCGAGCGGCACGCCGAGCTGCTCGCCTCCATCCAGATCGTGAGCCCGCACGGGCAGCGCGCCGTCTCGCTGCAGGAGCGGCAGATGGAAATGCTGCGCGAGAAGCACAAGGGCCTGGAGCAGCGCATCGTCGAGATGATTCGCCACGGCCAGGAGAACGTGGCCATCGCCGACAAGCTGCACAAGTGGACGCGCGCGATCATGCTCACGCACAACCCGAGCGACCTGCCCGACGTGCTGGTGAGCGAGCTCAAGCACCAGTTCATGATCCCGCAGGCGGCCATCCGCGTGTGGGGCGCGGCCGAGGCCTTCAGCATGCTGGGCTTCGCGCGCCCCGTGAGCGACGACGCCAAGAGCTTCGCCTCCAGCCTGAGCCAGCCCTACTGCGGCGTGAACGCCGGCTTCGAGGCCGCCTCGTGGCTCGAAGACCCGCGCTCGGTCGCCTCCATGGCGCTCATCCCGCTGCACCACAGCTCGGCCAACGAAGCCTTCGGCCTGCTGGTGCTGGCCTCGCCCGATCCCACGCGCTACAGCGCCGACATGGGCACCGAGTTCCTGGTGCGCATCGGCGAGATCGCCAGCGCCGGGCTCGCGCGGCTGCTGCCGGTGGCGTGAGATGAGCGAGGCGGCGGTCGCGCTGCAAGGCGACCTGCAACGGCACCTCACGCACCTCGAAGTCGAACGGCGCCTGGCCGTCCGCACGCTCACGCTCTATCGCGAGGCGCTGGAGCGCCTCGCTGCCTTTTCGGCTGACGCCAAGCTCGACTCGCCGCGCGCCGCACAGGTGCACCACATCCGCCGCTGGGCCGCGCAGCTGCATGCGCAGGGGCTCGCCTCGCGCAGCATCGCGCTCATCCTCTCGGCCTGGCGCGGCTACTACCGCTGGGCCGGGCGCGAAGGCCTGGTGAGCCTGAACCCGGTGGACGGCGTGCGCGCGCCCAAGGCCGCGCGGCCGCTGCCCAAGGCGCTCTCGGTGGACCACGCGGTGGCGCTCGCCGAACAGGTCGATGCGCACGGCGACCCGGCACTGGCCGCACGCGACCAGTGCATGGTGGAGCTGCTCTACGGCTGCGGGCTGCGGGTGGGCGAGCTGGTGGGCCTCGACGTCGCCGCCGGCGGACAGGCCGCCGGCTGGATCGACGCCGCCGATGCCACGGCGCACGTGCTCGGCAAGGGCAGCAAGCGGCGCGGCGTGCCGGTGGGCAAGCCGGCGCTTGCCGCGCTGCAGCGCTGGCTCGACCTGCGCGCATCGCTCGCGGCGCACGGCGAACCGGCCCTCTTCGTCAGCCAGCGCGGCACGCGGCTGACCGCGAGCCAGGTGCGCTCGCGCCTCAGGATGCGGGCGCTGCAGGCGGGCCTGCCCACGCACGTGCACCCGCACATGCTGCGGCACTCCTACGCCTCGCACCTGCTGCAGTCCAGCGGTGACCTGCGCGCGGTGCAGGAGCTGCTGGGCCACGCCAACATCACCACCACGCAGGTCTACACCCGGCTCGACTTCCAGCACCTCGCCAAGGTGTACGACGCGGCGCACCCTCGCGCGAAGAAACAGCCCCCCAGTCGCTAGCGCTCCTGCCCCCAAGGGACGCCACCCGTCGGACCGGCAGGGCCGGATCCTCGGGCGTGGTTGGATCCTGGCGGCGCTTCGCGCGCCACAATCCGTTCCGCCTGAGGTATCGAAGGCGCACACCGCCCTCCTCACACATGAAAACCATCACCCTGCGCGAA
>JBIQJS010000005.1:0-69281 GCA_044507405.1 Rubrivivax sp. | reverse complement strand
GTATCGAAGGCGCACACCGCCCTCCTCACACATGAAAACCATCACCCTGCGCGAAGGCAAGGAACGCTCGCTGCTCAAGCGCCACCCCTGGGTCTTCGAGAGCAGCATTCATTCCGGCAAGGCCGACCTGGGCGAAACCGTGCGCGTGACCGCACGCGACGGCCGCTTCCTCGCCTGGGCGGCGTACAGCCCGCAGTCGCAGATCCGCGTGCGCGCCTGGAGCTTCGACGAGGCCGAGCGCATCGACGCCGCCTATTTCGAGCGTCGCCTGCGTGCGGCCATCGCCATCCGCGAGCGCCTGCCGATCGCAAGCGACGCGATGCGCCTCGTGCACGGCGAGGCCGACGGCCTGCCCGGCCTCATCGTCGACCGCTACGGCGACACGCTGTGCGCGCAGTTCCTCTCGGCCGGGGCCGAGCGCTGGAAGAAGACCATTGCCGACCTCCTGCTCGCGATCACCGGCCTCGGCACACTCTACGAACGCAGCGATGCCAGCACGCGCGGGCTCGAAGGCCTGCCGGAGGTGACCGGCTGGCTGCGCGGTGCAGGGCCGACCGAGCTCACCATCCGCGAGCACGACTGGCGCCTCACGCTCGACGTGGCCGAAGGCCACAAGACCGGCTACTACCTCGACCAGCGCGACAGCCGCAAGCTCTTTGCCGACACGGTGGCCCACTTCGGCTACCAGCGCGTGCTCAACTGCTACAGCTACACCGGCGGCTTCAGCGTCGCAGCACTCGCCGGTGGCGCGAGCGAGGTGACGAGCGTCGATTCATCGGCGCCCGCGCTGGCCCGCGCGGCGCATCATGTGGCGCTCAACGGCTTCGACGCCTCTCGCCACACCACGCTCGATGCCGACGTGAACCACACCCTGCGCGACCTGCTCCGGCGCGGCGAGCGCTTTGATGCCATCGTGCTGGACCCGCCCAAGTTCGCCCCCACCGTGAGCCACGCCGAGCGGGCTGCGCGCGCCTACAAGGACATCAACCGCCTCGCCTTCCAGCTGCTCGCCCCCGGCGGCGCGCTCTTCACGTATTCGTGCTCGGGCGGCATCTCGCCCGACCTCTTCCACAAGATCGTGGCCGGCGCCGGGCTGGATGCGAACGTCGATGGTTTCGTCTACGCCCGCACGGCGGCGGCGCCCGATCACCCGATGACCGTGACCTTTCCCGAAGGCGACTACCTCAAGGGGCTGGTCGTGATCAGGACGCCGTAGCGTCGCCGCGCGCACCGGGCCGCGGCAGGGTGATCGCGGGCTCGAACTTCGCCCGGTGCACGCTGAAGAAGGCCTTCACGTTGCGCACGTTGGCGTCCTGCGTGAAGAGGCGCTGCACCAGTGCGTGGTAGCCCGGCATGTCGGGCACCTGCATCACCAGCATGAAATCCGGCCCCGGCGAGACGCGGTAGCACTGCTGCACGGCCGGATCGGCCACGGCCCGCGCCTCGAAGGCGGCCAGATGCTCGGCGCCCTGGCGGTCGAGCGTCACCTCCGCCAGCACGGTAAGCCCGGCGCCCAGGCGCTCGCTGGAGAGGATGGCCACGCGGCGCTCGATCACGCCGGCCGCCTCCAGCCGGCGCACGCGGCGCAGGCAGGTGGCCGGCGAGGTGTGCGCGGCCGTGGCGAGATCCTGGTTGGAGAGGGCCGCGTCGCGCTGGAGGATCTCCAGCACCCTCAAGTCGGTGTCGTCGAGGCGAACGCTGGAAGATTCATTCATGTCGCCTACAAAATTGGATGATTTGTGCATCATTCACAGTTGATGCAAGATTATTTCTACAGCCACCGAATTTCGCAAGCATCCATCTGACCCGGCTTCCTACCATCGCCCCTCCTCCCACCCTCAGGAAGCTCCATGTGCGGCATCGTCGGCGCGGTCAGCGCCAGGAACATCGTCCCCATCCTCATCGAAGGCCTGAAGCGCCTGGAGTACCGAGGGTATGACTCCTGCGGCGTGGCCGTCCACCAGGGGGGCGAGTTGCGCAGGGCGCGCAGCACCTCGCGCGTGGCCGAGCTCGACGCGCGCACGGCAGAAGACGGCATCGACAGCGGCACCGGCATCGCCCACACCCGCTGGGCCACCCACGGCGCGCCGGCCGAGCACAACGCCCATCCGCACTTCTCGGCCGGCCCGGCGACGAAGCAGGCGGGCACCCACCGCATCGCGCTCGTGCACAACGGGATCATCGAGAACCACGACGAGCTGCGCAAAGAGCTGATCACCCGCGGCTACCGCTTCGACAGCCAGACCGACACCGAGGTCATCGCCCACCTCGTCGACCACCTCTACGAAGGCGACCTGCTCGCCGCCGTGCAGCAGGCCACGCTGCGGCTGCGCGGCGCGTATGCCATCGCCGTCTTCTGCCGCGACGAGCCGCACCGCGTGATCGGCGCGCGCGAAGGCTCGCCGCTGGTGCTGGGCGTGGGCACCGGCGAGCGCAAGGGCGACTACTTCCTCGCCTCCGATGCCATGGCCCTCGCCGGCGTCACCGACCAGATCGCCTACCTCGAAGAAGGCGACGTGGTCGACCTGCAACTCGGCAAGATGTGGATCACCGCACGCGCGCCGGGCAGCGTGACGTTCAAGACGGTGGAGCGCGAGGTCCGCACGGTGCTCGTGCACACCGGCGCGGCCGAGCTCGGGCCCTACCGCCACTACATGCAGAAGGAGATCTTCGAGCAGCCGCGCGCCATCGCCGACACGCTGGACGCGGTCGAGGCGATCACGCCCGAGCTCTTCGGTGACGGCGCCTACCGCATCTTCAAGGACGTGGACCAGGTGCTCATCCTCGCCTGCGGCACCAGCTACTACAGCGGCTCCACTGCCAAGTACTGGCTGGAGAGCATCGCCAGGATTCCCACCAGCGTGGAGATCGCGAGCGAATACCGCTACCGCGACAGCGTGCCCAACCCGCGCACGCTCGTCGTCACCATCACGCAAAGCGGCGAGACCGCCGACACGCTGGCCGCGCTCAAGCACGCGCGCAGCCTCGGCATGCGGCACACGCTGACCATCTGCAACGTGGCCACGAGCGCCATGGTGCGCGAATGCGAGCTCGCCTACATCACCCGCGCCGGCGCCGAGATCGGCGTGGCCTCGACCAAGGCCTTCACGACGCAGCTCGTCGGCCTCTTCCTGCTCACGCTGTCGCTTGCGCAGGTGCGCGGCCACCTCACCGAGCAGCAGGAGCTCGCGCACCTCAAGGCGCTGCGCCACCTGCCGGTGGCCGTGCAGGCGGTGCTCGCGCTGGAGCCGCAGGTGATCGCCTGGTCGGAGGTCTTCGCGCGCAAGGAAAACGCCCTCTTCCTCGGCCGCGGCCTGCACTACCCGATCGCGCTCGAAGGCGCGCTCAAGCTCAAGGAGATCAGCTACATCCACGCCGAGGCCTACCCGGCCGGCGAACTCAAGCACGGCCCGCTCGCGCTCGTGACCGCCGAGATGCCCGTGGTGACCGTGGCGCCCAACGACACGCTGCTGGAGAAGCTCAAGAGCAACCTGCAGGAGGTGCGCGCCCGCGGCGGCGAGCTCTTCGTCTTCGCCGACGCCGACTCGCACATCGAGAGCAGCGAAGGCGTGCAGGTCATCCGCATGCCCGAGCACTACGGCGCGCTCTCGCCCATCCTGCACGTGATCCCGCTGCAGCTGCTCGCCTACCACACGGCCTGTGCGCGGGGGACGGACGTGGACAAGCCGCGCAATCTGGCCAAGAGCGTGACGGTCGAGTGAGAGGCGCGGTGCAGCACAGGGTGCGCGCGGCGCTCGCCGTGGCGCTCGGGCTTTCGGCGGCCGCCTGGCAGGCCGCCGCAGCGAGCGCGCCCGAGGTCGCGGAGTTCCACTACGAGATGCTCGTCGGCCGCTATGTCGTCATCGGCCGCATGCCCGAGGGCGGGGCGACGTATGCCGCACAGGCGGACATCGCCTATGCCCACGGCATGCTGACCCTCACACGCACCGAAGGCGGTGCGACCGTGACGTGGCCCGGGCGCATCGAGCGCGCCTCCCCCGGCGAACGCCTGGTGGTGCGCTTCGAGGGCTCGGGCCGACACGCGACCTGCCTCACCGGGACGGACCTCGAGAACTATGCCCGCCTCACCTGCTACTGGGTCCTCGACGGCCAGCCGGTCCCGCGGCAGCCCGGTCTGGAGGCCTACTTCTCGACCGAGGTCTGGCCCTCGTGAGACGACGCTGATCCACCACAGGAGCGACTGATGCAGCAATGGGAATACAAGGTCTACATCCGCCAGTACGTCACGAGCGGTGGCAGCACCTACACCTGGGGCCACGACCCCAAGGACAAGCGCGGCGGCGAGGCCCTGGCCAATGACCTGGGCCAGGAAGGCTGGGAGCTCGCCGGCCTGACCACCGTGCCGATGGGCAACACCGGCCACGTGCACTACGTCTTCAAGCGCCCCCGGCAAGGCTGAGCGCTGCGTCAGGCGCAGCAACCCGGGCGGCTCGCCCGTGGTGTTTCGCCGATCGACACGGCCAATCGTTCGAGGAGGGTGCAGTCGACCGCCGGCCCCCCGGCGCATGCGGCCTCGCACTCGCACACGAAGGCGCTCAGGCCCGCTTCCAGCGCCTGAAGCTCGGCCAGGCGGCCTCGCACTTGCGCAAGGTGCGAGGCCGCGATGTCGCGCACCTCGGCACACGGGCGCTCGGGCTGATCGACGAGGCTGGCGAGTTCGCGCACCTGGTCGATCGAGAAACCGAACTCGCGGCAGCGGCGGATGAAGCTCAGCCGGCGCACGGTCGCCTCGTCGTCGTGGCGCTGCCCACCCTCCTCAAGCCACTGGAGGGTCAAGCCCTGGCTCGACAATGCCGCGATGGAGCTCCTCAAGACCTTCGCACTCTTCGTCGCGACCGCCGTCGCCGAGATCGTCGGCTGCTACTTGCCGCATCTGTGGCTGAAGCAGGACAGATCGGCCTGGCTGCTGGTGCCCGCCGCGGCGAGCCTCGCGCTCTTCGCGTGGCTGCTGACGCTGCACCCCACGGCCGCCGGGCGCGTGTATGCCGCCTACGGCGGCGTGTACATCGGCGTGGCGATGGTGTGGCTGATGCTGGTCGAGGGCGTGCGGCCGACGACGACCGACTGGATCGGCGTGGCCGTGTGCTTCGTGGGCATGGCGATCATCATGCTCGGCCGCCGCGCGAGCTGAGGCCCGGCGAGACGCTCAGAACCGACGGCTCGCCGTCACGCTGCCGAACATCGGCCGCGCCTCCTGGCCGCGGAACTCGCGGGTGCGCCAGTAGTGCGCGAGCGCGAGCTTCCAGCCCCTGACGGCGACGCTCGTGCCCACGCCGAAATCGGCGACGAGGCGGCGCTTGTCCACGCTGTGGCTTTCCTTCCAGGTGTTGCCGTCGAGCGAGAGGTTCCAGGCGACCACGCGCACGTCGGCGCTCGCGAAGAGGTGCCAGTGCCATTCACCGGTGGGCACGCGCAGCACCGGCGCCGTGTTCTCGCCCGAGGGGCGCAGCGGGTCGCTGCCGAAGTCGTCGGGCAGGCCCCAGCCGATGCGCCACTCGGCGCCGGCGTTGGCATGCGTGAGGTAGTTGCCCACGCTCGCGCCCCAGTGGCCGATGAGGTCCCATGACCAGTTCCGCCCGATGGGCCGGTGGCCATGGCGCTGCAGGCGCTCGTGCACGATCTGCACGAGGGGCTCGTCGCGCAACTGGTGGCGCCAGCCCTGCCATTGCTGCACGCCGATCATGCGGTGCAGGCCGTCCTGCACCTCCTGCCCGCGCGCCGAGGGGCCCACGAGGCCGACGCGGACCTGCGTGGTGCGCAGTTGCTCGTCGCGCCGCGCGTTGTAGCCCACGCCGAAGAGCAGCACGGCGGCATAGGGGCGGTCCTTCACGAGCAACTCGGCGCTGTCGCCTTCGTTCGGCGTGTAGAGCGCCTGCGTGAGCGTGAAGAGGAAGTTGCGCTGGTCGAAGTCCTGCGGATGCAGCGATTCAAGCCAGCGCCGCGCCGCGCGCAGGTTGCGCGGCACGCAGTCGGCGCCCCGCGCCGTTTCGAGGTTGGCGGACATCCAGCCGAACTCGAAGCCGCTGGTGTAGCCACGGTCCTGGCCATCGAAGCCGAGCGCGTCGTTGTCGAGGCGCACGTTGAGCACGGGCCGCGTGCGCTCACCGTCGGGCGCGTTGCACGCCTCGGCAGCAGCGGCGAACACGGCCAGCGCCGCGATGAATGGAGTGGTGGCGACGCGCATGCGACGCGCCGTCGCCACGGGGTTGGATGCAGGCGGCGGCGCAGTCGCGCACGCCCCCTGGTCAGCGAGACGCTGACCCATCGCCCAGGAGATCAGGGCGATGGTGGTGTCCGGCCAGGCCGGACGTCGCCGGCTCAGCGCCGCTCCTGGCGGTTCTGGTCCTGCTGCTGGTTGCGGTCCTGCTGCTGGCTGGGTTGCTGCTGGCCGCCTTGCTGGTTCTGCTGGTTGCCGCCTTGCTGTTGCTGGCCGCTGCGGCTGCCACCGCCCTGCTGGTTCTGCGAGCCGCCTTGCTGCTCCTGTTGTTGCCCTTGTTGATTGCGATCCTGCTGTTGCGTCATCTCGATCTCCTGGATTGAATGCCGGCCGATCTGCCGGCCTGGAAATCCGGCAACCGGCATGCCGATCGGCTGCGCGTGCGGCGCCGGCGACGCGCGCGTGGCGAGCGGCACGTCGATCCAGCGCGTGAGCCATGCGAGCACGCGCTGCAGGGCATCCAGTCGGTGGGAGGGGCGCCCGTCCTCCCAGAAATGGTGGCTGCCGCCCGGGTACAGGACCATCTCGACCGGCGTGCGGCTCGCGCGCGCGATCGTCACGTAGAGCTCCTCGGATTGGCACTTGGGGCAGCGCTCGTCTTCCTTGCCCTGGAGGAAGAGCGTGGGCGTCCGGGTTTGCTGCACATATTGCATCGGGGAGAGCTTGCGACTGACCTCGCGGTTGACGTAAGGCTCGCCGCACATCGAGTACGGGTCGGCGTAGTAGCCGCTGTCGGAAGTGCCGTAGTGCGTCTCGAGGTTGCCGACCGGCGCCATCACCACGGCGCAGCGGAAGACGTCGGTCTTGCCGATGGCCCAGGCGCTCATGAAGCCGCCGTAGGACTTGCCCAGGATGGCGACGCGGTCACTCGCGAGCCCTTCGCGCTGCAGGGTCTTCACCGCCGCCAGGTGCTGGTCGAGATCGAGCTCGCCCCAGCGTGCGCGCAGGCGCGCGCTGAACGCATGGCCGTAGCTGCTGGAGCCCACGCAGTTGAGCGCGAGCACCGCCCAGCCCCGCTGGCAGAGGATGGGCCAGTGCGGGTGCGCCTGGTGGTTGAGCAGCACATAGCTCGCCGGGCCGCCGTGCACGTCGACGAGCAGCGGCAGCCGGCCCTCGCGGTGGCCGGCGGGGAGCATCAGCCAGCCGTCGATGTTTTCCTCGCCGCCCTCGCCATCGGGCACGGTGAACCGGCGCCACAGCACCAGCGGCGCGGGGCGGTCGCGCCACCAGGCATTGAAGGCGCTGAGCACGCGCTCGTGCAAGCCCTCCCGGTCGGTGCTCATCACCTCCTGCGGTGACGCCGGCGAGACGGCGGTGTACACGAGGCGGTTCGCCGTCGCCGTCACCCGCTCGACGTGGCGCTCGCCCTGCACCAGGACGCTGCAGGGACCGCCGTCGAGCGGGACGCGCGCCACCTGCTGCAGGCCGCGGCGCGCCAGCACGCAGTCGAAGGCGCGGCCGTCGGGCGTCCAGCAGGGCTTGCTGCCCGGCACGGCCTCCACGTCTTCGCCGCCCAGGCCCTGCACGCGACCATCGGGCAGGTCGAGGCGCCAAAGGCGCAGCTGCGCATCGCCGGCGTCGCAGGCGCCGGCGTAGACGATGCAGCGCCCGTCCGGCGACCACGCGGGTGCGCTCGCCGTCGCCTGGTCGAAGGTGAGCCGGCGCGCCTCCCCCCCGGCCGACGGCATCAGCCACAGGTCGGTGCAGTGGTGCGCCTCCTCGCGCGTGCGCACGTAGACGATCTGCCGGCCGTCCGGCGAGACGTCGAAGCCCCGCACCTCGAAGTCGCCCTGCGTCAACGGCGCCGCCTCGCCGCTCGCGACATTGATGCCGTAAAGGTGGGCACGCTCGGCAAGCGTGTAACCCAGCCCGTCGAGCTTGTAGGGCAGGCGCCACACCACTTCGGGCGCGTCCGGGCCACGGTCGCGCGGCGGCGCATCGCCCTCCCGGCCGTGCGCGTCGGGATCGACAGCGACGGTCACGATCGCGATCAGCCGTTCCCCGTCGGGATGCCACGCAAAGGTCTGCACGCCCTGCGCGAGCTCGCACACGAGCCGCGCCTCGCCGCCTGCGCGCTCGATCACATGCAGCTGTGGTGGACCGCCCTGGCGATCGGAGAGAAAGGCGATGCGCCGGCCATCGGGCGACCACGCCGGCTGGGTGTCGAGCGCGATGCCGGCGGTGAGCTGCTGCGGCGCGCGCTCGCCACTCGCGTCGAGGATCCAGAGCGCACTCAGGTAGCCATCCTCCGCGGGCTCCACGTGCTTCACCGAGCACACGGCCTCGTCGTGAGCGCGCGTGCCGTCGAGGGCGGTCACCTGCCGGTGGCGCTGCAGGTCGATGGGTTCGAAGGCGAGGTCGGGCACGGCCCTCGCGGGCAACGTGCGTACCGGCGCTCGCCGTCGCGCGGTATGCGGTTTGCCATGTTGCGGTGTCACATCCAGAAAGGACCCGCGATGCAACCCACCTCCCTCGGCCCGAACCTGACCGGCGCGAGCCTCGCGCCGGCCGCTGTGGTGGCCATGACCCAGGCCACCGAAGAATTCACCCCCTTCGACGAGATCGACGTCTCCGAGATGGAAACCCAGAAGCTCGCCTATATCGAAGAGGCCGATGCAGTGGGCTCCATCCCCGTGCCCACGACCATGAAGGGCGTCGTCAAGTCAGGCATCGCCAAGCTCAAGGGCGGCATGCCCAGCGTCTTCCTCGACAAGCTGGGCGAACGCCTGGCCTACGAGCGCACCGGCGCGCGCCTCTATGAAGCGCTGCTGCTCAAGTACGAAGCCGCGCGCCAGGCGAGCGACGACGTGCTGCCGCCCGTCACGCTGCTCGACGCCGAGGGCGCGGCGCGCCCGACCGAGGAGGCGCACGCGGCCCTCACGCGCATCCACAACGAGGAGCTGGAGCACTTCCAGCTGCTCACCGAGGCCATCGTGCACATGGGCGGCGACCCGACCTGCATGACGCCCTGCGCCGACGTGACCGCGCTCGCCTCCAGCGGCTTCATGCAGGTGCTCAACGACCCGCGCACCACGCTCGCGCAGTGCCTGAACGCGATGCTCGCCGTGGAGCTGGCCGACAACGCCGGCTGGGAGCTGCTGGCCGCGCTCGCCGACGACGCGGGTGAATCCGACCTCGCGGGCCAGTTCCTGGGCGCGCTGTGCCAGGAGCAGGAGCATCTCCAGATCATCAAGCAGTGGCTCACCGCGCTGGTGGTGGTCGAACCGAAACCCGAAGTCATCTGACCGGAAAGGACACGAGACATGGCCATCAACCTCCTCACCGACCGCGGCACGCCGCTGGATCGCCAGAAGTTCACCTGGAAGGACATGGTCCAGAAGCCCATCAGCAAGCTGGACGACGACACCTTCACCCGCATCCGCATCATCCTCATGAACGGCGTGGAGCTCGACTCGCTGCGCGTCAAGCAGGTGATGATCCGCATGAACGGCCCGCTGCGCGAGCCGATCGCGCGCATCATGCGCTGCGAGCAGCACCAGGCCACGCTCATCAACTGGCTGATCGGCGCCGACCACTCGCCCATCGAGACCACCATCGGCTACGAGCAGACCGCGATCGAGGTCACCGCCTCGGTCGCGCAGCTCGAAGCCGATCCGTACCTCGCGCAGGGCTACCGCTACGCGCTGCTGGAAGACTTCGACCACCTCTACCGCTACAGCGCGCTGCTCGACCGGCTGGAAGGCAAGGACGCCAACAACATCACCCAGGGCCACACCGACATCATCCCGGCGCGGCCGACGCTGGTGCACCACCGCGCGCCCGAGCACGAGCTGCTGCGCCCCTACGAGCCCGATGCGGCGCTGGCCACCAAGCTGCACGCCATCACGCTCACCGGCGGCGAGTACCAGACGCACGACTACTACATGAACATCGGGCCGCTCTTCACCGACCCGATCGCGCGCCAGCTCTACGCCGAGATCGCCTCCATCGAGTCGCAGCACATCGTGCACTACGGCAGCATGGTCAACCCCGACGAGTCGCCGCTCGAGAAGCTCCTCCTGCAGGAAGCCTGCGAGGTGTGGAACTACAGCGCCTGCGTGGAGCAGGAGACCAACCCGCGCATCAAGGCGATCTGGGAGCGCTTCCTCGACTACGAGCTGGGCCACCTGTCGGCCGTGATCGAGCTCTTCAAGCAATCGGGCCGCGACCCGGCCGAGCTGCTGGGCGATGGCACGCTGCCCGCGCCCATCGTCTTCAAGAGCCACCGCGAGTACCTGCGCGAGGTGATCGCCGCGGAGACGCAGCTGCGCAAGAACGGCACCGAGTTCGTGGACGAGAGCGAGGAAGGCGCCTCGTCGATCGCCTACCGCGACCAGCTCAACAGCGAAGGCTCGCCGTCCGAAATCGTCTCGGCCACCTACCGCTGGACGGCTGGCACCGAGCTTGCGCGCGGCACGATGCGCAAGGCGGCCTGAGTGACGTGATCCATGGAAGCGTCCCGCCCTAGGCGGTGCGCTGCCACATCACGCCTTCTTCGGTGAGCATGACGTCGACCAGCCGGTCGTCGGGCTCGGCCCGCAGCAGCGGCAGGAAGCCGTGCGCGTAGCCCACGCCGATGGTGAGCGGGCGTGGGTTCATGCTCTCCAGCGTGCGGTCGTAGAAGCCGCCGCCATAACCCAGACGCACACCGCCGGGTCCGTAGCCCACGCAGGGCAGCACGAGCAGCGCGGGGCGGAACTGGTCGGTGTCCTTGGGCTTGGGGATGTCGTGCGCGTCAAGCTCCATCGGGCAGCCCGGGTACCACACATGGAAGCGCAACTCGCCGGTGAGACGGTCCGTCACCGGTAGGCCGATGCGGCGCGGCGAACCTTCGGGCCCGCCTTCGCTCCAGCGAAAGAGCGCCGGCAGCGGGTCGAACTCGCCCTTGATCGGCCAGTAGGCGCCGATGGTCGATTCCTTGCGGCTCACGAGCCAGGCACGCAGCACCTGCTGCAGCTGCACGGCACGCTCCAGCCGGTCGGGCATGGACTGGCGTGCGGTGATGAGCTTGTCGCGCAGCGCGCGTCGTTCTTCAGGGGTCATGCGCAGGTCTCCGTCGGGCATCGCGGCGAGGCCCGGGATTGTGCAGGAGCGGATTCGCCCGCGCGGCGCCGTCAGGCCGAGAACTGGCGCCGTGCGAAGGCCCAGGCCAGCCGTGAGGCATCGGGGCCGCGGCTGTCGCTGTAGGGCTTGCGCGGCGCACCGCCGCTCCAGGCATGGCCGAGGCTGTCCACCTCGACGAGCGTCGCCACCGCACGGTTGCGCGCGCGGTACTCGGTGAGCGTCATCGCATGCCGCTGCCCGCGCCGGACACGGCGCGTCTCGCCGGCCGTGGCGCCGGCCGCATCGGCCCAGAGGGTGACGGTGGCATGGGCGTTGCGCGACGAGACCACGCGGTCGTGCGCGCCGTGGATCACCATCAGCGCCGGCAGCGCCTCGGCCACCGCGAGCGGCGTGAGCATCTGCCGCCCGCGCATCGCGCGCAGCGCCGCTGCGCTCGAGTCGGCCGAACCCGGCGCCACGCCCGAGTGCATCACCAGCGCCCGGAAGCGCCCCGGGTGGCGCGTGGCGAGCAGCGCCGCCATGCTCGCGCCCGCCGACAGCCCCACGAGCACCACCCGCGTGCGGTCGGCCGGGTAGAAGAGGCTCACCTGGTCGATCGCCTTGAGGATGAGCCCCGCCTCGCTGTAGGCGCGGCCCGAGCGGGTGTCGAACCAGTTCCAGCAGCCCTGCGCATTGGCCACGCGGTCCTGCTCGGGATAGAGCACCAGGAAGCGCTCCTTGTCGGCCAGGCGGTTCATGCGCGTGCTCGCGGCGAAGCTGCGCGCGTCCTGCCCGCAGCCGTGCAGCATCACGACCACCGGCACCCGCTCTGCATAGTGCAGGCCCGGTGGCCGGTAGACGTGAAAGCGCAGCAGGCCGGTCAGGCCCACCGCCACACCGGGCAGCCAGTCGCCCGGCCCCGGTGGCGGCTGCCGGCGCTCGGCTGCGGCCTTCGCGGCCTGGCCGAGCCGGCGACCGCCCGGCTGCAGCCCCGCACGCGCCCAGGCGCCCAGGCTGCGCTCGAAGGATTTCGCCCAGGCCGTCGCCAGCGTGCGCCGCGCCACGCGTCCTCCCTGTGGTGCCGACGAGGGCGCTTACTTGACCGTGTCCTTCGCCGCTTCCTTGGCGTTTTCGCCGTGGTGCTTGGCCTTGGCCTTGTGCACCTTCGCCTTGGCCTTGTGCCCGGTCTTCTCGGGCTGGTCGGACACGGCCGCCTTGGCGTTCTCGGCGCCCTGCTTGGCCGTCTCGGCCGTGGCCTTGGCGCCCTCCTTCACGGTGGTCGTGACCTGCGCCGTGGCGACGCCCGCCAGGGACAGTGCCGCAAGAGCGATGGCAAGTTGCTTTCTCATGAATCTCTCCTGTTGTGATGGGCACGGTCACCATGACGGCCCCGGGAGAGATGCTGCCTGCTGCACCGCATCAAAACCGTCAGCGCCTGCACGCTGGCGCTGTAGGACGGTGCCGCAAGCTCGCGCTGGGTCGCCCAGGGTCCGACAGCCATGTGCCGCGGTGCGTTGCACACCCCCGCCTAAACTTGCGCCCCATGAACCTCCACATCGTCGTGTATTCCAAGTCGGCCTGCCCGCAATGCGACAGCGCCAAGATGCTCCTCACGTCGCGCTCGCTGCCCTTCGAGGAGATCCGCATCGACGACGAGGCCGAGCGCCTCGCGTTCTTCGAGAAGTGCGGCCCGTCGGTGCGGCAGATGCCGCAGATCTTCATCAACGACCAGCGCGTAGGCGGCCTCGCCGGCCTGCAGGCGGCGCTGGCGCAGCTCGGCCGATGAGCCCCGGTCGAGCCCACGCTCATGCGGCTCGACCCCTACGTCTCCTACGCCGGCCACGCCTTCACGCTCACGCGCGAGGCGCTCGTCGACACGATGGGCGAGCCGCTGCGCTCGGGCCGCAATGCGGTCGAGCTGAACGAGATGGACTATGGAGAGGTGGTGCTGCGCTTCCAGGACAACGGTCGGCTGGAAGAGATCACCGCGGAGTCGCCGGTCCTGCACCTCGGCGCGGTGGCCGTGCCCTACGCGAGCCTGCAGGGCTTCGTGCAGCAGCACGATGAACGCGCGTTCTGGCGCGCACGCTTCCTGGTGAGCCCGGCCTTCGGGATCGCCTTTGATCCCACCGAGCCGGCGTGGATCACGGCGCTCGCGCGGCATTGCCTGCCGCAGTGGGAAGCGCTCTAGCGAGCGCCGCGGAAAAGAGGAACTCAGCCGTGCTGCAGCGCCGAGATGCGCCGCACGTCGTTTTCGAACGAGGCGATGGTGAGTTCGGAGATGGGTTCGTGCAACAGCACGGTGCGGGCCACTTCGGCATGGCCGGCAAAACGCTCCAGCACCTGCTGACGGTCCTGCGGGGGCAAGGCGTCGAGCAGTGCGGTCAACAGCACGTCGAGCGCGATCAAGGAGCCCTTCAGCTCGCAGATGCGCTCCGTGGCTTCCTGCAGATCCTTCATGAGATGCCTCCTGGTGGAACTGCCGGGCGCAGCGCGTTCAGAGCACGCGGATGCGCGATGCCTGCGGGCCCTTCATGCCTTGCGTGACTTCGAATTCCACGCGCTGGTTCTCCAGCAGGGTCTTGAAGCCCGTGCCCTGGATTTCCTTGAAGTGGGCGAAGAGGTCCTTGCCGCCGTTGTCAGGGGCGATGAAGCCGAAGCCCTTGCCTTCGTTGAACCATTTGACGGTGCCGGTTTCGGTGGTCATGTCGTATTCCTTGGTGGTGGGGAGAAAAACGCCCCAGCTGATGCTGGTGCGTGCAAGCAGCGCCCGGACCCGGGCGCTGTATTCGGGAGAGGTCATCGATTCCTTGTCTAGCGACGCGGGTAGCGCGAGGCGCCCGGCGTCGGCGCAGGTCCACGGCGCTCCAGGTGACGGAAGGTGATGCGGCCCTTGCTCAGGTCGTAGGGCGAGAGCTCGAGCGAGACGTTGTCGCCAGCGAGGATGCGGATGTGGTGCTTGCGCATCTTGCCGCCGGTGTAGGCGATCAGTTGGTGTCCGTTGTCCAGCGTGACGCGGAAACGCGAATCCGGGAGGATTTCGTTGACGACGCCGTTCATCTCGATCAGTTCTTCCTTGGCCATGTGCGTGTAGAGGCGCGCCCGGTGAAGAGCGCACAGGTTGGGGTTGAGGTCTCAGCGCGCCTCACCGTGAGGCCGCCGGAGGTAGCAGAAGGCGCGAAGGTCGCGCCGGCGAGCGTGAACTCGGTCCCGCGGGTGGCTGGCAGGGGTGTTCGCTGCGGCCAGAGGCTGCCAGGGGAGGATTGCAGGCAACCGGTCTGGCGAGGGGGAGATCACATGATCTCAGCGCCGTCACGGACACCCATTGGGGAAGGGGCCTGGCGCGAAGAAGCCGCAAGTGTACGCGCTCGCAAGTAACCTTGCTGGGAGCGTGACCGGTGTCATTCGACACCGAGGCGCAACTGGCGGCACACGTTCTGGCCGACCATCGTGAGGCGCAGGCCGCCGCCCCACCACTCGAGCCAGTTCAGCGCCACGTAATCGTCGATGAGGTCGGCGGGAATTTCGCGCGCGGCGCGGCGCTGGAGGGCATCGGCTGCGGCCGGCAGGCCTTCGCGGAGGGCCTTCTGGCGAGGCAGCGACATCGTGGATCGGTCCATGGACTTCCTTGCGGTGTTGACACATGCCGCCTGCCCCTGCCTCTACGAGCGCCTCACGGGCAAGCGGTGCATCGTATCCCCGCAGCGGCCCGCGCGGTGTGAGATTCGAACCACGATTCCTCTCTTGCCGCGAGGCGCGGCGAGGGGTACTCCCATGGACCCCGTGCTGGCGCACCCTAGACTGGTGCCGCATGGCTGCACCGCTCATCGTCTCGCTCGACACCGATTCCGCCGGCGAGGCGCTCGCGCTCGTCGCCGCGCTGGGGCCTCAGGCCGATCACTACAAGGTGGGCCTGCAGTTGCTCGCACAGGCCGGCCCGGAACTCGTGCACACGTTGGTAAGCGAGGGCAAACACGTCTTTCTCGACCTGAAGCTCCACGAGATCCCGAACGCGGCGGCCGGCGCAGCGCGCGTCGCAGGACGATTGGGCGTGAGCATGATCACGGTGCACGCGACGGCCGGCAGCGCCGTGATGCGCGCAGTGGTCGAGGCGGCGGCCGCGTATCCCTCGATGCGGGTGCTCGCACTGACCGTGATCACGAGCCTGACCGATGAAGACCTGCCCTCCATCGGCATTGCCGGCACGGTGCAAGCCCAGGTGGAACGGCTCGCCCGGCTGGCTGCTGACGCGGGCTGCCATGGTGTGGTGGCTTCCGCGCACGAAGCCGCGTTGCTGCGGCGTGTGCTGCCGCGCAATGCCCTGATCGTCTGCGCCGGCGTGCAGCTCGTGCCCACGTCGCGCAGCGATCAGGCCCGCGTGGCCGGGCCCGCCGAGGCCGCACGCGCGGGTGCCACGCACGTGGTGATGGGTCGCGCGATCACGCTCGCACCCGATCCTCTCGCCGCCTACCGCGAGGCGCTCGAAGCCTTCAACACGAACACCCCGCGCTGACCGGCCAAAATCGGCGGCTGTCTCGCCACCGACGCACCGCCCCAGATGACCGACCTCCACAGCGACACCCCCAGCGCCCGCTTCGGCCCCGTCACCGTCTATTTCGGCGAGAAGACCGGCAAGTATCCCGACGGCAACCAGGTGATCGTCGCGGGCGGCGACACGGTCGTCGCCTTCGACACGCCCAAGGTGGCCAACCGCCTGGGCGCGGCGCGCTTCGATGACTGCGTGGACATGGTGGTGCTCGGCCACGTGCACGAGGACCACATGGCCGGCCTGCACCGGCTGCCCCACGCGCCGGTGCACGTGCACGAGCGCGACGTGGAGGCCGCGCGCAGCTGGGAGGGCCTGTGCCGCCACTTCGGCTACCCGCAGGCGGCGCTCGACAACTTCCGCCACAAGATGGACACCGACTTCAGCTACAGGCCGCGGCCCGACGCGATCGCCTACCGCGACGGCGCAGTGTGGGACCTGGGCGGCGGCATCCGCGTGCGCGCGGTGCATCTGCCCGGCCACACGGCGGGGCACTGCGCGCTCGTGGTCGAGCCGCACGGCATCGCCTTCATCGGCGACATCGACCTTTCGAGCTTCGGCCCCTACTACGGCGATGCGACCTCCTGCCTGGCCGATTTCCGCCGCTCGCTCGCGCAGCTGCCATCGCTCGACGCCCGGGTGTGGATCACCTCGCACCACAAGGGCGTCTACACCGACCGCGCTGCGTTCGAGGAGGCGCTGCGGGCCTACACCGCACGGCTGGACGCGCGCGAGGCGGTGCTGATCGATCGCCTGCGCGACGCGCCGCGCACGCTGGAGGAGCTCGCCGAGGGCGGCTTCCTCTATCCGCCCGGCCACAACGCCTCGATGGCGACCACGACCATCGAGCGCCATTCGATCTCGCAGCATCTCGAAGAACTCGTCGCCGCCGGTCGCGTGGCGGAAGGCGACGATGGACGCTACCGACTGCAACGCCAGGACTGCAACGCGAGGAGACCGCTGACATGACGCCCCAGGAACGCGACGCACTGCTCAAGACACTCGAGGCCCGCTTCGAGAAGCACACGGCCCGTCATCCCGGCCTGGCCTGGGCCGAGGTGCAGTCGCGACTGGCAGGCAACGCGGCCGCGCTCGCCACGCTGGCGCAGATGGAAGCCACCGGCGGCGAGCCCGACGTGATCGGCACCGCGGGCGACGACGGCCGCCTCGTCTTCTGCGACTGCTCGGCCGAAAGCCCGAGCGGACGGCGCAGCACCTGCTATGACGCGACGTCGCGCCAGGAGCGCAAGGAGCACGCGCCCAGGACCAGCGCCCAGGAGATGGCGCAGGCCATGGGCGTCTCGCTGCTGACCGAAGAGCAGTACCGCGAGCTGCAGCGCCACGGCGAGTTCGACCTCAAGACCTCGAGCTGGATCGACACCCCCGCCGACGTGCGCCAGCGGGGCGGCGCGCTCTTCTGCGACCGGCGCTACGGCCGCGTCTTCACATACCACAACGGCGCGCAGTCGTACTACGCGGCACGCGGCTTTCGCGGCTGGCTGCAGGTCTGAGCGGACGCTGACAGCAGCTGGCAAGGGCGCTGACGCCGGCGCACAGCTTGTGCACACTGCGCGCATGGCCGCCTCACCTGAATTCGCCGCGCATTGCCTGGAGCTTCTGGGCGCGCTCGGCCCCGCCCGCGCGCGCCGCATGTTCGGCGGCCACGGCTTCTACGTGGAGGATCTCTTCGTGGCGGTCGCCGGCGGCGAGCGGCTCTACCTCAAGGTGGACGAGCACACGCGCGAGCGCTTCCAGGCGGCCGGCTGCGAGCCCTTCGACTTCGACACCAAGGAGGGCCGGAAGATCGTGCTCGGCTTCTGGACGGCGCCCGAGGACGCCCTCGAATCGCCGGCGCTGATGCTGCCCTGGGCGCGGCTGGCGCTCGAAGCTGCGCTGCGCGCCCGCGCCGCCAAGGCGCCGAAGCGGCCCGCCGCTGCGGGCCGCGCGCTCAAGCCGCCACCGGCCAGAACGAAAAGCGCCGGCGCGAAGAAGAAGCCGCCCGCGACCCGGCCGCGCTGAAGCGCTGCGCCAGCGCGCGGCAGGCACGGGGCGGCACCAGCAGCTGGAAGCGCGTGGCGCCCCAGCCTTCGATGACCCAGGCGCTGCCCGACTCCATCGCGAGCGTGTCGCCCGCCTCCAGCCACAGGTCTTCGGCCGGCGCCCGGGCGCTGCCGGTGCGAGTGAGCCACAGCCGCCCCTGCGTCACGTGCAGCTCGCGCGGCCCGGGCCCGATGCTCAGGCGCACCGCTTCGCCGGCGGGCAGCGCCCACTGGCCGGCTTCGGCCTCCACGGACTGTTGCACATTGGTCATCATTGAGTCGACCATCACGGGCCTCCTTTCGAACGTATGGCGAGAGAATAGGCAGGCCACACGGCACCGTCCAATGAAATGGGCACAAGCGATTGACTCGTTTTGATCATGAATAACATCCGCCGCCGCCCCCTCTCCGTGGGCCCCATCCGCGCCTTCGAGGCGGTCGCCCGGCACCTGAGCTTTCGCGCCGCTGCCGAGGAATTGAGCCTCACGCAGTCGGCCGTGAGCCGGCAGATCCAGTCGCTCGAAGAGGACCTGGGCGCGACGCTCTTCTCGCGCGGCACGCGCAAGGTGGAGCTCACGACCGAAGGCGCGGCCTTCCTGCGTGCGCTCGCGCCCAGCCTCGCGCGCATCGACACCGCCGTGCAGCAGATCCGCCAGTCGCAGGGCCGGCGCGTGGTGAGCGTCAACACCTTCGCCTCGTTCGCCTCGATGTGGCTGATCCCGCAGATGGAAGCCTTCCAGCGCGAGCACCCCGAGATCGACATCCGCGTGCAAGCCACCGATGCGCTCGCCAACCCGGCCGATCCGGAGTTCGACCTCATCCTGCGCTACAGCGGCGAGCACCGCGTGCCGGCCGGCGCCACACGGCTCTTCGGCGAGGTGATCACGCCGGTCATCAGCCCGTCGCTGGCCGAACAGATCCGCCGCGGCGACTCACCGCCGCTGTCGCGTCCCGAGCACCTCGCGGCCTGGACCGTGACCGAGGAAGACGACCACCGGCCCGGATCGGAGTACCTGGGCTGGCGCCACTGGCTGGCGCAGCAGGGCGCGGCCAAGGTGCAGCCGCGGCGCTGGCTCTATCTCAACTACACCTACCAGCAGATCCAGGCGGCCATGGCCGGCCAGGGCGTGGCGCTCGCGCGGCTGCCGCTGGTGGCCGAGCAGCTCGCGCGCGGCGACCTCGTCGAACCCTTCGGCGCCGAAGGCCGTGTGGCCGCACCGCCCGCCTACTGGCTCATCACGGCGCCGCAGGCCCGCGCGCGGCAGGAGGTCGACGAGTTCTGCCGCTGGGTGGAGCAGCGTGCCGAGCAGACCCGCCAGGCGCTGGCCGGCGGCTGAGGCTCAGGCCACGCCGCGCTCGGTGACGATGAGCGCGAGCGGCTGGTCGTGCGGCTCGGGCGTGAAGTCCGCCTCGGCGATCTCGGCGACCGACCAGGCCACGCCGACCGCCGTGACGTGCGGATGCGCGGCCAGCCAGCGGTCGAAATAGCCTCCGCCGTAGCCCAACCGGTAGCCCGCGGCGGTGTAGCCCACGCAGGGCACCAGCACCACGTCGGGCACCACGCGCTCGCCGTCGCTCGTGGCGATGCCGCATGCATCGACGCCACGCGGCGCCTGCCCGTCCCAGCGCCGGTAGTGCATCTGCCGGCCCTCGCGCTCGGCGAAAGGCAATGCGAGCGGCAAGGTGGTGCCTCCCGCGTCGGCCAACCACAGGGGTGCTGCGTTAAATTCCCGTCGCATCGCCCAGTACAGGCCCAGGCATTCGGGCTCCAGGCGGTCGACGACCTGCACCACCTCCCGCGCCAAGGCTTCTTCGGCACATGAAACTTCGGCCGACGTGGCGAATCGTTCACGGGCAGCCAGCAATTGCGCGCGCAGCGCGGGGCGGGTGAGGCGAGGCGATTCGGACACGATGGAAGGGCAGGCGTGGTGGTGTTGAAAGCAAGATCGAAGGCAACGGTATCAAAGCCCGGCTGGCGTGCCATGCGCGCCCTGGCGGCAAGCCTCGCGGCGCTCGTGATGGGCCCGGCCGCCGCGCAGACCGGCAACGACGCGATCGTCGCCGCACGCGACGCGTGGGGCAAGCGCGATGCGGTGCGCCTCGCGCAGATGCGCGGCGTGGCGATGGTGGAACGGCACCCGCTCGCGATGTGGACCGACTACTGGCAGCTCAACAGCCGCCTGGCCACCGCGTCCATCGACGAGGTCGAGGCCTTCTACCGCCGCTGGAGCGGCACCTACGTCGAGGATCGCCTGCGCAACGACTGGCTGCTGGAGCTCGGCCGCCGCCGCGAATGGAAGGCCCTGGCCGTCGACTACCCGCGCTTTCGCATGAACGACGACCGCGAGGTCAGCTGCTACGCGCTGCTCGCCGACCACCTGGACGGCAAGGACGTGCGCGCCAGGGCCCGGGCCGCCTGGTACGCCCAGCGCGACCCCGACGACGGCTGCAACCTGCTCGCGACCACGCTCTACCAGGCCGGGCACCTGAGCGTCGACGAGGTGTGGCGCCGCGCCCGCCTGTCCATGGAGGCGAGCCGCCCGCGCACCGCGCGGCTGGCCGCCGCCATCGTGGAACCCAAGGCCGGCGACGACGTCGGCAGCTTCATCGACAACCCGGGCCGCTACCTCGCCACGCTCACGCCGCGCAACCGCACCGAGCGCGAGCTCGCCGCGCTCGCGCTCATGCGCTGGGCGTCGAGCGACCCCGATGCGACGGCCGCCGCCCTGCGCGCCCGGTGGGAGGCGTTGCTGCCGCCCGAGCTGGGCGCCTGGGCCTGGGCGTCGGTCGCCCGCCAGGCGGCGGTCAAGCTGCTGCCTGACGCCTCCGAGCACTATCAGCGCGCCGCGCTGCTGTCCGGGCGCGCCGCGGTGGAGATCGACTGGGCGGACGACACGCTCGCCTGGAAGGCGCGCGCCGCGCTGCGCGCCAACGGCGGCAAGCCACGCTGGCAGCAGGTGATGCAGGCCGTCAATGCGATGAGCGCCGCCGAACAGCGCGACCCGACCTGGGTGTACTGGAAGGCGCGTGCCCTGCAGGCGATGGCGCCCGATTCGAGCGAGCCGCAGGCCATGGGCGCGCAAGCGCAGGAGATGCTCGCGAGCATCGCCGGCCCGCTCAGCTTCTACGGCGCCCTGGCCGCCGAAGAGCTCGGCCGCCCGCTCGCGCTGCCGCCCGAACCCGCGCCGCTCACCGACGCCGAGCGGCGCGCCGCCCAGCGCGAGCCGGGCCTGCAGCGCGCCCTGCAGCTCATTTCGATCGGCCTGCGCAACGAAGGCGTGCGCGAGTGGAACTTCACCCTGCGCGGCATGGATGACCGCGCCCTGCTCGCGGCAGCGCAGCTCGCCTGCGACCGCGAGGTGTGGGATCGCTGCATCAACACCAGCGACCGCACCAAGGGCGAGATCAGCATCGCGCAGCGCTACCCCACGCCCTTCCGCCGCGAGCTCACCTCGCGCGCCCGTGCGACCGGCCTGGACCCGGCCTACGTCTACGGCCTCATCCGCCAGGAGTCGCGCTTCATCCTCGATGCGCGCTCCGGCGTGGGCGCCTCGGGGCTGATGCAGATCATGCCGGCCACGGCGCGCTGGACGGCCCGCAAGATCGGCATGCCGTTCACGCAGGACATGATCACCGACCGCGAGACCAACCTGAAGCTCGGCACGCAGTACCTCAAGCTCGTGCTCGACGACTTCGAAGGCTCGGAACTGCTGGCCGCCGCGGCCTACAACGCCGGCCCGAACCGGCCGCGCCGCTGGCGCGAGGGCCCGGTGCTCGAAGCCGCGATCTGGGCCGAGAACGTGCCCTTCAACGAGACGCGCGACTACGTCAAGAAGGTGCTGGCCAACGCCGTCGTCTACTCGGCCCTCCTCGAGCCACGCGCGGATCCGTTGCAGCTCGCGTCGATCAAGACGCGCCTGGGCGAGATGGTGGGCCCGCGGGTGGCCGCGGCCCCCGCGCCCAACGGAGAGCTGCCGTGACACGCGTGCTCGTGCTCGGCGGCACGGGCTTCATCGGCCGCACCCTGTGCGAGCAGCTCGTGCAAGCCGGCGGCGGCGCCGCCCGCGTGACGGTGCCCAGCCGTCGCCCGGCGCGCGCCCGCACGCTGTGGATGCTGCCCGGCGTGGACCTGCTGCCGGCCGACGTGCACGACGACGCCACGCTGGTGCGGCTGCTGCGCGGCCATGATGCGGTGGTCAACCTGGTCGCGATCCTGCACGGCAGCGAGGCGGCCTTCCGCCGGGTGCACGTGGAGCTGCCGGCCAGGCTTGCGCGCGCCTGCCAGGCCGCTGGCGTGCCGCGGGTGGTGCACGTGAGCGCACTCGGTGCTGCGCCCCAGGCCCCCTCGCTCTACCAGCGCAGCAAGGCCGAGGGCGAGGCCGTGCTGCGCGGCGCCGGGCTCGATCTCACGGTGCTGCGCCCGTCGGTCGTCTTCGGCGCGCACGACCGCTTCCTCAACCTCTTCGCGCGGCTGCAGGCCCTGGCGCCCGTGATGCCGCTCGCCTGCGCCGACGCGCGCTTCCAGCCGGTGTGGGTGTGCGACGTGGCCCGCGCCATCGCGCGTGCGCTGCACACGCGCGACGCGGTCGGCGCCACATACGAGGCGGTCGGCCCGCGAACGTACACGCTGGCCGAACTGGTGCGCTGCGCGGGCACCTGGTCGGGGAACCGGCGGCGCATCGTGCCGCTGCCGGCGGCGCTCGGCCGGCTGCAGGCGCTCATGCTGGAGCTGCTGCCGGGCGAGCCGCTGATGTCGCGCGACAACCTGCTCTCCATGCAGGTGCCCAACGTGGCGAGCGGCGAGCTGCCCGGCCTGGAGGCGCTGGGGCTCGCACCCACGGCACTGGAAGCGGTGATGCCCGACGTGCTGGCCGGCCGCAGCGAGCCGGGGCGGCTCGACCACTGGCGGCGCGAAGTGCCCCGCGCCTGAAGCTTGCGCACCTGGCATCGAGACGATGCCGGCATTGCATCGACGGCGTGCCCGCCCTGCCCTAGCATGGGCCACCCCACCGGAGACGCCCATGCCCCTGCACCTCTACATCGGCAACAAGAACTACTCCTCCTGGTCCATGCGCCCGTGGGTGCTGCTCAAGGAGGCCGGCATTCCCTTCGAGGAAACGGTGATGCGCCTGGACTACGGCGTGCCCGATTCCACCTTCAAGAAGGAGATCTTCAAGCTCAGCCCGGCCGGGCGCGTGCCGGTGCTGGTGGACGACGGCCTGGTGATCTGGGATTCGCTCGCGATCGCCGAGTACGTCGCCGAGCGCCACCCCGAGAAGCGCCTGTGGCCGAGCGATCCCAGGGCGCGGGCCCGTGCGCGCTGCGTGGTGGCGGAGATGCACTCGGGCTTCGCCGGGCTGCGCACGCACTTCAGCATGAACATCGAGGCCGCGCTGCAGCACGTGGGACCGCGCGTGCTGGCCGAGCAGCCCGCCGCCCGGGCGGACCTCGACCGCATCGTGCAGATGTGGGGCGAGCTGCTCGACACCTACGGCGGGCCGATGCTCTTCGGCGAGTTCAGCGTCGCCGATGCCTTCTACGCCCCGGTCGTGAAGCGCATCGTGACCTACGGCCTGCCGGTCACGCCGGCCATCGCGGCCTACATCGACCGCGTGCAGAAGCTCGCGAGCGTCGCGGCCTGGACGAAGGACGCGCTCGCGGAAGGAGACTTCCTCGCCTTCAACGAGGAGTACCGCACCTCGCGCTGAGCGCCACGGCACGGCCCCTACACTGCCCGCCATGAAGACGTACATGGTCGGCGGCGCGGTGCGCGATGCCCTGCTGGGCCTGCCGGTCCACGACCACGACTGGGTCGCGGTGGGCGCAACGCCCGAGGAGATGGTGGCCGCCGGCTACACGCCGGTCGGCAAGGACTTCCCGGTCTTCCTGCACCCGCAGACGAAGGAAGAGGTGGCGCTCGCGCGCACCGAGCGCAAGTCGGGGCCGGGCTACCGCGGCTTCACCGTCCATGCCGACCCGGGCGTCACGCTGGAAGAAGACCTGATGCGCCGCGACCTCACCATCAACGCGATGGCGCGCGACGAGGACGGCTCCCTCATCGACCCCTACGGCGGCGAACGCGACCTGCGCGCGCGCGTGCTGCGCCATGTGTCGCCCGCCTTCGCCGAAGACCCGGTGCGCATCCTGAGGCTGGCACGCTTTGCGGCGCGCTTTGCCGACTTCACCGTGGCACCCGAGACCACGGCGCTCATGCGCGAGATGGTCGAGGCCGGCGAGGTGGACGCGCTGGTGGCCGAGCGGGTCTGGCAGGAGCTCGCGCGCGGGCTGATGGAGCGCACGCCTTCGCGCATGTTCGAGGTGCTGAGGCGCTGCGGTGCGCTGCGCAAGCTGCTGCCCGAGGTCGACCGCCTCTGGGGCGTGCCGCAGCCCGAGGCCCATCATCCCGAGGTCGACACCGGCGTGCACCTGATGCTCGTGCTCGACATGGCGGCACGCCTGGACGCGCCGCTCACCGTGCGCTTCGCCTGCCTGGGGCACGACCTCGGCAAGGGCACGACGCCGGCCGACCAGCTGCCGCGCCACATCGCGCACGAGGCGCGCAGCGTGAAACTGGTCGAGGCGGTGTGCGAGCGCCTGCGCGTGCCCAACGACTGCCGCGAGCTCGCGGTGGTGGTGGCGCGCGAACACGGCAACGTGCACCGCAGCGGCGAGCTCAACGCGGCCGCCGTGATGCGCCTGCTGGACCGCTGCGACGCCTGGCGCCGGCCGCAGCGCTTCCGCGAGCTGCTGCTCGCCTGCGAATGCGATGCGCGCGGGCGCACCGGCCTCGAAGACCAGCCCTACCCGCAGCGCGAGCGGCTGCAGCGTGCGCTCGATGCGGCGCTGACGGTGGACACCGCGGCCGTGTCGGCCGAAGCGCTGGCGCAGGGCTGGAAAGGCCCGGCCATCGGTGACGCGATCCGCAACGCGCGGCAGGCCGCCGTGGCGCACAGTCTCGACGAGCGCTGACCGGCCGGGACCCTCGATTGCCACGCGTCGGGCCATGACCGACGCGATCATCGATTTCATCGCCGACCACGGCTACTGGGCCATCGCGCTCCTGATGTTCGTCGAGAACATCTTTCCGCCCATCCCCTCCGAACTCATCATGCCGTTCGCCGGCTACACCGCGGCGAATGGCGACCTCACGCTCTGGGGCGTGGTCGCCGCGGGCGTGGCGGGCTCGCTGGTCGGCGGGCTGCCGTGGTTCCTGCTCGCGCGCCACATCGGCAGCCGGCGCGTCAAGTCGCTGGCCGACCGGCACGGGCGCTGGCTCACCGTCTCGCGCGACGACATCGACCGGGCCGAGCGCTGGTTCCAGCGGCACGGCGCCGCCGTGCTGGTGCTCGGGCGCCTGGTGCCGGGCGTGCGCACGGTGGTCGCCGTGCCGGCGGGGCTCGCCGGCTGGGGCATGGCGCCGTTCCTGGCCTGGTCCACGCTCGGCGCCGCGCTCTGGAGCGCACTCCTGGCCGGCGCCGGCTATGCGCTGGAGAGCCGCTACGAGTCGCTCGTGCACGTGATCGACCTCGTCGCCAAGGTCGTCGTCGGCCTGATCGTCGTGACCTACGTGTGGCGCGTGGTGCGCGGCTGACGCCGGGCCGCCTTCAGCGGCACACCGCGCCCGGCGCGAGCACGATCTGCGGGCCGCAGTGCGTGACCACGGCCGCGGCACGCACGCTCTCGGTGATACGGTCCACGAGGAAGCTCACTTCGCCGAGCGCCGCCGCGTCGTAGCCGGCGATGCTGGCGCGGTGGGCCTGGCTGCGCGAGGCCGCGCCGTAGCGCGCGGCGGTGAGGTGCCGGTCGGCAGCCTGGATGTCGGCGGCCACGGCGGCGCGGTGGCGCTGCAGGGCGACGCGGTGCACGCGCAGCGCTTCGGTGTCGCGCGCGATCATGAGGGGCAGCACCCTGGCGGCGTAAGCCTGCCATTGCGCCTGGCAGGCGGTGTCGCAGCCGGGGCTCTCCCATTCCGTCCGCGGCTTGGGCAGGCCGGGCTGCAGCGGCTGCTGGCGCAGGCGCGCCGCGGCCTGGTCGGCCTCCTGCCAGCGCTTCTGGTGAGCCTGCAGGCGTGCGGGCTGGCCCTCGGTGTAGGCACGCCCGGCGTCGGCCGCCGCGCGCACGGGCGCGGCGTCTTCCACCATGGCCTGCGCCTGGTTGCGAAAGCGTGGGTCGGCATTGAGCGGTGCGTTCATCTGCTGCGACAGCGCCATCAGCTCCTGCGGCGACATGCGGCGCATGCGCTCCTGCACCTGCTGGGCGTAGGCCGGGTCGCGCTGCAGGCGTGCCATGTCGATGCCGGCGTTCGCCAGGCCCTGGCTCGTGTTCTCGGCGACGACGGCGCCTTGCGCCATGTGGTCTTCGGCGGTGGCGAACTGGAGGCGCTCCATCGCGCGCTGGTGCGCCGCGATGTCGGCCTGCAAAGCGATCAGGCCCGGGTGGACGAGGCGGCCGGTCTTGTCCACCCAGGACGCCGCGGCCTCGGCCGTGGCCGGGAGGTCGGGCAGGCGCCCGAAGAGCGCGGCGATGGAAGGCGGCAGCGGCTCGGCGGCGCGGGCCGGCTGGAAGGAGAACACGGCCGCGAGCGCGGCGACGGCAAAAAGTCGAAGGAGGCGTGACATGGAAGGCTCCGGGGTCGGGCTGACGATCTCGCCGCGCAGGCGGCAGGGTCGGCAGTGTCCGGATGCGCGGGCGGCCCGGCATCGCCCAAAGGAGCCATCGGGGTCAGACGACGTAGGCGATGCCGGCGGCCACCAGGCTCAGCAGCACGCTGCTCGCGATCGGCAGAAAGACCTCGCGCCCGAAGATGCGGAAGCGCAAGTCCCCGGGCAGGCGGCCGAGGCCGATCTTCTCCAGCCAGCGGTGCAGGCCGTTGACGAGCAGCAGGGCGAGGAAGATGACGATCAACCAACGGATCACGAGGCTTGCTCCAGGTGTCGCCAGCAGATCACAGCCGGTGCGTCCGGTCGCCCTCGGCGAAGCCGAGGGGGTGGTGCATGAAGGCCGCGTCGCAGCCACGCGCCAGGCCGATCACCTTGAACAGCTCTCCCATCTCGTGCTCGTTCAGGAGCTTCTGCGCATGCGCGATGCCGCGCACGTCGGCCCCTTCCAGCGCCTCCATCACACCGCAGTTCAAGAGGAAACGCGCCTGCGAGGTGTAGCCCAGCACCTCGAAGCCGGCCTCCTGCGCGGCGAGCGCGATGCCGGTGAAGTTCACGTGCGCGGTGATGTCCTTCTCGCCCACGTCGGCCAGCGGGTCGGTGTCGGCCTGGTGCGCGCGGTGGCACATCAGCGTGCCGCCGTGGCGCTGCGGGTGGTAGTACTCGGCCTCGGGGAAGCCGTAGTCGATGAAAAAGGCGGCGCCGCGGACGAGCCGGTCGCCGAGCGTCGCGATGAAGGCCTCGGCCTGCGGATGGACCTCGGTCACGGTGCCGGGCAGGAACGGGCCTTCGTGCGGCGGGCGGGCATCGGTCGGGCGGTCTTCCCAGGCGAACGCCTCGCCCTGCACCGTCACGCCGCGCTCGGCCCAGCGCTGGCCGTCGAAGTGCAGCAGCTTCACCGGCATCGCGTCCAGCACCTCGTTGCCCACGATCACGCCGCTGAAGCGCTCGGGCAGCGCATCGATCCACTGCACCACCTCGCCAAAGCGCGCAAGCCGCTCGCGCTGGCGCTGGCGCAGGCTGCCCGAGAGGTCGACGATGGTGTAGCGGCTCACGCGCTCGCCGAGCGCCTCCAGCAGCTGCTCGGCGAGCGCCCCGGAGCCGGCGCCGAACTCGAACACCTCGCCGCTCTCGCTGGCCTCGAGCGCCTGCCCGACCTGGCGGGCGAGCGTGCGCCCGAAGACGGGCGTGAGCTCCGGCGCGGTGACGAAATCGCTGCCCGACTGCGGCATCCGCCCGAACTTGCGGCCGGCGTTGGCGTAATAGCCCAGGCCGGGCGCATACAAGGCGAGCGCCATGTAGCGGTCGAAGGGCAGCCAGCCGCCCGCCTCGCCGATGGCCTGCCGGATCAGCCGGGCAAGCGTGGCCGATACACTGGCGGGCTCGTTGTGTTGCATCGCGCGATTGTAGGAAGCCATGTCGGAACGCCCCGTCGTCCTGGTCACCGGCGCGGCCCGTCGCCTGGGCCGCGAGATCGCGCTCGACCTGGCCGCGCACGGCTACGACGTGGCCGTGCACTACCGGCATTCCCGCGAGGACGCCGAGGCCACCGTGGCCGAAGCCCGCAAGGCAGGCGCCTACGTCGAAGCCTTCGCCGCCGACCTCGCCGACGAAGCCGCCTGCCGCGCGCTGGTGCCCGAGGTGCTCGGGCGTTTCAAGCGGCTCGATGCGGTCGTCAACAACGCCTCGACCTTCGAGTACGACGACGCCGCGAGCTTCGGCTTCGCGTCGATGGATCGGCACTGGCGCGCCAACACCGCGCCGGCCGTGCTGCTCGCGCAGGCGCTGCACCGGCATCTCGCCGGCACGGGCCGCCAGGGCTGCGTCGTCAACCTGCTCGACCAGAAGCTCTGGAACCCCAATCCCGACCACTTCTCGTACACGCTCTCCAAGGCGGCCCTGCAGGCGGCGACCGTGATGCTCGCGCAGGCGCTCGCGCCCACGGTGCGGGTGTGCGGCGTCGCGCCGGGCGTCACGCTGCTGTCCGGGGCGATGACGGCCGAAGAGTTTGCTCAGGCGCACCGGCTCACGCCGCTCGGGCGTTCGTCGTCGCCAGCAGACATCGCCCGCAGCGTGCGCTTCCTGCTGGAGTCGCCGGCGATCACCGGCACCACCTTGTTGGTCGATGGCGGCCAGCACCTGCAACCACAGCCGCGCGATGTGATGTTCATCGCCAACCCCGACAAGAAAGCCTGACATGCAGAGCCTGCTCGGCCACCTGGACCTGCGCGATTGCCGGCGCCTCTTCCTGCGCAACTACGAGGTGTGGATCAACATCGGCGTGCACGACTTCGAGAAGCGCGGCGAGCAGCGTGTGCTGATCAACGTCGACCTGTACATCCCGCTCACCGTCTCCACGCCGAAGAACGATGACCTCGACGAGGTGGTCGACTACGACTTCATGCGGCGCAGCATCGGCTCGCGCATCAAGCAGGGCCACGTCCACTTGCAGGAGACGCTGTGCGACGACGTGCTCAAGCTCATGCTCGCGCACCCGCGTGTGAAGGCCGCGCGTGTCTCCACCGAAAAACCCGATGTCTATCCGGACTGCGATGCCGTGGGCTGCGAAGTGTTCGGAATCAAGGAAACGATGTGATGAATGCCCTGACGGACACCGCCGACAAGTCGGAGGCGAAGCTCGCCTTCGAGATGAACAAGCTCAGCAAGCGCCTGCACCGCCAGGTCGGCCAGGCGATCGCCGACTTCAACATGATCGAGGACGGCGACAAGGTGATGGTGTGCCTGTCGGGCGGCAAGGACAGCTACACGCTGCTCGACATCCTCATGAACCTGCAGCAGCGCGCGCCGATCCGCTTCGAGCTCGTCGCGGTCAACCTCGACCAGAAGCAGCCGGGCTTTCCCGAGCACATCCTGCCCGAGTACCTGAGGTCGCGCGGCGTGCCCTTCCACATCGAGAACCAGGACACCTACTCCATCGTCAAGCGCCTCATCCCCGAGGGCAAGACCATGTGCAGCCTGTGCTCGCGCCTGCGTCGCGGCATCCTCTACCGCGTGGCCGGTGAGCTGGGCGCGACCAAGATCGCGCTCGGCCACCACCGCGACGACATGATCCAGACGCTCTTCATGAACATGTTCTTCGGCAGCCGCATGAAGGGCATGCCGCCCAAGCTCGTGAGCGACGACGGCAAGAACATCGTCATCCGCCCGCTCGCCTACGTGGCCGAGACCGACATCGAGCGCTATGCGGCGCACAGGCAGTTCCCCATCATTCCGTGTTCGCTCTGCGGCAACCAGGAGAACCTGCAGCGCGTGCAGATCAAGGCCATGCTGCGCGACTGGGACAAGCGTTTCCCCGGCCGCATCGACAACCTCTTCACCGCGATGGGCAACATCGTGCCCTCGCACATGATGGACAGGAACCTCTACCCTTTCACCACGCTCAAAACGACCGGCGTGGCCGATGCAGGGGGCGACATCGCCTTCGATGACGACGAATCCTGCGCCCCGCCGGCCGCTTCGGGTGTAGCGGTGATCAGGTTCGCGGAGGATTGATTCGGCGCCTCCGCCCCCACACGGAGACGCACGATGCGCATTTCGGTCCTTGCCCTGCTGGCCCTCGTCGCCGCCCTCGGCGGCTGTGCCAGCCTCAACTCGGTGGACAGTGAAGTCTCCACCTACAGCCAGTGGCCGGCCGCGCGCAAGCCCACCACCTTCGCCTTCGAGCGCCTGCCCTCGCAGCAGGCGCGGCCGCAGGAGCAGGCCGAGCTCGAAGGCCTGGCGCGGCCGGCGCTGCTGGCGGCCGGCTTCACCGAGGTCGCCGACCCGGCCCAGGCCGACACCACCGTGCAGGTCGGCGCGCGCACCACGCGCACCGACCGCGGCTACTACGACGACCCGTTCTGGTGGCGGGGCACCTTCTACTACTCGCGCATGGGGCGCCCGTACTGGGGCCCCGCCTTCCCGATGATGATGGACAGCCCGCGCTACGACCGCGAGGTGGCGGTGCTGATCCGCGACCGGCGCACCTCGCAGCCGCTCTACGAGGCGCGGGCGGCGAGCGACGGGCTGAGCCAGGGCAGCGGCGCGCTGCTGGCGGCCATGTTCCGGGCCGCGCTCAAGGACTTTCCGCAGACGGGCATCAACCCGCGGCGCGTGAGCGTGCCGGTCGGGCCCTGACGGCGCTCAGGGCGCCGACTTCGCGGCGGCCGCCAGCGCACGTGCATCGTCCTCCCAGCCCTTGAAGCGCTTGACCGCAGCGGCGCGCTGCTCGGCGCTCGCGCTGTTGTGCAGCCGCGCGGCGAGGCTGCAGTTGTGCTGCAGCAGCTGCTGCTGGTAGTCCACGTACAGCGCACGCGGCGAGCGCAGCACATGGCTCGTCACCTTGCGCAGGCCGGCGAGCGTCTCTTCGGGCCCGAGCTGCTCCTGCACCACGCGTCGCAGCAGCGCGAGCGCCTCCTGCTGGCGCAACATGCGCTCCTCCAGCCACAGCTCCGGGTTGAAGGGCGAGCCGATCAGCCCCTGGCGCAGCAGCTCGACCTGCGCGTCGGTGAGGCTGCCGTAGAAGGTCTCGGCCCGCTTGACCATGCGCTTGAGCGCCGCCTGCTGCCGCTCCTCGCGGTCGGGCTGCAGGAAGTCCTTGCGGAAGTCGCGGTTGACACGCACGTACTTGCGCTCGATGTGCTGCACCTGCTGCACGCTCAGGCTGCGCACGGTCGCCACCGCCATCGGCAGTGCCTTGTCGAGCATCGGGTCCACACGCGCGATCGAGTCGAGGTAGAGCCTGCACACCACCTCGGGCGTGATCGGCCCGGCCGCATGTGTCTGCACGCGGGCGAGGTGTTGCGCGTAACCCTCGAGCTGCGTCTCGCGGTGCCAGCGGAACCAGCCGTGCAGCGCCTCGCGCACGCGCGGCGTCTGGGTGTCGTCGAAGTCGGCATAGTCGTCGAGCCACCAGTAGGCGAGCTCCGGCCCCTGCCCGTAGGCGAAGCGCATCGCGGTACACCCCGACAGCAGGGTGGCGAGCACGAAGCCCCACACGATAATCAGGGCACTCCTCAAGGGAAAACGTTGCATGGCACTCGACATCGTGATCATGGCCGCGGGCAAGGGTACCCGCATGAAGTCCAACCTGCCCAAGGTGCTGCACAGGCTGGCCGGGCGGCCGCTATTGCAGCACGTGTTGCAGACGGCCACACGGCTTGCGGCCGATCGCATCGTGACGATCACCGGCCACGGCGCCGAGCAGGTCGAGGCGGCCGTGAGCGCTCCGCAGCTGCGTTTCGTGCGCCAGGTGCCGCAGCTCGGCACCGGCCACGCGGTGCAGCAGGCGGTGCCTGCACTTCATGACGGCGGGACCACGCTCATCCTCAACGGCGACGTGCCGCTCATCACCGAGCGCACCGCGCGCGCGCTCGTCGAGGCGTGCGGCGGCGAGAAGCTCGCGCTCCTGACCATCGACCTGGCCGATCCGACGGGCTACGGCCGCATCGTGCGCGAGGGCGAGTCGGTGCGCGCCATCGTCGAGCACAAGGACGCGACGCCCGATCAGCGCCGCATCCGCGAGGTCTACACCGGGATGATGGCCGTGCCCACCGTGGCGCTGAAGCGCTGGCTGGCCCACCTCCGGAACGACAACGCCCAGGGCGAGTACTACCTGACCGACATCGTGGCGATGGCGGTGGCCGACGGCACGCCGGTGGTGGCCGCGCAACCCGAGACCGAGGCCGAGGTGCTGGGCGTGAACAGCCCGGTGCAGCTCGCCGACCTGGAGCGCCGCCACCAGCGCGCGCTCGCCGAAGCCCTGATGAACGACGGCGTGCGCCTGGCCGACCCAGCCCGCTTCGACCTGCGCGGCAACCTGCAGTGCGGCGCCGACGTGGAGATCGACGTCGGCTGCATCTTCGAGGGCGAGGTGAGCCTCGGCTCCGGCGTGCGCATCGGCGCCCACTGCGTGATCCGCAACGCCCGCATCGACGACGACGTGGTGATCCACCCCTACACCCACATCGACGGCGGCACCGAAGGCGCCAGCGTGGGCGCCGGCTCGCTGATCGGCCCCTATGCGCGACTGCGTCCGGGGGCCCAGCTCGGCGAGGAGGTGCACATCGGCAACTTCGTCGAGGTGAAGAACTCCACGCTCGCTAGGGGCGCCAAGGCCAACCACCTCGCCTACCTCGGCGACGCCACGGTGGGCGAGCGCGTGAACTACGGCGCCGGCAGCATCACCGCCAACTACGACGGCGCCAACAAGCACCGCACGGTGATCGGCCACGACGTGCACGTGGGCAGCAACTGCGTGCTGGTGGCGCCCGTCACGCTCGGCGACGGCGCCACCGTCGGCGGCGGCTCCACCATCAGCAAGCCGGTGCCGGCGGGCCAGCTGGCCGTGGCGCGCGGCAAGCAGGTGGTGATCGCCGGCTGGACGCGGCCGCAGAAGAAGAAGGGCTGAGCGTGGCAGGCCCCAGGTGGGCCGCCTGGCTTCAGCGGCGGTGCACCGCCGTCAGCTCGATCAGCTCGCGTGACGATTCATAGGTGCGCGGCGCCAGCGTCGTGGCGGGCTTCACCGTGGACTCCATGCGGATCACCCGCTTGAGCTGCGGCGAATACCAGATCAGCACCGACACCTTCGACGGGGTGGCGATGGAGCGTGTCTTGTCGGTTGCCCAGCCCCAGTATTCGATCGGCACCACCGGCACCACGCCCATGGGCGTGTTGAGGTTGGTCGGCTCGCCCGCCTCGGCCTTCAAGGCATAGGCCATGTTGCCGGCGTCGCCGTTGCCCTTGTGCTTGCGGGTCCAGTAGGCCCCCGGGGAGAGGCTCTCGTTGCCCCAGCCGCCGGGCGGCATCATGGCGTCCATGTCGCCGAGCAGCACGGCGGCAAGTTCCAGAGGCTGACCATCGGGGCGCTCAGTGCGCGCGCCCTGGTTGAAAGTGACACGGTCCGCCGACAGACGGGTCACCTCGAGCACCACCTTGCGGCGGTTGCCGGTGTACTTGTCCTGCACCAGGTACTCGAGCTGGTCGCCGAGCGCCAAGGGCCTCTGGAGCGCCGCCGGCACGGCGGCCAGCGGCACCGCGGTGCGCGTCACCACGGGTTCGACCACCTCGGTCTGCGGCCGTGCCGACCGCGACGAGCACCCACCCAGCAACAAAAGGGCGGCCAGTGCGGCCGCCCATCCTCTTTGTACCCTCATGGAAACCTCCCTCAGTTGGACATCGTCTTCGTCTTGGATTCGGCCCACGCCATGAAGTCGTCGAGCGCGAGCGGCGCGCCCACGAGCGTGCCCTGCAGCTCGTCGCAATCCAGACGCACCAGGCAGCTGCGCTGCGCTTCGGTTTCCACGCCCTCGGCGATGACCGAGAGGTTGAGGCCGCGGGCCATCTGGATGATGGCGCGCGTGATGGCGCCGGAGTCGTTGTCGGCGGGCAGGCCGAGCACGAAGGAGCGATCGATCTTCATCTTGTCGATGGGCAGCTCCTTCAGGTGCGCGAGCGACGAATAGCCGGTGCCGAAGTCGTCGACCGAGATGCGTACGCCCAGCGCCTTGAGCTCGTTGAGCTTGCGCTTCACCTCGGGCAGGTCGTCCATCAGCATGCGCTCGGTGAGCTCGAGCTCGAGCAGCTCGCCACTCACACCCTCTTCGGCGAGCAGCTGCTCGATGAGCGCGCTGAAGCCGCTGGTCTGGAACTGCACCGTGGACAGGTTGACGGCCACCGGCACGCCCTGGAGGCCCTGCTCGTGCCAGCGGCGAGCGCAGCGCAGCGCCTCGCGCATCACCCACTGGCCGATGGGCAGCATGAGCCGCTGCTGCTCGGCCAGCGGGATGAAGGCGTCAGGCATCAGCAGGCCGCGCTCGGGATGTCGCCAGCGGATCAGCGCCTCGGCGCCGATGAGCTGCCCGTCGCGCGCATGCACCTGCGGCTGGAAGTGCAGCACGAACTCGCCGCGCTCCAGCGCCTGCGACATCTGGCTCTCCAGCACCAGCGCGTCGTAGGCGCTGCTGGCCATCGCGGGCGTGAAGAACTGGTAGTTGGCGCGCCCGCGCGACTTGGCGAGGTACATCGCGGTATCGGCGTGCTTGATGAGGTCGTCGGCCGTCTCGCCGTCGTGCGGGAACATCGAGATGCCGATGGACGGGGTGACGGAGATGAGGCGCCCGTCGGCATTGACCGGCACCTCGATGCGCGCGAGCAGCTTGTGCGCGACCTCCTCGACGTCCATGCGCTGCAGCGTGCGCGGCAGCAGCACGATGAACTCGTCGCCGCCGAAGCGCGCCACCACGTCGGTGCCGCGCAGGCTCTCGGTGATGCGCCGCGCGATGGTCTGCAGCAGCGTGTCGCCCACCAGGTGGCCGAGCGAATCGTTGACGCGCTTGAAGTGGTCGAGGTCGATGAAGAGCAATGCGACCTGCGAGTCGTCGCGGCGCGCCGCGGCGATCATGTGGCCCAGGTGCTCCATCAGGCTCAGGCGGTTGGGCAGGCCGGTGAGCGCATCGTTGTGCGCCAGGCGGCGGATGTGCTCCTGCGCGGCGTAGCGGTCACGGATGTCGCGCACGATGCTCATGCGCAGGCGCTCGCCGTGGCGCTCGATGCTGCGCACGATGAATTCGACCGGGATGCGCCGCCCGTCGCGGTGCATCACCACGCTTTCGTAAGCGGTCTCGCCGTTGGCCTCCATCACCGCCGACACCTTGGCCGTCTGGTCGGGGGGCAGGAAATCGAAGACGTGCCGGCCGAGGATCTCTTCGAGCTGGTAGCCGAGCAACTGGCACAGCGGCTCGTTGGCGTCGCTGATGTAGCCGTGCTTGTGGAAGACGATGCCCTCCACGCTCGCCTGCATGAACTTGCCCAGGCGCTCCTCGGACTCGCGCACGGCCTGCTCGGCAAGGCGGTGCTTGGTGATGTCGGACACGAGCACGAAGGCCGCGATCAGCGAGCCGTCGTCGCCCAGGTGCGGGATGAGGTTGACCTCCAGCCAGTGGCGCTTGCCCTCGGGCGTGCGCATCTCGCGTTCGTAGGCGGCGGGCTTGTGCTCGCGGAGCAGGTAGTCCACGTAGGGCTGGATCACCTCGGCCGCGGCGTCCCCCACGATCTCGCGGAAGGTGCGCCCGATCACCGAGTGCTCGTCGAACCCGAAGGTCTGCGCGTAGAGCTTGTTGGCATAGAGGCAGCGGAAGCCCTGTGCCTCGAAGTAGGAGATGAGCACCGGCACGTTGTCGGCCAGGAGCTGGAACTGCTCGGCGCGTGCGCGCGACGACTGCTCCGCCCGTCGGCTGTCGGTCACGTCGTGCAGCGAGCAGGCATAGCAGCCCTGCTCGTCCAGCCAGAGCACCTGCAGGTCGAGCCAGGCGTCGCCCCAGCGCGCATCGCCCGCCCTGGGCATGCGCACGCTCAGGCGGAAGTCGCGGCGCGCGGCGAGCTGGCTGGTGAGCGCCACGCCCGACTCGGCGCTCAGGAGCGCCGGCAGCGAGACGCCCTCGCCCGCCGCGCCGGTGAAATCACGGAAGCCGCGGTTGGCGCGCAGCACCGTGCCTTCGGCCGTCACCCATGCCAGCATGCACGGCAGACGGTCAGCATCCGGCAGGTCGCTGTCGCGCAGGAAGGGGCGTAGGGTCATGGCGGGCCATGATAGCGGCGGCATCGGCCTTTGGCCGCGCGTGCACGAACCCGGTTCAGGGGATGGAAGGCGGCTGCTGCAGCACCTCTCGGGCCAGGCAGAGGTCGTCCCACGCGCGGGCCTTGTCCTCCGGATTGCGCAGCAGGTAGGCCGGGTGGTAGGTCACCACCAGCGGCACGCCCTGGTAGCGGTGCACCCGGCCCCGCAGGCGGCCGATGGGCTCGTCGCTGCGCAGCAGGCTCTGCACGGCGAAGCGCCCCATGGCGAGGATGATGCGCGGCTGCACCAGCGCGATCTGGCGGATCAGGAAGGGCTCGCACTGTGCGAGTTCCGCCGGCTCGGGATTGCGATTGCCCGGCGGGCGGCACTTCACGGTGTTGGCGATGAAGACCTGCCGCTCGGGCGGGGCCTCGCCGCGGGTCAGGCCCACGGCGCGCAGCATGTTGTCCAGCAGCATGCCGGACTTGCCGACGAAGGGCTCGCCCTGGCGGTCTTCCTGCTCGCCGGGCGCCTCGCCCACGATCATCCAGTGCGCGCGCTCGTGGCCGACGCCGAACACCGTGCGCGTGCGCCCGCTGCACAGCTTGCAGGCGGTGCAGCCATCGACCGCGGCGCGCAGCGCGGACCAGTCCATGGTCTCCACGCCCACCGCACGCGAACCGGGGGTGGGCTGGAGCGCCGCCGGCGCTCGCGCAGGCGCTGGCGCAGGTGCAGGTGCGGCCGGCGCGCGCGAGAAGAGGATGTCGGGCGCCATCCCCGGGCCTGGGGCCTGAACCTGGGCCGGGGCCGGGGGGGCGGCGACCGGTTCGGCGACCGCCACGTCTTCGGCCTCGGGCGCGCGGCTCCACACCCGGAGGCCCATCTCGGCCAGCATCGCGGCCTGGCGTTCAGTCCATCCCATGCGCGGGCTCCAGCAGGTCGCGGCTCATCACGAGGGCATCCTCGCGGCCGTTGGGATGGGCCTCGTCGCGCGTGGCAGGGTAGTAGCCACGGCGCCGGCCGATGTGGCGAAAGCCATAGCGCTCGTAGACGCTGCGCGCACGGTGGTTGCTCTCACGCACCTCCAGCCAGAGCTGGCCGGCGCCACGGCTGCGAGACAGCGTGCAGAGCTCGTCGAGCATGAAGCGCGCATGCCCGGCCCCTTGCGCCGGGGGTGCGACGGTGATGTTGAGCAGGTGCATCTCGTCCACGCCCTCCATCGCGATGAAGTAGCCCAGCAGCTCGCCGTGCGCGCCGTGCAGCACCTGCGCGTGGTAGCCCGCCGCGAGCGAGTCGATGAAGTTGCCGCGCGACCAGGGGAACTCATAGGCCTGCAGCTCGATGGCGAGCACCGCGTCGAGCTGCTGCACCGTCATGGGCAGCAGCAGGCGCTGGTCGCGCAGCACGGCACTCATGCGCCCTCCTTCGCCAGGCGCGCCGCCTCGCGCTCGTCGGTCGTCAGGGCCACCCTGTCGCGCAGATAGACCGGCAAGGCGTGCACCGCGTCCACCGTGCGGCCCGCCGCCAGGCCTTGCCGGGCGACTTCGATCAGGCCGCGCGCGCGCGAACGCTCGCGCGGCACGGTCAGCGCCCCGCCCCCCTGCAGCCGTTCGCCGAAGGCCGGCACGGCCGAGCCCGCGATGGCCCGCGGCGGCGTGGCGGCCCATTGCGCGTTGAGCGCCTCCACCGCATACAGCGCCGGGGCCGTCTCGACGACCCAACGCCCGTCGTCCACGCGGTAGGCGCCGGCATAGATCTCGTCCATGCGCGCATCCATCGCCACCCAGATCGACGACGGCGCGGCGTCGCCCAGCTGCACGCGCGCGTCCTCGGCGACGATCAGCAGGCTGTCCACCGGCACCACCGGTTTCTCCGCGCCGAAGGCCAGGCCCTGGGCGACCGAGCAGGCGGTACGCAGGCCGGTGAAGGCACCGGGGCCGCAGCCGAAGGCGATGGCGTCCAGCTCGTCGAGGCGGCACCGCCCTTCGGACAGCAAGGCGAGGAGATCGGGCAGCAGTTGCGCCGAGGCGCGCGGCCCGCCGGCGGCATCGCGCGCGAGCACTCCCTCGGGCGTGAGCAGGGCCATGCTCATCGCGTCGGTGGAGGTGTCGAAGGCCAGCAGGCGGGTCATGCGAGGAGTCTACCGGGCGGCCTCTGCGCCACCGGGTGCGTGCGATCATCTCCCCATGCTCCGACGCGACTTCGTGCGCCGCCTCGCCGCGTGCAGCCTCCTCGCCCTGGCGATGAACACATCGGCCCAGACGGCCGTGCCGGCGGAAGTCGATGCGGCCCTGCAGCGCGCCGGGGTGCCGCGCGAGGCGCTGGTGGCCGTCGTGCAGGAGGTCGGAAACGGCACCGCGCCACGGCTGGCCTGGCAGCCGCAGACGCCCGTCAACCCGGCGTCGCTCATGAAGCTCGTGACCACCGCCGCGGCGCTGGACCTGCTCGGCCCGGCATGGACGTGGAACACGCCCGTGTGGATCCAGGGCACGCTGCTCAACGGCGTGCTCGAGGGCAACCTCGTCATCAAGGGCACCGGCGACCCGAAGTTCGTGCAGGAGCGCCTGTGGCAGATGCTGCGCCGCGTGCAGCAGCTCGGCGTGCGCGAGATCCGCGGCGACATCGTCATCGACCGCAGCACCTTCGCCCTGCCGCCCCACGACCCGGCCGACTTCGACAACGAGCCCTACCGCCCGTCGAACGCGGGCGCCGATGCGCTGCTGCTCAACTACAAGACGGTGCTGCTCACCTTCACGCCCGATCCGGCGCGCGGCCTCGCCATCGTCTCCAGCGAGCCCCCGCTGGCCGGCGTGCGCATCGACGTTGCGGTGCCGCTGTCCAGCGGCTCCTGCGACGACTGGCGCGGCGCCCTGCGCGCCGATTTCACCGACCCGCTGCGCATCCGCTTCGCCGGCCACTATCCGGCGAGCTGCCTGGAGCGCCAGTGGCCCGTGGCCTATGCCGACCCCAAGGGCTACAACGCCCGCGTGCTGGCAGGCCTGTGGCGCGAGATGGGTGGCAAGCTCGTCGGCCGCGTGCGCGATGGCACCGCACCCGTGCAGCCGCCGAGCTTCGAGATCAGCTCACCGACGCTCGCCGAGGTGGTGCGCGACATCAACAAGTTCAGCAACAACGTGATGGCGCAGCAACTCTTCCTCACGTTGCCCGTCACGCAGCGCGGCGCGGCCGGCACGCCGGATGAGGCACGTGACCTGTTGCAGGCGTGGCTCGGCGAGCGCTTCGGCGAGGCTGCGCGTGGCGTGGTGATCGACAACGGCTCCGGCCTCTCACGCGACAACCGGCTGCATGCCGACCTGCTCACACGGTTGCTGCAGGCCGCCTGGGCCGGGCCCACCATGCCGGAGTTCATGGCCTCGCTGCCGGTGAGCGGCGTCGACGGCACCCTGCGCCGCGCCCGCAACGGCGTGACCGGCCGTGCCCACCTGAAGACCGGTTCGCTGCGCGATGTGGCCGGCATTGCGGGCTATGTGCTGGGCGCGAGCGGCAAGCGCCACGTGCTGGTGGCCGTCATCCACCATCCCAACGCCAACCTGGCGCGCCCGGCGCTCGAGGCGCTGGTGCAGTGGACGGCAAACGATGTCGCGCCGGCGACCCCCGCGGCGAGCGGACCATGACGCCGACCCTCGAATGGCTCGGCTACAGCGCGGCCACCCTCACCACCGGGTCGTTCGCGCTGCAGGCCTGGCACACGTTCCGCACACGCGACGTGAGCGGCATCTCGCTCGGCATGTACAGCGCGTTCACGCTCGGCGTGGCCCTGTGGCTGGGCTACGGCGTCGTCCTGCGCTCCTGGCCGATCACGATCGCCAACGCCATCACGCTCGCACTGGCGGCGAGCATCCTCATCATGAAGGTGACGATCGAGTCGCGCGAGCGACCGCCCGCGCGCTGACTCAGAACGGGTTGTTGCGCGCGCGGTAGACCGCGGCAGCCCCCAGGCGTGCCTGCACGTTCGAGCCGAGCTGCAGCGGGCCGGCCCACAGCCACTCGGAGCTGCGCGGGCTCGGCGTGGTCGCTTCGGGCACGAGGCCGGTCTGCTCGGTGCACGAGAGCAGCGAGCCGGTGCACGCGGCCTGCTCGATGTTGGAGATGCCATAGGCCGACGGCGCACGCTGGATCATGAGCACCAGTTCCTCGCCGCGCACCAGGCCCACGGCGGTGCCACCGCCCCGCACGTCCTGCAGCCGCCGGCGCAGGGCCGCGTTGAAGCTCTCCGTGAGCGTGGTGAGCAGCTCGACACGTGCGGGGTCGCCGCGCTCCTGCGGCGCGGTGCCCACGTTCGGGATGGTCGAGACCAGCACCTTCGCGCCCCGGTCGGTGATGCGCACCACCTCGTCGCCCACGGCTCGGCCGGCGGCGTCGGCTGCGGCGATCGCGGCCGCGGGCGTGGCGGCGCCGGCAGCGGCCAGCACGTCGTGCGTGCCGACCATGAGCGTCACGAGATCGGCGTCGGTGAACCCCGGGCTTGCCATGTACGCGCTGACCTGCGCTTGCACCATGGCCACCGTGCTGCTGGGTTGCGCCTGCATGAACGCGCGCGGCGTGACGCCGGCGCTCAGGCACTCGGCGAACTGGAAGCCGTAGTCGTTGGCCACCACCTGGACCCAGATCGGATTGCGCGTGCAGTCGGGGATGCCATTCAGGCTGCCGTCCGGGTTGCGGCCGACGCCGTTGACCGTGTACTTGCGGCCCTGCCCCGGAGAACCCGAATCATCGATCAGGCTCTGCTCGTCACCGAAGACCACGAGGCGGTTCGGCGAGAAGGGCTCGACCTGGTCGCCCCCGCCGCAGGAGGCGAGCAGTGCAAGTGCCAGGGCCGCGCCGGCTGCGCGCATCAGGTTCAGCTTCGACGAAAGCGACGACGACTTCATGCAGTCTCCAAAGGTTCGAGATCAGGTCGCGGCCGCACGCTGCAGCCGGTCACGCACGCCTTCCCATTCGGGGGTGTCGGGCGGCTCTTCGACCCAGATCAGATGCGCGCCCTGGTCGTCCAGTTCACGCAGCGTGGAAAAGAGTTGGTGGGCAGCCTCGGCCGCCTCGGCGGGCATGGCCCGGTAGATCGCGCCGCGGGCCGAAGCGCGCGGAACGGTCCGGCAATATACCGCCAGCGTCAGCGTCGACCCCGGGCCCGCCGGGTCGAGCACCTGCAAGGCCTGGCGCAGCATCCCGGCCGGCATCAGGCGCAGCTTGGCGCGCGGCGCGTAATGCGCCTCCAGCGTGCCCGAGGCGCGCGGCGCGGCCTGGTCGCGGTCGAGCACCGGCTCCCCGGCAATCGCCTCCAGCCGCGTGCGCGTGACGATGCCCGGGCGCAGCAGCACCGGCCGGCCGCGCGAGCAGTCGACGAGGGTCGATTCGATGCCCGCTTCGCAGGGACCGCCGTCGAGCACGAGCAACTCGTCGCCGAACTCCTCGGCCACATGGCGCGCCTGTGTCGGGCTGATGCGGCCGAAGCGGTTGGCGCTCGGCGCGGCCACGCCGGGCACGCCCAGGCGATGGGCTTCCTTCAGCAAGGCCTGCGCGACCGGATGCCGCGGGCACCGCAGCCCCACGGTGGTCTGGCCACCGGCCGCGGCCGCCGCGACCTCAGGCCGGCGCGGCACGATCACGGTGAGCGGGCCGGGCCAGAGCGCCTCGGTCAGGCGTTGCGCGACCGGCGGCCAGGCCGCGGCAAAGGCCATCGCGTGCGTGGCGTCGGCCACGTGCACGATCAGCGGATGGTCGGCGGGCCGGCCCTTGGCGGCAAAGATGCGGGCGACCGCGGCATCGTCGTCGGCCCGAGCGGCCAGGCCATAGACGGTCTCGGTCGGCATGCCCACGAGTTCGCCATCGGCGAGCGCCTGCGCGGCACGCGCCACGGCGTTGTCGTCACGACCGTCGAGCAGCATGGCGCGACGCCGTCGTCACCAGGGCGCGAGCCCGAGTGCTGCAGCCGCGTCCAGCGCGACGCTGCGGGCCTGCGCGGCCGTCGCGGCGGTCACGGTGAGGTGGCCCATCTTGCGGCCGCGGCGCGCTTCGGCCTTGCCGTAGAGGTGCAGGTGCACGCCCGGCAGCGCAAGCACGGCCTGCCAGGGCGGCTCCACCGCCGTGTCGCCGCGACGGAACCACAGGTCGCCCAGCAAGTTGAGCATCACCGCGGGCGAATGCAGCCGCGGCGCGGCAAGCGGTGCGCCAGTGAGGGTGCGCACCTGCAGGTCGAACTGCGAGCAGTCGCAGGCATCGATCGTGTAGTGGCCGGAGTTGTGCGGGCGCGGCGCCATCTCGTTGGCGACCAGCGTGCCGTCCTTCAGCACGAAGAACTCCACGCACAGCACGCCGACGTAGCCAAGCGCCTCGGCGATCTTGCCGGCGGCGGCGACGGCCTGCTGCTGCACCGAGGGCGTGACGTCGGGCGCGGGCACCTGCGTGACGGCAAGGATGCCGTCGCGGTGCAGGTTCTGCTGCAGCGGAAAATGCACCCACTCGCCTGACGCGCCGCGCGCCACGATCACGCTCACCTCATAGGCGAGCGGCAGCAGCTTCTCCAGCACGCAGGGCACGGACTGGAGCTCGGCCCAGGCGCGCACCAGTTCCTCGCGCGTGGCGACCCGCACCTGGCCCTTGCCGTCGTAGCCCAGGCGTGCGGTCTTGAGCACACCGGGCAGCAGGTCGTCTGGCGCGGCAGCGAGCTGCTCGGCCGTTTCGATCACGGCGTGCGGCGCGCAGGGCACCCCACACGCCACGAAATGCGCCTTCTCGCGCGCGCGGTCCTGGCACACGGCCACCGCGTCGCCGGCCGGGGCGACCGGGCGCGATGCGGCCAGGCGGCGCAAGGCTTGCGCCGGCACGTTCTCGAACTCGGTCGTGATCGCTGCGGCCAGCTGCGAGAGCGCGGCGAGGCCGGATTCATCCAGGTAGCCGGCCTTCACGTGGTGATGCGACACGCACCCCGCCGGGGAGGTCGCGTCGGCGTCGAGCACCGCGGTGGCGTAGCCCATCTGCTGCGCGGCATGCACGAACATGCGCCCGAGCTGGCCACCGCCCATCACCCCGAGCGTCGCGCCGGGGGGGATCACCTTGGCGCTCATCTGAGCTCGCCGCTCATGGCGCGCGCCGCCTCGGTCTGGCGGGCGCGGTAGGCCTCGAGCTGTGCGCGCAGCGCGGGTTGTTCGTTGGCGAGCATGGCGACGGCGAAGAGCGCCGCGTTGGCGGCACCCGCGGTGCCGATCGCGAAGGTCGCCACCGGGATGCCCTTGGGCATCTGCACGATGGAGTGCAGCGAGTCCACACCCTGCAGGTGGCGGCTGGCCACCGGCACGCCGAGCACGGGCACGGTCGTCTTCGCGGCCAGCATGCCGGGCAGGTGCGCCGCCCCGCCGGCGCCCGCGATGATGGCCTTGAGCCCACGCGAGGCCGCGGCTTCGGCGTAGGTGAACATGTCGTCGGGCATGCGGTGCGCAGACACCACCCGGGCTTCGAAGGGGACACCGAACTCGGCGAGAATCTCGGTCGCGAGGCGCAGGGTCTCCCAGTCGCTGCTGGACCCCATCACCACGCCGACCACGGGGGCGCTGCTCAAGGCTCGCTCCAAGTGCTCAAAGAACCCCGAATTGTAGGCGGGGCGGTCTCCGCCGCTTCGGCCCCACCACTGGCACCACACCATGGACATCACCCTTCAGAACTTCGAAGCCGACCTGATCCAAGCGTCGATGCAGCAGCCGGTGCTGCTCGACATCTGGGCGCCGTGGTGCGGCCCCTGCAAGGCGCTCACGCCGGTGCTGGAGAAGCTCGAAGCGGCCTATGCGGGGCGCTTCAAGCTCGCCAAGTGCAACGCCGACGAGCAGCCCGAGATCTCGGGCCAGCTCTCGCAGATGTTCGGCGTGCGCAGCATCCCCTTCTGCGTGCTTTTCAAGGGCGGCCAGCCGGTCGATGGCTTCGTGGGCGCGCTGCCCGAGCCCAAGCTGCGTGAGTTCCTCGACCGCCACGTGCCGAGCGCCGAGGAAATGGCGGCCGAAGAAGACGTGGCTGCTGCCGAGGAACTGCTCGCCGAGGGCGACACCGAGAGCGCACTGGAGAAGCTGCAGGAGGCGGTCGCCATCGACCCGGCCAACGACGCGGCCCGTTATGACTATCTGCGCGCCCTGCTGCTCGCGGGCCGCGTGGCCGAGGCGCGGCGCGCCTTCGAGCCGGTGGCGACGAAGGTGATGCTCGACGCGCGCCTGGCCGCGGCCGGCCATTGGCTGGAGGCGTGCGAGAAGGCGCCTTCGGCGCGCAGCCCGGAGCAACTGGCCGAGGCCATCGCCGCGAACCGCCGCGACTTCGACGCACGCTTCGAGCTCGCGCAGACGCACTTCGCGGCCCAGCGCTTCACCGAGGCGATGGACGAACTGCTGGAGATCGTGATGCGCGACAAGACGTGGCGCGACGAGCTCGCCCGCAAGACCTATGTCGCGATCCTGGAGCTCATGAGCAAGCCGGCCGCCAAGGCCGAGGCTGCGGCCGCACCCACGAGCACGCTGGAGGTGGCCGGCAAGATCAGTGCGGCGCCTGCGAACCCGGTCGTGGACCAGTACCGCCGCAAGCTCAGCATGGCGCTCTTCTGACCTGACGGTCGCCCGCGGTCGCGCGCCAGCCGCAGACGAACGCTTCAGATCGAGGCGACGGCCTTCTCGATGGCCGCGATGGACGCGGCCTGCTCCAGTGCATGCACCTGCCAGTCGGCCGCGGCCTGCTCGCGGTGGCGCGCGGCGTCGTCGTCCTGACCCAGGGCCTCGAACACCTGCGCCAGCCGGTGATGGGCGGCGGCGCGGTCGTCGGCATCGCGGTCGTGGGCCACGGCCACCTGCGCAGCGCGTGCATCCCTGGCCGCCTGCTCGCGCTGGCCGGCCTGCAGGCGGCACCACGCGAGGTCGGCGCCCAGCGAGGCGCGCATGCGGTCCAGCCCCTGCAGCAAGCCATCGCTGAAATGTGCCTCGTAGAGCCGGATCGCCTCGGCCCATTGCCCCTGCAGCGTGCACACCCGTGCCTGGTGCAGCGGCACGAGCGCATCGAGGGACGCGATGCCGACCAGCGCGTCGAGGTTGGTGGCCGACTGCAGGCTCAGCTCGGCGCGGCGCAGCATGGCGCTGTCGTGCACACCGGTCATGGCCGCGTGGCGCGATTGATCGGCCAGCAGTCCCGCCATGTTGTACATGATGGCGCTCAGCATGGCCTCGTCACCCTCGTCGCTCGCATGCAGGCGGGCCTTGGCATACCACGGCTGGGCAGCGTCGAAGCGGCCGCCGAAGTGGTAGGCAAGCGCCACCACGAGGCAGGCGCGGGCACGCGCGCTGTGGTGCTGGGCATCGGCCAGCTGCAGCGCCTCGGCGACGTGCCGTCCCATGGCGTTGAAGTCGTAGGCCGTGTAGTCCATGTGCGCAAGCCATGCGGCGGCCAGCGCGTTGAGGCGGCGGTCGCGCGAGGCGGCGCTCACGGCGTAGGCGCGGCGGATCTTGTCGTGCGCCGCAGCGCCGAGGTCGCTGAAATAACCTGTCAGGCCCTCGGCCAGGCTGATCCACGCGTTGACGCGCGGATGCGGGTTCAGCGAATAGCGCGCCTGCAAGGCCGCGATGGCGGTGCGCGCCTCGTCGAGCTGGCCGTGGCGTGCAAGCAGGCTCGCACGCTCGGCCCGCAGCGAATCGGCCTCGGAGGGCAGGGCCGCGGCCGTGATGGCCGCATCCAGGTGGCTCAGAAGGCGCGACGTCATCCGCTTCAACCCGTGAGGCGCTGCAAGGCCTCGCGGTACTTGTCGGCGGTCTTCGCGATGACCTCTTCGGGCAGGCTGGGCGCCGGCGCCTTCTTGTTCCACGGTACGCCGTTCACGCGGGCCTGCTCCAGCCAGTCGCGCACGAACTGCTTGTCGTAGCTCGGCGGGTTGCGGCCTTCGGCCAGCGCGGCGTCGTAGCCCTCCACCGGCCAGAAGCGCGAGGAATCGGGCGTGAGCACCTCGTCCATCAGCGTCAGCGTGCCGTCGGCGTCGAGGCCGAACTCGAACTTGGTGTCGGCGATGATGATGCCCTTGGCCAGGGCCATGGCCGCGGCCGTCTCGTACAGCCGGATCGACACCTCGCGCACCTTCGCCGCGAGTTCGGCGCCGACGATGCCGCACATGCGCTCGAAGCTGATGTTCTCGTCGTGGTCGCCCGCCTCGGCCTTGGTGGCCGGCGTGAAGATGGGCTGCGGCAGCTTCTGCGCGTTGCGCATGCCGCCTGGCAGCGCCACGCCGCACACCGAGCGGCTGTCCTGGTATTCCTTCCAGCCGCTGCCGGCGAGGTAGCCGCGCACCACCGCCTCGACCGGCAGGGGCTTCAGCCGCTTGACGAGCATCGAGCGGCCGCGCACCTGGTCGCGCTCCCCGGGCAGCACCACGCTCGCCGGGTCGTCGCCCGTCAGGTGGTTGGGCACGAGGTGCTGCAGCCGCGCGAACCAGAACAGCGCCATCTGCGTGAGCAGCTCGCCCTTGCCGGGAATGGGCTCGCCCATCACCACGTCGAAGGCGCTCAGGCGGTCGCTCGCGACCATCAGGATGCGGTCGTCGCCGACGGCGTAGTTGTCGCGCACCTTGCCGCGCGCGAGCAGCGGCAGCGAGGTGAGCGTCGACGTGAGCAGGGCCTGCACCATCAGACGACGGTCTGCGCCAGTTCGCCCTTCGCGTAGCGCTGCGCGATCTCGTCCAGGCTCTGCGGCTTGATCTTGGCGCCCTGGCCTTCGCAGCCGAACTGCAGGTAGCGCGCCTTGCAGACTTCCCGGGCGGCTTCGCGGGCGGGCTTGAGCCATTCACGCGCGTCGAACTTGTCGGGGTTCTCGGCCATGAACTTGCGCACCGCACCGGTCATCGCGAGGCGGATGTCGGTGTCGATGTTGATCTTGCGCACGCCGTGCTTGATCGCTTCCTGGATCTCCTCGATCGGCACGCCGTAGGTTTCCTTCATCTTGCCGCCGTACTGGTTGATGATGGCCAGCAGTTCGGGCGGCACCGACGAGGAGCCGTGCATCACGAGGTGGGTGTTGGGAATGCGCTTGTGGATCTCCTTCACGCGCGAGATCGCGAGGATGTCGCCGGTGGGCTTGCGCGAGAACTTGTAGGCGCCATGGCTGGTGCCGATGGCGATCGCGAGCGCATCGAGCTGCGTCTCGCGCACGAAGACGGCCGCCTCTTCGGGGTCGGTCAGCATCTGGCTGTGGTCCAGCTTGCCTTCGGCGCCGATGCCGTCTTCCTCGCCGGCCTCCCCCGTCTCCAGGTTGCCCAGGCAGCCGAGCTCGCCCTCGACGGTCACGCCCACCTTGTGGGCCATCTGCACGACGCGGCGGGTGACGTCGACGTTGTAGTCGAAGGACGCCGGCGTCTTGCCGTCCTCGCGCAGCGAGCCGTCCATCATCACCGAGCCGAAGCCGAGCTTGATGGCGCCTTCACAGACCGCGGGGGTGGTGCCGTGGTCCTGGTGCATCACGAGCGGGATGTGCGGGTAGGCCTCGGTGGCCGCCTGGATCAGGTGCTTGATGAAGGGCTCGCCGGCGTACTTGCGGGCGCCCGCGCTCGCCTGCAGGATGACCGGAGCACCGGTCTCGTCGGCGGCAGCCATCACGGCCTGCACCTGTTCGAGGTTGTTGACGTTGAAAGCCGGGATGCCGTAGCCGTTTTCGGCGGCATGGTCCAGCAGCTGGCGCATTGAAACGAGTGGCATGGTCGTTGTCCCGAAGTGATGAACCTGCATCCGGGCAGGCAGCGCGCCTGCCACGCGCGACGGTGGCGTGACCGCCGCGAAACCCGGGGATTGTAGCGGCCACCCCTCGGTGAAAACCCTCCACCGAAAGCCGTCTCCCTCGGACGAGGGGCGCGGAATTGCCGGGTGAAGCCGGCGCTTTTTGCGCGTCACCGGTCGCGCCGGGTTGCCGACACTGATCGCCCGCACCTGAGGGGAGCACGCCCATGGCACGCCTCGATCTCCACGCCCTGACGCTGCACATCACAGCCACGGCCCTGCAGCACCCGGACGACCTCGCCTCGCACCTGGCCGATCGTGCCGGCGTGAGCCGCAGCACCGCGCGCAAGGCGCTCGCCCGCCTCACCGAGCTCGGCTGGCTGCGGCGCGAGGGCACACCACGCAAGCCGCGCCACCGACCGGGGCTGCTGCGCCAGGTGGTCCGCCGCTACGCCCTCGACGGCCTGCAGGAAGACCTGCCCTGGTCGCGCGACTTCGCGCCCTGCTTCGACCTGCCGCCCGAGGTGCGCCGCATCACGCAGCACATCTTCGGCGAGCTGCTCAACAACGCCATCGACCACAGCGGCGGCACGACCGTCGCCGTCTCGCTGCGCCAGACCCCCAGCCATGTGCAGCTGCTGGTCTCCGACGACGGCTGCGGCCTCTTCGACCGGCTGGCCCAATCGTTCTCGCTCGACGACCCAGCGCTGGCCATGCTCGAAGTGAGCAAGGGCAAGCTGACCAGCCAGCCCGACCGCCATGCCGGCCGCGGCCTGTATTTCAGTTCGCGCCTGGCCGACGTCTTCGACCTGCACGCCAACGAGACCGCCTTCCAGCACCGCTCGTGGGATGGCGGCTGGCACCCGGGCCGCGCGCTCCAGCGCCGCGGCACTTCGGCCTATGCGGCGATCGCGCTCGACACCCCCCGCACGCTCGAGGCCGTGCTGCAGGCCGCGAGCCTCGACGGCATCGGCTATGCCTTCGAGCGCACCACGGTGCCGCTGCGCCTGCTCGCCACGCCGCTCGCCGGCCTGGACTCGCGCGCGCAGGCTCGGCGCGTGGCGGCACGGCTGCAGCAGTTCCGCCGCGCGGAGATGGATTTCGGCGGCGTCACGAACATCGGCCACAGCTTCGCCGACGAGCTCTTCCGCGTGCTTGCGCTCGACGGCGTGGAGATCGTGCCGACCAACATGTCGCCCGCCGTGGCGGCGCTGGTCGCGGGCGTGCGCGCCGTGCGCTGACGCCCGCATCCCCTCGGCGGATCGACTGGCGACCTCGCCAGCCGTGGGCTCACGTCACCCGATCCGCTCGGCGCGGTAGCCCATCGCCCGCATCGCCGAGAGGATCTCGGCGATGTGCTCCACGCCGCGGGTGTGGACCACCACCTCGATCTGCACCCGCTCGACCGACGCCGGGCTGAACGCACGCTGGTGCTGCACCTCGTCGATGTTGGCGCCGAGCTTGCCGAGCAGCAGGCACACGTCGGCCAAGGCGCCCGGCACGTCGCGGATGTCCAGGCGCAGCCGCGCGAGGCGCCCCGCCTTCACCATGCCGCGTTCGATGATCTCGGCCAGCACCAGCGGCTCGATGTTGCCGCCGCACAGCACCAGGCCGACCTTGCGGCCCTCGAAGCGTGCGCGGTGCTTCATGAGCGCGGCCAGGCCCACGGCGCCGGCGCCTTCCACCACCGTCTTCTCGATCTCCAGCAGCAGCACGATGGCCTGCTCGATGTCGCCCTCGTCGACGAGCAGCACGTCGTCCACATGGCGCTCGATGAGGGGCGCCGTCAGCGCCCCCGGCGCCTTGACCGCGATGCCATCGGCGATGGTCGCCTGCTGCACCTCGCGGCCGCCGCCATGCTTCAGGTTCCAGGCGGCCGGGAAGCGCTCGGTCTGCACCCCGTAGACCTGCATCCCGGGCCGCAGGCTGCGCGCCGCCGTCGCCATGCCCCCGATGAGGCCGCCGCCGCCGATCGCGACCACCAGCGTGTCGATCGCCGGCTGCTGCGCAAGCATCTCCAGCGCGACCGTGCCCTGCCCGGCGATCACCGCGAGGTCGTCGAAGGGATGGATGAGCGTGAGCCCACGTTCCTGCGCGAGCTGCAGGCCGTGCGAGCGCGCATCGTCGAAGGTGTCGCCGTGCAGCACCACCTCGGCACCGAAGCGGCGCGTATTGGCGACCTTCACCGGCGTCGCGAAGCGCGGCATCACGATGGTGGCGGGCAGGCCGAGGCGCTGCGCGTGATACGCCACGCCCTGCGCGTGGTTGCCGGCAGAGACCGCGAGCACGCCGCGGGCGCGCTCGTCGTCGCTCAACTGCGCGATCTTGTTGAAGGCGCCGCGCTCCTTGAACGACGCGGTGAACTGCAGGTTCTCGAACTTGAGGTAGAGCTCGCAGCCCACGAGCTCGCTCAGGGTGCGCGAAGGCAGGCAGGGTGTTTCGAGCACCTGGCCGCGCAGCCGCTCGGCGGCGGCGCGTATGTCGTCCAGCGTGGTGGCGGTGTCCATGGGCGGATTGTGGCCTCGGGTCGGGGAACCATCACCTCGCGATAAGGTCGCTCGTCGCCATGAAGAACATTTCCAGATTCGCTCTCCTCGCCGCCGTCGCGTTGCCCACCGTCGCCCCGGCCCAGGTCACCATGAAACCCGATGGGGTGCTGCGCTCGCTGTGGGGCGTGTCGTCCAGCGTCAGTGGCGGCAATACCCGTGCCACGACCGTCACCGTCACCGGCGAGGCGGTCAAGCTGACCGACCACAGCAAGTGGCTGATGCTCGGTCGCATGTTCTACGCCCGCGACGACGAAGAGACCACCGCGGCGAGCCTCGCGCTCGGCACGCAGTACGACCAGGACCTGATCAACAACGACTACTTCACCGTCGCCAAGCTCGACTACCTGCGCGACCGGCCGGCCAACATCACCTCGCGGGTCTCGGCCTACGGCGGCCTCGGCCGCCATCTGGTGCGCAACGATGCCAACACCTGGGACGTCTTCGCCGGCGTCGGCTACACCGAGGACCGCTACGTGGAGGCCACCGAGGTGAACGACGAGATGCGCATGCGCTACGGCCGCACCGAAGGCCTCATCAGCGAGACCTCGAACCACAAGCTCACGCCGAGCACCACGTTCAAGCAGAAGTTCGAGTTCTATCCCGACCTGCGCAACCGCGGCGAATATCGCGCGGTGTTCGACACCGGGCTGTCGGTGGCGATGACGCAGTCGTGGCAGCTCACCACCGGCCTGCTCTACCGCTACACCAGCGATCCGGGGCGCGACCTCAAGAACTACGACGTGCAGTTCCTCACCGGGATCTCGCTGCGCTTTGACTGACGGCCCGGCGCCCGGCCCATACGCCGGCGGCCGCAGTCGTCAACCCACCAGGCAGACCTTCAGCATGTTGGTCCCGCCGGGATAGCCCATGGGCTCGCCGCAGGTGATGGCGTAGGTGTCGCCGGGCTTGAGCACGCCGGCCTCGACGAGCAGGCCTTCGGCGTGCTTGAGCGCCTCGTCGCGGTCGCCGTAGCTCGGCATGAGCAGCGGGTGCACGTTGCGGTAGAGGCACATGCGGCGCTGGCTCGCAAGCTGCGAGGTCAGCCCGAAGATCGGGACGTGGATCTTGTGGCGGCTCATCCAGAGCGCCGTCGAGCCCGACTCCGTGAGCGCGACGATGGCCTTGCAGCCCAGGTGGAAGGCGGTGAAGAGCGCGCCCATCGCGATCGACTGGTCGATGCGGCCGAAGCGCTTGTCGGTGAAGCTCGCATCGAGCGAGATCTCCTCGGCGCTCTCGGCCTCGGCGCAGATGCTGGCCATCATCTCGACGGTCTCGACCGGGTACTTGCCGGCGGCCGTCTCGGCGCTGAGCATCACGGCGTCGGTGCCGTCGAGCACGGCGTTGGCCACGTCGCTCACCTCGGCACGCGTGGGCACCGGGTTCACGATCATGGACTCCATCATCTGCGTGGCGGTGATGACCACGCGGTCGAGTTCGCGCGCCATCTTGATCATGCGTTTCTGCAGCGCGGGCACCGCCGCGTTGCCGACTTCCACCGCCAGGTCGCCGCGCGCCACCATGATGCCGTCGCTGGCCTTGATGATGGCCTCGAGCACCGTGATCGCCTCGCTGCGTTCGATCTTGGCGATCAGCGCCGGCTTGTGGCGGTAAGGCTCGCCGGCCACGTTGGCGAGCTGGCGCGCCATCTCCATGTCGGTCGCGCTTTTCGGAAAGCTCACCGCCAGGTATTCGCACTGGAAGCTCATCGCGGTGCGGATGTCTTCCATGTCCTTGGCGGTTAGCGCGGGCGCGGTGAGGCCGCCACCCGCCTTGTTGATGCCCTTGTTGTTGGAGAGCTCGCCGCCGATCACGACGGTGGTGTGCACCTGCTCGCCCTTCACCGCATCGACGGTGAGCCGCAGCAGCCCGTCGTTGAGCAGCAACGTGTCGCCGGGACGCACGTCGCGCGGCAGCTCCTTGTAGTCCAGGCCCACGCGATCGTTGTTGCCGAGCTCCTTGGTACCGGCGTCGAGCACGAACTTCTGGCCGGCCTCCAGCAGGGTCTTGCCGCCTTCGAACTTGCCGACGCGGATCTTGGGCCCCTGCAGGTCGGCCATGATCGCGACCTCCCGGCCCACCTCCTTCGCCGCTTCACGCACGAGCTTTGCGCGGTCGATGTGATCCTGCGCGGTGCCGTGCGAGAAGTTGAGCCGCACCACGTCGACCCCCGCCCGGATCATGCGCGCCAGCACCTCGGGTGAGCTGGACGCGGGGCCGAGGGTGGCGACGATCTTGGTGGCGGGCATGCGGTTCCTCTTCGACGTGTTCGGGGTGTGGATCAGGCGGCGCGTTTCTGCAGGATCTCGAAGGCCGGCAGCGTCTTGCCTTCCAGCACCTCGAGGAAGGCGCCACCGCCGGTGGAGATGTAGCCCACGTCCTTCTCGATGCCGTACTTGGCGATGGCCGCGAGCGTGTCGCCGCCGCCGGCGATGCTGAACGCGCTCGACTCGGCGATGGCGCGCGCGAGCGTCTCGGTGCCGTGGGCGAAGGCGTCGAACTCGAACACGCCGACCGGCCCGTTCCAGACGATGGTGCCCGCGTTCTTGAGCTGCTCGGCGAGCTGCGCGGCGGTCTGGGGGCCGATGTCGAGGATCAGGTCGTCGTCGGCCACCTCCGCCGCGGCCTTGACGGTCGCGGGTGCATCGGCGGCGAAGGCCTTGGCCGTGACCACGTCGACCGGGATCGGCACTTCGGCGCCGCGCGCCTTCATCGCCTCGATCACGGCCTTGGCTTCGTTCACGAGATCGGCTTCCGCCAGCGACTTGCCGATGGGCAGGCCGGCCGCGAGCAGGAAGGTGTTGGCGATGCCGCCGCCGACGATGAGCTGGTCGACGTTTTTCGCGAGCGCCTGCAGGATGGTGAGCTTGGTGCTGACCTTGCTGCCCGCGACGATGGCCACGAGCGGGCGCTTCGGGTTGGCGAGCGCCTTCGAGATGGCGTCGATTTCGGCGGCGAGCAGCGGGCCGGCGCAGGCGATCTGGGCGAACTGCGCGATGCCGTAGGTCGAGGCCTCGGCGCGGTGCGCGGTGCCGAAGGCGTCGTGCACGAAGATGTCGCACAGCGCCGCCATCTTCTTCGCAAGCTCCTCGTTGTTCTTCTTCTCGCCCTTGTTGAGCCGGCAGTTCTCCAGCATGACGAGCTCGCCCGGTGCGACCTGCACGCCGTCGACCCAGTTCGGCACGACCTTGATCTCACGGCCCATGAGTTCGCCCATGCGCTTGGCGACCGGTGCCAGCGAATCCTCAGGCTTGAACTCGCCTTCGGTCGGGCGGCCCAGGTGCGAGGTGACCATCACCGCAGCGCCGGCCTTGAGCGCCATCTCGATGCACGGGATGGAGGCGCGGATGCGGGTGTCTTCGGTGATGTTGCCGGCGTCGTCCTGCGGGACGTTGAGGTCGGCACGGATGAACACGCGTTGGCCCTGGGCCTTGCCCTGGGCTGCCAGGTCTTCGAAGCGGAGAACTTTCATGGTGGGGCGGGACGTGATGTTGTGATTCGCAGCCCGCTATTGGACACCATGAAAGCAGGCCGGATCACCAGCCCAGACCGAGCTTCAAGGGCATCAGCACCACCATGCCGGTGACGATGGTGCCGAGGATGCCGCGGCGCCAGAAGAAGTACGCCGTGGCGGCGGCAGCCGCGTAGAGGCGTGCGTCCTTCCAGGTGTGGATGAGCATGCCGTCGGTCATCACGACCTCGGGCACGACCACCGCCGCGAGGGCTGCCAGCGGCGCATAGCGCAGGCCGCGCTGCACCCAGTCGGGCAGCACGAGCTCACGCTCGGAGATGAGGAAGAAGCCGCGCGTGAGCACCGTGATGACGGTGAGCCCGGCGATGGTCAGGAGTGCATAGCCGTCGCTCATGCGGGCGCCCTCCCTTGGAGCGCGGCGCGCAGGCGGCGGCCCGCACTGCCGCTGCCGTCGATCATGAGCCCGATGCACACGGCCGCGGCGATCGCGACCACGATGTGCAGCCGCATCGGCAATGCGAACGCAGCCACCGCCGCCGCGCCCGCCACCGCGGCGGCGAGCAGCGTGGCGCGATCGGTCAGCAGCGAATAGGTGAGGCCGAGCAGGGCCAGCACGCCGGCGAAGCCCAGGCCCCATTGCGTGGGAATGACGTCGGCCAGCAGGATGCCCGCCACCGCCGGCACCTGCCAGCTCACCCAGTTGGCGGCCGAGGCACCGGCGAAGTATTCGATCTGGCCTTCGCCGTCGCGCGCCTCGGGAAAGCGCTTCATGAAGAGCACGTAGGTGAGGTCGCCGCTCACGTAGCCGAACAGCAGGCGGTCGCGCAGGCGGTAGCGCATGAAGTAGGGCCGCCATTGCGCGCTGAAGATCACGAAGCGCAGGTTGATGCACAGGGCCGTGGCCCAGATCACCCAGACCGGCGTGCCCACCGTCATCAGCGGCAGGGCCGCGAGCTGCGCGCTGCCGGCGTAGACCACGAAGGTCATCAGCAGCGCCAGCGGGATCGAGAGCCCGCCCTTGACCATCGCCACGCCGGTCACCAGGCCCCAGGCCGCGATGCCCAGGCTCACGGCACTCATCTCGCGCGCCCCCGCGCGGAACTGGGGATGGCGCAGCGTCTGGCTCAGGGAAGGCATGCGGGGATTGTCCCAGCCCGCCGGTCGCGGCGTGCGGGGCCTTGGCAAAGGCTCAGTATTCCTGCGCCTTCGGACGCAGCGGCTTGACGATCTTCTTCTCGGGCAAGGCGGTCTCGGCCGCCAGCGCCTCGGGCACCGGCTCGGGTCGCGGCTCCGCGCTGCGGCTTTCGCTCCGGGTTTCGGTGCGCACGCGCGCGCCCAGTTGCGGCGCGACGGCCTCGATCTTGTTCTCGCGCATGTAGTCGTTCATGTCGCGCCAGCCGGCGAACACGGAGGCCTTGTCGGCCTTCTTGTTGAGCGCGTAGCAGTCTTCGATGGCGCGGCCGGCATGGCGGCAGGCGCCGCCAATGGCACGGCCCTCGGCTTCCTTGGCGGCCGCGAGCTTCTCGGCGGCATCACCGCCCAGCACGTCGCAGCCGGCCAGCGCCGCGGCCGTGAGCAGGAGGGAGACGAGGGGGAGGCGTCGCATGGCAGGGATCGGGAAAGGAGAGTCCTGATCCGATTGTCGGCAGGCGACGCGCGCGCCTTGAGCGCAAAAGCGGGGCCTAAACCCCGCTTTTCACTCCCGTCAGACCATGGCGAGCAGGCGCTGCACCCGCTCCTCGGTCGAGGGGTGGGTGGAGAAGAGACCGCGCAGGCCGCCGCCCGAGAGCGGGTTCATGATCATCATCTGCGCCGTCTCGGGATGGCGCTCGGCCGCCTCCATCGGCAGGCCCTGCGCGTAGCGCTGGATCTTCTGCAGCGCGCTCGCGAGCGCCGCCGGGTCGCCGGAGATCTCGGCGCCACCGCGGTCGGCTTCGAACTCGCGCGCCCGGCTGATCGCCATCTGGATCAGGCTCGCCGCCAGTGGCGCGAGGATCATCACCGCCAGGCCCACGATCGGGTTCTGCGGTCGGCCTTCGCTGTCCCGGCCCCCGAAGAACATCGCGAAGTTGGCCAGCATCGAGATCGCGCCCGCCATGGTGGCGCTGATGGTGCTGATGAGGATGTCGCGGTGCTTCACGTGCGCGAGTTCGTGCGCCATCACGCCGCGCAACTCCCGTTCGGACAGCACCCGCAGGATGCCGGTGGTGGCAGCGACCGCGGCGTTCTGCGGGTTGCGGCCGGTGGCGAAGGCGTTGGGCGCGTCCTCCTGGATGAGGTACACGCGCGGCATCGGCAGCTGGGCCCGCTCGGCCAGTTCGCGGACCATGCGGTAGAAGGCCGGCGCGGTGGTTTCGTCCACCTCGCGGGCGTTGTACATGCGCAGGACGAGCTTGTCCGAGAACCAGTAGCTGAAGAAGTTCATGCCCAGCGCCAGGATCAGCGCGAACATCATCCCGGCGCGCCCACCGACCATGGCACCGATGGCCATGAAGAGCGCCGTGATGGCGGCCATCAGGACAGCCGTCTTCAACAGATTGAACATGTCAGGTGTCTCCGTGAGGGGAAATCGTCCAGCCCCTGAGGTGCGGCCGGCGCGGCAAAGTTCAATGGACAGGTCCCAGGCGCAGGCCGGGGTGCATCGGATGGGCCTGAAGGAACTGTCGCGCCGACAGCCGCTTGCCGCCAGGGCGCTGCCATTCGGTCACCTGGAGCGCGCCGGTGCCGCACGCAATGGTCACGTGCTCGTCAGTGACCGCCAACACCGAACCCGGGTTGCCGGCGCCTTGGGCCACCTTGGCGCGCCACAGCTTGAGCGCCTCGCCCGCCAGCATGGTGCTCGCACCCGGGAAGGGGTCGAAGGCGCGAATGCGGCGTTCGATCACCTCGGCCGGCAGCGTCCAGTCGATCGACGCTTCCGCCTTGTCGATCTTGTGCGCATAGGTCACGCCGTCGGACGGCTGGGGCGTGCGGACGAGCGCATCGCGGCCGGCCTGTTCGAGCGCTTCCACGATCAGCCGGCCGCCGAGTTCGGCGAGGCGGTCGTGCAGGCGCGCGGTGGTGTCGTCGGGAGCGATGTCGATCGCTTCCACCAGCAGCATGTCGCCGGTGTCGAGCCCGGCGTCCATCTGCATGATGGTGATGCCGGTGCGCGCGTCCCCCGCCTCGATCGCACGGTGGATGGGCGCCGCGCCGCGCCAGCGCGGCAGCAGCGAGGCGTGGATGTTCAGGCAGCCGCGCGCGGGCAGGTCCAGCACCCACTGCGGCAGGATGAGCCCGTAGGCCGCCACCACCATCACCTCGGGGCGGGCGGCTTCGAGCGCGGCACGTGCCCGAGCGGCTTCGTCGGGGTACTTGCCGTCCAAACGCAGGCTGCGGGGCTGTTCGACCGCGATGCCGTGCGCCATGGCACCGGCCTTGACCGGCGACGGCGTGAGCTTCAAGCCCCGGCCGGCCGGACGGTCCGGCTGGGTCAGCACCAGCGCCATCTCGTGGCCCGCCGCGTGCAGGCGCTCCAGCGCCACGGCAGCGAATTCGGGGGTGCCTGCGAAGGCGACCCTCATGGGCGCTGCTCTTCCCGCGCCTTCTTGAGCATCTTGGTCTTGATGCGGTCGCGCTTGAGCGGGCTCAGGTACTCGACGAACACCTTGCCCATCAGGTGATCCATCTCGTGCTGGACGCACACCGAGAGCAAACCGTCGGCATCGAATTCGTAAGCCTCGCCGTCGCGGTCGAGCGCGCGCACCCTCACGCGGGCGTGGCGCGGCACCTTGTCATAAATGGTCGGCACCGACAGACAACCTTCGTCACCCACCGTCATTTCCTCGCTGCGCTGCAGCAACTCGGGATTGATGAGCACGCGGGGCTCGTCACGGCCCTCGGAGGTGTCGATCACGATGACGCGCTCGTGCACGTCGACCTGGGTCGCCGCCAAGCCGACGCCCTCGGCGGCGTACATGGTTTCCAGCATGTCGTCGACCAGCGTGCGGATGCGGTCATCGACCACGGCCACGGGTTGGGCGACCGTGTGCAGGCGCGGGTCGGGGTAGCGAAGGATGTCGAGCTTGGACATGGCGGTGGACGGCAATCAAGGGCAACCAAGGGACGACCCGGGTGCAGCCAGGCGCTGTGGGTGACGAGCAACGTCAGCCATCGTGACAGGCAGCACAACAAAGGTATCGGCGGGTGACTTTCGTTGCGATATCAAGGGTTTACGGGCAGAATCTGCGAAACTGAATGAAGATTTTCGCCGAAGCGCGGGCACCTTGCCGCTCTCGGCTCAGTAACCGCACAGCCCAGCATTGTGCTGTCTGACGCGCCCCGGAGACTTACGTTCATGACCCGAAGCACCCGTCCTGCCCTGGCCTACTTCCGGGCTTCTGCGATCACCGTGGCGCTCGGCGTCGGAGTCGGCTCCGCTTGGGCGGCCGAACCCAACTTCCCGATCACCAGCCAGCAGCGCAGCACGGCCCAGCAGGTCGCCCAGGCCGGCGTGCCGCTCTCCGAACTGGCCGACAACGCCCCCGACGTCTACACCGTCAAGTCGGGCGACACGCTCTGGGACATCTCCCGCATGTACCTCAGGAGCCCGTGGCGCTGGCCCGAGCTCTGGGGCATGAACATGGACCAGATCCGCAACCCCCACCTGATCTTTCCCGGGCAGGTCCTCTCGCTCATCAAGGTCGATGGCCGCGCGATGCTGCGTGTCGGCCAGGTCGGACCCGACGGCACCGTCCGGCTCTCGCCGCGCGTGCGCAGCAGCGACCTCGGCCGTGACGGCATCCCGTCGATCCCGGTGCACCTGATCGAGCCCTTCCTCAACGAAGCGGTCATCTTCGACACCAACCAGCTGGCCGCCTCGCCGCGCATCGTCGGCACGCAGGAAGGCCGCGTGCTGCTGTCGCGCGGCGACACGGCGTACGTGCGCGGCGAACTGGGCAATGCGCGCAACTTCCGCGTCTTCCGCGAGCCGCGTCCGCTGAAGGACCCGACCACCAACGAGATCCTCGGCTACGAAGCGCACTACCTCGGCACCGCCGAATTCACCCGCAAGGGCTCCAGCACGAACGGCGAGATCGTGCCCGACACCTTCACCGTGGCCACGGTGCGCCAGGAAATGCGGGTGGGCGACAAGCTCGCGCCCGTGCCGCCGCGCGAGTTCCTCAACTACGCGCCGCGTGCCCCTCAGCAGCCGATCGCCGGCCGGATCGTCTCGATCTACGGCGAAGGCGTGAACGCCGGCCAGAATCACATCGTTGCACTCAACAAGGGCAGCCAGGACGGCCTGGAGAGCGGCCACGTGCTTGCGCTGTGGCGCGATGGCTCGCACATCAAGGACACCACCGACGGCGGCACGCGCATCAAGCTGCCAGACGAGCGCCACGGCTACCTCTTCGTCTTCCGCGTGTTCAGCCGCATGTCCTATGCCTTGATCCTGTCGGTCAAGGACCCGGTGACGCGAGGCGACCGCTTCACCCAGCCCTGAACGCCGGCTCGGCACGCGGCTGCCCCGGGCGCCCGTGATGGAACAGGACGAAGTCGCCGCCTGGCTGCGGCTCCTCGAAACGCCTGAGGTCGGTCGAGAATCGGCGCGCCGGCTGCTGGCGGCCTTTGGCTCGCCCGATGCCGTGCTCCGTGCGCCTGAGCAGGCTCGCCGCGAAGTCGTCCCGGCGTCCACCGCCAAATCGCTGGACGCAGTGCCCGACCGCTACGACGAGCGCCTGTCCGCCACCTTGCGCTGGCTCGCGGACGACAGCACCGGCCCGCGGCACGTCCTGGCACTGGGCGACCCCGCCTATCCCGAGCTCCTGCTGCAAACCGCCGACCCGCCTTTGCTGCTCTATGTGCAGGGCGATGCCGCCCTGCTCAGCGCACCAGGCATCGGCATGGTCGGCAGCCGCAATCCGACCCCGCAGGGCCGCGAGAACGCCCTGGCATTCGCCACGCACCTGAGCCGGGCGGGCTGGACCATCGTCTCCGGCATGGCGCTTGGCGTGGACGGCGCCGCCCATGAGGGAGGGCTGGCCGGCGCCGGCCGCACCATCGCGGTGGTGGGCACCGGTCTCGACCGGGTGTACCCGCGCCGGCACCTGGAACTCGCTCGCCGGATCGCCGAGCAGGGCGCCATCGTCAGCGAGTACGCGATCGGCACCCCGCCGCTCGCGCAGAACTTCCCTCAGCGCAACCGCATCATCGCCGGACTCACCGTCGGCACGTTGGTGGTCGAGGCCGCGCTGCAATCCGGCTCGCTGATCACCGCGCGCATGGCCAACGAAGCCGGCCGCGAAGTCTTCGCGATCCCGGGCTCGATCCACTCGCCGCAATCGCGGGGATGTCATGCGCTGATCAAGCAGGGCGCTCAGCTGGTCGAGAGCGCAGAGGACGTGTTGAATGCATTGCCGACCCACGCCTGTCGCCGCCCCGCAGAGCCGGCGGCGGAAACGGCTCCTCATAGCACGGCCGACGAGGACCCCTTGATCACCGCCCTGGGCCACGACCCAGTCGGTCTTGACGCCCTGGTGGCGCGCACCGGCTGGCCGGCACCCGAGTTGAACGCGAGGCTGCTCGAACTCGAACTCCTGGGCATCGTGGCGCGTCTGCCGGGCCAGCTTTTCCAGCGTGTGAGCACCGGCTGACCGAGGGCAACCCCTTGCTGGCAGCAGTGCATTTATTCCGCTTCCCGGACAAGCACGCTGGGGTATAGTGAATTCATGTTCGACGTGCTCGTCTACCTGTACGAAAACTACTGGCGGCCGGATGCCTGTCCCGATCATGCCCAGCTGACACGCAAGCTTTCGGCGGTGGGCTTCGAATCGGACGAGATCGAAGAAGCCCTCACCTGGCTGGACGGACTGGCGACCGCCGCCGAGTCCTACACCGGCGAGCAACGCGCCGACAGCCTGCGTGTCTATTCGATCGCCGAGCAAGAGCATCTCGGCGAACACTCGATCGGCTTCGTGAGCTTCCTGGAATCGGCCGGCGTGCTGCCGCCCTCGATGCGGGAGATGGTGATCGATCGCGCGACGGCCATCCCGGGTGGACCCGTCGACCTCGAAGACCTCAAGATCATCGTGCTGATGGTCTTCTGGAGCCTGGGCGAAGAGCCGGACGCGCTGATCCTGGACGAACTCTTCGTCGCCGAGGAAGACCGGCTCATCCACTGAACAGCGCCGGATCACGACCAAGCCGCCCTGGGGCGGCTTTGCTTTTTGGAGTGGCAGTGTTTCAGTTCAGCAGGCGGCTCGGATCCACATCGAGCTTGGCCAGCGCACTGCGCGTCGCACGCACGGTCAGCGACTCATCCTGCGCCGGCACGAGCAGCCCGGCCTGCAGGAAGGCCGCCAGGCGGTTCAACTGGAACAGGATGCCGCGGCCGTGCGGCGAGACAAAGAGCGTCAACTGCCGGCGCATGCCTTGCCAGACGAGTTGCACGGCTTCGTTGCGGCCACGGTAGTCGAGCATGTACCAGCCGCCCACCTGCAGTTCCTTGGCCCAGGCGAGCATGGCCGGCGTGGCCATCGAACCCCCTTCACCCACGACTTCGAGTTCGGCGCTTTCATGGCCCGAAAGGTCGAGCACCATGGATTCGTCGATGTCGATGTCGTCGGTGTCGGGCAGCAGTTCTTCCAGCGTTTCGAGGCGGCCCATCAGCTCTTCCAGCCGCTCGGGCGCGATCGTGGCGGTCTTGGCGGTGAACGCCGCGGCCAGCGAGTTGTTGAGCTTCTGGATGTGCTCATCCTGCTTGTCGGCCGGGATGTTGGCGTGGTCCATGCCTTCGCGCAGCGTCTTGAGCAGCGGGGGCAGGCGACGGATCACCTCGGCTCGCTCCTCCCGCGACACCTTCGCGCTGGCCGACCAGATGAGGTCGGCGGCCACACGCTTCATGGCCTTGGTCTCGTTGCCCTGCGGGCCGTGCTTGACGGCGGTCATTGCCATCACGTCGGCCCAGACGTGGAAGAGGAATTCGCGCACGCCCTCCTGCACCGGCACCTCGTTGAGCATCTTGCGCAGTTCGATGGTGTACTGGATCGCGAGCGTCTCGCGCTGCTCCACCTGCTGCGCCAGCGAAACGCCCTTGCGGGTCATCTCGTTTTCGTTCTTGAAGTAGTGCTCGAGGAATTTTTCGAACTCGGTGAGCACGGTCTGGAAGACGCGGCGGCCGGTGTCCGGATACGCCTCCACCACCTGGACCACACGCTTGATTTCCTTCTCGAGCGTGTCGGCCACGGCGCGGCTGGTGGAGTCGAAGCCCATCACGCAGGCGCCCATGCGGTCGATCAGACGGCGCGCCGGATGGTCCACCGTCGCGAAGAAGTCCGGCTCGCTCACCGCGACGCGCAGCACCGGCATCTGCAGGCGCGCGAACCACACGCGCACCACCGCAGGGATGCGCTCCTCCATCAGGATGCTCTGGAAAAGCAGCGCGACGATCTCGATCGTGGCCCGCTCCACCGGCGTGGACGCCGCCTGCTTGAGCGCCTGCTTGCGCTGGTGCAGCTCTTCGAGCAGCGCAGGCGTGCTGACGGGGCCTTCCGCGGCCTGCCGGCCCTCGGCCGGCAATGCACCACTCGTGCTGATGAGGCGCCGCTGGATGCCCTGCTGCGCCTCGCTGATCGCCGCCTTGAGCCCCGCCGAGGGCTGGTGGGGCAACTGCGCCGTGCCGGCGAAATCGGGCACCTGCCGGCCGATCAGGCGGTTGAGGCGCCCGAGGACCGCTTCGGCGTGATCCGACCCGCGTGCAAAACCGCCGGCACGCGTCATCAAGCGGGTCTCTTCACCCACCGAACCGAGGCGGCCCTGCCCCGTGCTGGGCGCTCCCGTCGCCGGCCCCGGCGCGCTGGGCGTGCCCACACCCACGGTCAGTGGCACCCCGTACGAGTTGCGGGTGCGGCGGATGAAGGGACGCAGGTCGATCTCGGGCAGCACGCGCTGCTGGATCAGCCAGCGGTTGGTCTCGTGGTACGCCTCTTCGGCGAAGTGCGCAAACTCTTCGTGTAGCACCGCCTGCAGCGTGCGCCACGCCTCCTGGCTCAGTCCGGCGTCACGCCAGGTGCTGGTGACGATGCGTGCCAGCACATGCGGCCGCAGCACGTCGTTGGGATCGAGTTCCTCGCGCTTCTCCAGCGACGACATGCGCGAGCGCAGGTCGGTGAATTCCCATGAGGCGCGGTCCATCATCGCGAGCGCTAGGCGTGAGCTCAGGATCTCGGTTTCGATGGTGTCGTCGTCGACCAGCGACATGCCGGGCACGCTGCGGCCAGGGGGCGGCAGATCGCTCGGGCGCGAAGCCGAGACCATGCCGCTCATGAGCGCGCCACGCAGCGAGGCGATGATGCCGTTGATCCAGGTGGGGGCCGCCTTGCGCAGGTCGGTCGCGACATCGCGCCGCTTGTACTGGATGCCATGCTCAGCGGTCTGCGCAGCCAGCAGCCGCGCACCCTCTTCGACCGAGTGGACCACGCTGGGCACACCGCTCAACAAGCGCTCTACGTAGGAGCGTCGCGCCTGGGCGGCCAGGGCCAACGCGTCGGCGGCGGTCGCCATGTGAATGTCGGTCGGTGTTCTCGTTCAGGGATGGCCTTACTCTACACCACCGCCCCGGCGTTCGGGTCGTTGGGATCGGCGTCCTTCGAGGGGCCGGACTTCACCAGATCCTCGCGCTTGACGCCCAGCCACATGGCGATCGCGGCCGCCACGAACACCGAGGAATAGATGCCGAAGCAGATGCCGATGGTCAACGCGATCGAGAAGTAGTGCAGCGTGGGCCCGCCGAAGACCAGCATCGACAGCACCATCATCTGCGTGCTGCCGTGCGTGATGATGGTCCGGCTCATGGTGCTCGTGATCGCATGGTCGATCACTTCGGAGGTGGTCATCTTGCGGTACTTGCGGAAGGCCTCGCGGATCCGGTCGAAGATCACCACCGATTCGTTGACCGAGTAGCCCAGCACGGCCAGCACCGCCGCCAGCACAGAGAGCGAGAACTCCCACTGGAAGAAGGCGAAGAAGCCCAGGATGATGATCACGTCGTGCAGGTTGGCGACGATCGCGGCCACCGCGAACTTCCATTCGAAGCGGATGGCGAGGTAGATCATGATGCCGATGATCACGAAGGCGAGCGCCTTGGCGCCGTCCTCCGCGAGCTCGCGCCCGACCTGCGGCCCGACGAATTCGCTGCGCGCGAGCACCACCGGCTCGGCGCCGTTGGCGGTACACACCGCCTTGTCGATCACCTCGCCCTGGTCCGTCGTCGCCGCCTTGTGGGAGACCGTGCCCGACTCCACCCTGCACAGTTCGCCGAACACGCGCTCGACCACGTCGCCATGCTTGCCGTCGCCGCGCACCGGCAGGCGGATCAGAACGTTGCGGGTGTTGCCGAAGTTCTGGACCTGCACCTCGCCCATGCCGAGCGCTTCGACCGTCTCGCGTACCTTGGCGACATCGGCCGCCTGTGTGTAGTGCGCCTCGATCAGCGTGCCACCGGTGAATTCCACCGACAGGTGCAGTCCGCGCGTGACCAGGAAGAACACCGCCAGCAGGAAGGTGGCCACGGAGATGATGTTGAACACCAGCGCATGCCGCATGAACGGGATGTCGCGTTGGATGCGGAAGAACTCCATGTGTCAGGTCCGTTTGCGTACTTGTGGGAGGGCGTTCAGGAGTTCGCCGGCGTCTCGGTGGCGGCCTTGGGCTTCCAGACCTGACCGATGGACACGCTCTTGAGCTTCTTCTGGCGGCCGTACCAGAGGTTCACCAGGCCGCGCGAGAACACGACGGCCGAGAACATCGAGGTGAGGATGCCCAGGCAGTGCACCACTGCGAAGCCCTTGATCGGGCCGGAGCCAAAGGCAAAGAGCGCGATGCCGGCGATGAGCGTGGTGATGTTGGAGTCGAGGATGGTCGCCCACGCGCGCTCGTATCCGGCGTGGATGGCCGCCTGCGGCGCAGCGCCGGCGCGCAGCTCCTCGCGCACCCGCTCGTTGATCAGCACGTTGGCGTCGATCGCCATGCCGAGCGTGAGCGCGATGGCCGCGATGCCGGGCAACGTCAGCGTGGCCTGCAGCATCGACAGCAGCGCCACCAGCAGCAGCAGGTTGAAGCCGAGCGCAAGCGTCGAGAAGGTGCCGAAGAGCATGTAGTACAGGCACATGAACACCGCGATCGCGATGAAGCCGTACAGCACGCTGTTGAAGCCCTTGGCGATGTTGTCGGCGCCGAGCGTGGGGCCGATGGTGCTTTCCTCGATGATCTCCATCGGCGCGGCCAGCGAGCCGGCGCGCAGCAGCAGGCTCAGGTCGTTGGCGGCTTCCGTGGTGCCCATGCCGGTGATCTGGAAGTCGTTGCCGAACTCGCTCTGGATGCGCGCGACCGTCAGCACCTCGCCCTTGCCCTTCTCGAAGAGGATGGCGGCCATGTAGTTGCCGACGTTGTTGCGCGTCATCTCGCGCATCAGGCGGCCGCCCTTGGCATCGAGGCTGACCGACACCGCCGGCTGGTTGTTCTGGTCGGGTCGCGGCTGCGCGTTGGTCAGCATCTCGCCGGTGGCGACCGCTTCGCGGTAGGTCACGACCGGCGCACCGCGGCCGACCGTGAAGCGCTCGCGGCCGAAGGGCACGGGGCCGCTGCCCGCCGCGGCGGCGGTGGCCTCGGCCGACATGTCGACGAGCCGGAACTCGAGGTTGGCGGTGCGGCCGATGATGTCCTTGGCCTTGGCCGTGTCCTGCACGCCGGGCAGCTGGATCACGACGCGGTCGGCGCCCTGCTGCTGGATCACGGGCTCCGCCACGCCGAGCTCGTTGACGCGGTTGTGCAGCGTGGTGATGTTCTGCTTGAGCGCCGCGTCCTGCACGGCGCGGATCGCCTCGGGCTCGAGCCTGCCGACGAGCTTGATGTCGGTGCCGTCGGCCGCCTCGCTCCATTGCAGGTCGCCCATCTGCGAGAGCAGGTCGGAGGCGGCCGTGAACGTCGGACGGTCGCGGAAGCGGATGTCCACGGTGTTGCCGTCGCGGCCAATGCCGGCATGGCGCAGGTTCTTGTCGCGCAGCTGCGAGCGGATGTCACCGGCCAGCGACTCCATCTTCTTGCTGACGGCCGTCTTCATGTCGACCTGCATCAGGAAGTGGACGCCGCCGCGCAGGTCGAGCCCGAGGTACATCGGCTTGGGCTCGACGGCGAGCAGCCGCAGCTTGGAAAGCCACGCCGGCGTGCGCGAGACGAGGTTGAGCGCGACGATGTAGCTCGGGTTGGCAGGATCGGGGTTGAAGGCGCGGCCGAGCGCGTCTCGCGCCTTGAGCTGCGTATCACCGTCGGCAAAGCGCGCGCGCACCGAGTTGCCCTCGTACTGCACGAGCGTGGGCGTGATGCCCGCTTCCTTCAGCACCTGCTCGACCCGCGCGATGGTCGACGCGGGATCGAGCTTCAGGGTGGCCTTGCCGCTGCTGATCTGGACGGCGGGGGCTTCGCCGAAAAAGTTCGGCGAGGTGTAGATCAGGCCTGCCAGCAGGGCGATCGCCAGGATCGCGTACTTCCACCACGGATAGCGGTTCATGTCGTCGGCTCTTTCACAGGGCCGGCGGCGCCGGCTTGCCTCGTCTGTTGTTTACTTGAAGGTGCCCTTGGGCAGCACCTGCACCACGGCGGCGCGCTGGACCTGGATCTCGACGTTGTCGGCGATCTCGACATGCACGAAGGTGTCGCCCAGCTTGGAGACGCGGCCAAGCACGCCGCCCGCCACCACCACTTCGTCGCCCTTGGCCAGGGCGTCGATCATGGCGCGGTGCTCCTTCTGGCGCTTCATCTGCGGCCGGATCATCACGAAATACAGCACCACGAACATCAGGATGATCGGGAGCATGCCGGCCAGGCCGCCGAACGCACCTTCGGGGGCGGCAGCCTGCCCCTGGGCGAATGCTTCAGAAATGAACACGTCGGTTTCCTCGTTGGAGGCCGCGGATGCGCATGAGCGCCGGCCAAAGTGAAAAGCGTGGAATTGTATGCGGCCCACCTCGCGCGTTTCGCGGGGTGGACCCTGGCGCCAGACCCCGGGCACGCGCTGCGGGTTCCCGTCGACGCGCGCTTAGTTGTTTTGTTGATATGAAAAGCACTTTTCAGTCGTTCCTCGACTAAAAGCAGATGCCGATACTCGCCCACCGGCGTCGACCCCGTTCATTCCGCTTTCCACATGAATTTCCAGCAGCTGCGCTCCGTGCGCGAAGCCGTGCGATGCGGCTTCAACCTCACCGAGGTCTCCAAGGTCCTCCACACCTCGCAGCCCGGGGTCAGCCGACAGATCCGCGAGCTGGAAGAAGAACTGGGCGTCGATCTCTTCGTGCGCGCCGGCAAGCGGCTGACGTCGCTCACCGAGGTCGGCGAGGTGGTGGTGCCCATCGTCGAGCGCATGCTCCACGACGCGGAGAACCTGCGCCGGGCCGGCGCGGAGTTCACCCAGGCGGCCAACGGACGGCTCTCGATCGCCGCCACGCATTCGCAGGCGCGCTATGCGCTGCCCGGTGCGGTGCGCGATTTCCGCCAGCGCTACCCGCAGGTCACGCTCAACCTGCACCAAGGCTCGCCCAAGCAGGTGGCCGAGATGCTGCTGTCCGGCGAGGCCGACATCGGCATCGCGACCGAGGCGCTCGCGCAGTACGACTCGCTCGTCACGCTGCCCTGCTACCGCTGGACGCACAGCGTGATCGTGCCGCCGGGCCATCCGCTGCTGGACGGCGAGCCGCTCACGCTCGATCGGCTTGCGCGCTTTCCGATCATCACGTACGGCACCGGCTACACCGGGCGGCTGCACATCGACGAGGCCTTCCAGGCGGCCGGGTTGACGTTCGACCTGGTGCTCACCGCGATGGACGCCGACGTGATCAAGACCTATGTCGAGCTCGGGCTCGGGGTGGGCATCGTCGCCTCGATCGCCTTCGACGAGGAGCGTGACCGCAACCTGCGCGCCATCGACGCGCGCGATCTCTTCGCGGTGAACCTCACCAAGCTCGCGGTGCGGCGTGGCGCCTTCCTGCGCGCCTTCGTCTACGACTTCATCGAGACCTTCGCCTCGCCGCTCACGCGCGAGGTGGTCGAGCGCGCCATGAGCACGCCCACCCAGGAACTGGTCGAGGCCTGAGCGCACCTGAGGGCAGCACCCGCCGCATCGCGCGGCGGGGCGGGCGCGTTCAGATCATCGCGGCCGGGTCGGTGTACTCGGTTTGCGGCCCCTGGCCGCCGGCCAGGAAGCGCGTGACGCGCCGCGGCTTGAGGTAGACCAGGCTGCCGGTGCGCAGGCCCAGCTGGTCGCGCAGGGCGGTGTACTCGGCGCGCGGCATCTCCACGTCGACATAGCTGCCGTCATCGGAACGCTTGAACTCGATGCGGGTCTGCGGGCCGACGGTCAGCGCCTGCGAGAGCGACACGGCCAGCGTGCCCTCCGACGGCGTGGCCACGATCTCGAGTTCGTGCGGGCGCACGTAGCTCACCTCCGACGGGTCGACGTTGCCGCCGGGCGCATGGCCGAAGCGGCCGTGGAAGAGGTTCACGTCGCCCAGGAACTGCAGCACGAAGGGCGTGGCCGGCCGGTCGTAGACCTCGTCGGGCGTGCCGTCCTGCTCGATCTTGCCGAGGTTCATCACCACCACGCGGTCCGCGACCTCCATGGCTTCGTCCTGGTCGTGCGTGACGAAGACACTGGTCACGTGCATCTCGTCGTGCAGACGGCGCAGCCAGCGGCGCAGCTCCTTGCGGACCTTGGCGTCGAGCGCACCGAAGGGCTCGTCGAGCAGCAGCACCTTGGGCTCCACGGCGAGCGCACGGGCCAGCGCGATGCGCTGGCGCTGGCCGCCCGAGAGCTGGTGCGGATAGCGGTCGGCCAGCCAGTCGAGCTGCACGAGCTTGAGCAGCTCCATCACCTTCTCGCGGATCTTCGCTTCGCTCGGCCGCGTGGCCTTCGGGCGCACGCGCAGGCCGAAGGCGACGTTCTCGAAGATGCTCATGTGGCCGAAGAGCGCGTAGTGCTGGAACACGAAGCCCACATGGCGGTCGCGCACGTCGTCGTGCGTGGCGTCTTCGCCGTGGAAGAGCACCGAGCCCGAATCGGGCCGCTCCAGCCCCGCGATGATGCGCAGCAGCGAGGTCTTGCCCGAGCCCGAGGGGCCGAGCAGCGCCACGAGTTCACCCGACGGGATGTCGAGGTTGATGTTGTCGCAGACGACCGTCTTGCCGAAGGCCTTGTGGAGGTTACGGATCTCGATGCTCATTCGCTTCTTCCTTCGGCTTCGCGCTTCTGCGCCTTCACACGCTGCTCGACCAGGTACTTGAGGACCAGGGTGACGAGCGCGAGCCCGGCGAGCAGCGATGCGACCGCGAACGCCGCCGCAAACTGGTATTCGTTGTAGAGGATCTCGATGTGCAGCGGCATGGTGTTGGTCTGGCCGCGGATGTGGCCCGAGACC
>JBIQJS010000094.1:0-14946 GCA_044507405.1 Rubrivivax sp. | reverse complement strand
ACGACCACACGGTGGTGCTCGACTTCCTGCATGTGTACCGCCGCTGGCCGGCGCCGAATGCGCAACTGAAGGCGGCCCGCCAGGGGCTGCTCAACCAGGCCGGTCTTTCGCTGCCGGTCGAATGGTTCTGAACTGGAGACGCTCCGTGATCCCGACCATCATCATTCCGTCGATGAACCCGATCCTGTGCGAGAAGGCACTGTCGTTCATCCCGCCGGAGTGGCCCCGCATCGTCAAGGACGGCAATCCCACGCGGCACTTCGAGGAGCTCAAGGGCCTGGACATCAAGACCCGGTGGGCGATCAACGTTGATGAGGACTGCTTCCTCATCAACCCCCGCCTCGTCGTCGAGCTGCTGCAACGCATGGAGCGCGAGGGCTACGACACCGCGGCGATCCAGGATGGCGCGAGCCACATGCGGTATCACAACCCGGTCTTGTTCAACCCGTTCTTCTTCGCCTTCGACGTGAAGAAGCTGCAGGCGGTGAAGAAGCAGTGCGTGGATCCGGTCGCCGAGAGCCGCCAGTACGAGCACCTGGTGAAGTACCGCGACCTGCCCTACAAGTTCGACGGCTTCGAGCCCTACTACCCCTTCTTCGTGGACCTGCTGCACGCCGGCATGCGCCCGCTCTACCTGCCGAGCCGGCCCTTCCACGAGTTTCCGCAGGACGGCACCAACATCGAGAAGCCCAGCATCCTGCTCGACCCCGATGGGCGCGAGCTCGCCGTACACGCCTGGTACTCGCGCCTCTACCACGAGCCCGTGGTGCAGAACCGCATCCGCATCTGCGAGGAGTACGCGGCGGCCAACCCGCACAGCATGCGCAGCGCGCCCCGGCCGATCGACGTCACGGTGCTGATCCCGGCGCACAACGCCGAGCGCACGCTCGCCGAGACGCTGGAAAGCCTGGTCCAGCAGACCTTCAAGGATTTCCAGGTGCTGATCGTCGACGACGCCTCGACCGACCGAACGGCGTTCATCGCCGAGCAGTTCAAGCCGCGGCTGCGCATCGACACGTTGCACAACCCGACCAACCTCGGCGTGGCGGGCGCACTCAACCAGGGCATCGCGGCCATCACCACCAAGTACATCGCCCGCATCGACGCGGACGACATCGCGCTGCCCGACCGGCTGGAAAAGCAATACAACTTCCTCGAAGCCCACCCCGGCATCGCCGTGTGCAGCACCTGGATGGACGTCTTCTACGAAGACGACTCGCACCCGAACCACGTGCTGGCCAAGCCGCTCGACGACGCCACCATCCGCACCGCGCTCGTGCAGTACTGCTCCATGTCGCACGGCGCCTCGATGTTCCGCAAGAGCTTCTTCGACGACGTGGGCCACTTCGACCCGCGGCTCGACTACGCCGAGGACTACGACCTCTGGTGCCGGGGCGCCCTGCTCGGCAAGCGCTACGCCAACCTGCCGGAGCCGCTCACCCGCTACCGCAAGCACAGCGCGCAGGTCGGCGTGGCCAAGCGCGACCTGCAGTACTCACGCGATCTCCAGATCAAGCGCAAGTACCTCTCGGCGCTGCTGAACGAGGAATCGTCGGGCCACCTGGCCGAGTTCTTCCATCCGATGTGCGCCTTCTCCAGCAAGGAGATCGCGGTCCAGGTGCTGCAGCAGTCCATGCCCCTGCTCTCGAAGCTCGCGCAGCGGGTGCCCAACCCCACGGCCTACTGGAACCTCGTGTCCGGCTGCATCGGCCGCCACGTGCGCTGATGCGCCACCACCCGATCGCCACCCAAGCCCGCACACACGCATGAACCTGAACACCAGCAGCGACAAGGTCTTCTGGCACGGCTACATCGACTACTACGAGGCCTACTTCAAGGACCGCGAGTTCGCCGCCATCGCCGAGATCGGCTTGCTCAAGGGCAATTCGGTGCGCTGGCTGCTGGAGCGGTTTCCGGAGGCCGTGATCCATGGCGCCGACATCATGGACCGCCAGCCCGGCTGGCCCACCGACGAGCGCTTCGTCTTCACCCAGCTCGACCAGGGCGACGCCACACTCGTGCGCAGGTTTCTCGCGCAAGAGAACTTCGACCTCATCATCGAAGACGGCTCCCACCTGCCGCACCACCAGGTGCTGTGCCTGCTGGAAGGCATGCGGGCGCTCAAGAGCGGCGGCCTGTACATCCTCGAAGACGTCCACACCTCGCACCCGGCCTACCCCGCCGCGGTGCCCGGCCAGGGCAATGCGCTGTCGGCCTTGCTCGCCATCGAGCACTACCGGCGCCTGGGCCTCGCCGTCGACGCTGCACGCGCCGGGCTCGTCGCGGCCAACTCGCTCCTGAGCGCGGCCGACGTGCGCGAGCTCGCCACCCACCTCAAGGCCATCTCGCTCTACAAGCGCACGCGCCTGCCCGATGCGTGCTACGCCTGTGGCAGCGTCGATTTCGACTACAGCCGCTACCAGTGCCGCTGCGGCACCAAGGTGTTCAGCGACTGCGACTCGATGTCGTTCGTGCTGGAGAAGCACTGAGCCACGGCGGCTTGCGGCTCACACGCCGGGGCCAGGCCCCGCGTGGCCTCACGCGCCAGGGGCGCGGCGCACGCCGTCGTCGACCACCTGCTCGCCGTCTTCCTTGGTGAAGGGCGGCAGCGGGCCCACGGGCAGCAGCTCCAGCACCGCCTCCGACGGGCGGCACAGCTTGGTGCCGAGTGGCGTCACGACCACCGGGCGGTTCATCAGCACCGGGTGCTGCCCGATGAAATCGAGCAGCTGGTCGTCGGTCCACTTCGGGTCGTCGAGGCCGAGCGACGCATAGGGCGTGCCCCGCTCGCGCAGCAGCGCGCGCACCGGCATGCCCATGTCGGCCAGCAGGCGCTGCAGCTCGGCCTTCGAGGGCGGGTGCTGCAGGTACTCGACGACGGTCGGCTCGATGCCGGCGTGGCGGATGAGCGCGAGCGTGTTGCGCGAGGTGCCGCAGTTCGGGTTGTGGAAGATGGTGATGTCGGTCGTCATCTGAAGTCCTTGCCGGTGTGCTTGTTCAAGGAGGCCTACGGCGCAGGCGGGCGGCTGCCCATGTACTGGTTCGTCGTCAGGCCCATCGACACGTAGATGCTGGTGAGCGCCTCCACGCCGATGTCGGCCGGGCTCACCCATTCCTCGGGTACGTAGAGCAGCCCCCCGCCCACGGGCACGGGCGCCGTGGGCACCAGCACCCCGAGGTAGCGGCGGCCACCGTCCATCACCACCGGCTCGGGCGTGCACAGCAAGGCCAGCATCGCGACCTTCTGCGCATCGCTGCCCTGCGCGCCCTCTGCGGGGCGCCCGCCGAAATGCAGCCACACCGGGCTCATCGAGCTCAGGCCGCCATCGCTCTTGCGCGAGAAGAGCTCGACCATGCGCGCGACCACGTCGTACACGTTGCGCACGAGCGGTATGCGCTGCACCAGCCGGTCGATCAAGCGCTGGATGCCCACTTGCAGGCCCGCCTCGACCAGCAGGCCCAGCACCCAGATCGCCACGCACAGCAACACCAGACCCAGCAGGTAGCCGATGGACTCCGATCGCGACACCGACACACCGATGGCCACCAGCACCGAGCCAAACACGCTCGACGGCCCCAGAAACTGCGCCAGCAGCTGCCAGGCCCAGGTCAGCAGCGCAAGCGTGGCGGCCAGCGGCAGGATCGCCGCAAGGCCGGTGAGGAAGGTGCGGCCCAGGCGGTAGGACTGGGCTTTGAGACGACGAGACAGCATGGCAGCAGGCGTGATGCGTGACGGCGCATCATAGAGATCGCGCACGCGCCGGCCGCGAACGCGCGCTGCGCCGGCCTCGTCAGCGGCCTGTGGCCACGTCGCCCGCGCTGCGCGGCGGCACCTTCGATGGATCGCGCTTGTCGGTCGGCTCGAGGCCGAGGTTGTGCGCCACCATGGCGCCGTCGCGCAGCGCGATGCTCACGAGATGCGGCTGGCGGCTGACCAGGTGGTCGACCTCGCGCCGCCAGTCGCCCATCACGACGAGGTGCTCGTTCACGAGCCAGTAGCGCACACGGTTGGCCGTGCCGCTCTCGCTCAAGGGCAGCTCGGTCGTCCACAGCGGCTTGAGCTGCGCATCGAGCCGCGTGAGCGTGAGCCGGCCGGCATCGTCCATGCGCGAGCTGTGCCAGATGAAGAGCCCGGGCGGCTCGGTGGCGGGCAGCGCCGTCTCGCCCGGCAGCTGCTTGACGAACCGGCCGCGCAGGAAGACCGGGCTGCCCTCCAGGGGCTGCAGTGCGCGGATGTGCTCGTAGCGCTCGTCGAAGCGCTGCACCTGCGCGGTCTGCACCCTCCAGAAGCTGCGCCTCGACCCCGCGCCCTCATCCAGGATCGAATACGGATAGGCCAGGCGATCGCCGAAGGGATCGTTGGCCGCCGCCGCGGCCTCCTTCTCTGAATAGAGGCCGACGCGCTCGCCCAGGATCACCGCCTGCCGCGTGTGCACCTCACCCAGCGGAGGGCGCAGGGGCACGATCTTCGGCATGCCGTTGGCCTTGAGCGGCGCCGGCGCGGCCACCGGCGCCGCGGGCGACCACGGCTCGGCTTTCACGGCCGAGCCCCGCACCACCCAGCGCCGCGCGTCGGCCGCATGCACCACGAGGCCGCGGTCGAACCCGTAGAAGCGCGCCTCGCTCGGCAGCTTGCCGGCCAGCTCGGGGTTGGCCGCCTCGATCGCGGTCGCATCCACGACCTTCGTGCCATCGCGCGCCGCCACCGCCAGCGGCGATTCGGCGATCTGCAGCCACACGCGGTCGCCCTCCTGCCCGAGCAGCGCGCCGCTCGTGGCCGAGCCGACGATGCGCGTGCTGCGCACGTTCGTCTCCATGTCGGGGTCGTTGAAGGTGACGAGCCGCGCACGCCACAGCGGCGTGGCCGTGGCCGGCTCGTAGGCGCGCAGGTCGAAGTGGAAAAGCGTGTCGCGCCGCTCGGTCGCGCTGCGGTTGCGCCCGCCGCCGAAGCGGCGCACACGGGCTTCTTCCTGCTTCGTGAGCACCAGCAGCAGCGGCTTGCCGTCGACGGCGACCATCAGCGGCGCGCCCTGGATCACCGGAGGCTCGAAGCGGGTGTCGCTGCAGGCGGCGAGAGCCAGCGTGGCGAGCAGCATCAGCGAGGTGACGATGCGGCGGATCGTGGCGTTCATGTCGTCGTGCCCTCCCGTGTTCAGCCGAGCGCCAGGTCCACCGGCGCATCGCCCGCCGGCACGGCGATGCCCAGGGCCAGCGCGGTGCTCAGGAACCACAGCACCTCGAAGGCCGAAAGCCTGGCCGCGGCGGCCGCTTCGCCGACGGTCATCGCGCGCTGCGTCCAGGCGGCCACCAGCCGCGTGGTGCTCGGGCGCGAGAGCGCCGCGGGCTCGGGCACGCGCGCGAGCTGGTAGCGGCCATTGATCGTGTTGGCCGACACGCCCTGGTCGATGAGCGCGTGCGTCATGCCCCACAGCAGCGTCGAGAGCTGCAAGGCGTGCGTAGGGCCGGGCCACGAGAGGACGTCGGGCGCGCGCTGCGGCTCGGCCAGTTGCAGCGGGCGCGCCAGCAGCTCGGCCTGCGGCAGCGAGCTCGTGATCGCGCCCGTGCGGAAGTCGACCACCATGCCCTGCCCGCCCCCGAGGCCGATCAGCGTCCGCCGCCGCTCGCCGGCGAGCAGCGCGCCCACCAGCAGGTCGCGCAAGGCATGCAGCGCCATGCGGGCATGCTCGCGCTGCACGGCGCTGCGCGCCAGCTCGTACAGCGCCGCGGCCGCTTCGAGCACATCGGTCATCTCGCCCACCCGCAGCGGCAAGGCCACCGACAGCCCGCGCGGCAGCTCCGCCGGCGTCGCAGCGCGCGGCGTGAGCCGCACCAGCACCCGCGGGGGTGCGACGTACTGCGCCCAGTCGTGCGGCACGAAGAGCGTGGTGCACGCGGTCGGGTCGTCCACCCAGCGCAGCCGCAGGCCGCCCTGGCCGTCGAGCACGCGCGTCATCGAGACCAGCACGGCGCGCTCGCGCGCGTCGAGGCCGAGGGCCGCGAGGTCGAGGGCACGCACCGGGGCCGAGGGGTGCACAGCGGCGGCGTCAGGAGCAGGAGGGCCGAGGTGTTCGGGTCGGTCGGGCATCGGGCGGCTCGCGTGCGACTCAGGCGGGGGGTGGCGGGCAGTCTAGCGCTGGAGGGGTGACGGAGGACTTCGGGGCTGTGCCGGTGGTTGCGAGTACATGACGTGGGCTGAAAGGCGCGGCCGGAGCTACATCGTCAGGGGTCGCGAGGTCGGCTTTGCAGCGGTTGCGGCCGGTCTGCGTCGCTGTGCGGATGACAGCAATCGCCCAGGAGCAGCCATCTCGCTCGAGGCGCCAGAGCCTACAACAGCGCTCGGGCGGCGTACGACCATTCGGTAAAACTGGAGCGCATGCCGAGTTCGACGACATGGACAGCAACATCCAGTCACTCTGGTTGAGTTTCGCTGCCTAGTGCGCCTATTGAAGCTGCGAGACGGTGCAAGAGAACAAGTGGCACCGCGTGGTGTTCTTCGACCGCTTGGCCGAGATCGCCGGCGAGTAACTGAAGAAGCGCAACTCCGTCTATATCGAAGGTCGCCTCAAGATCCGCAAGTGGCCCGACAAGGACGGCGTCGAGAAGTACACCACCGAGATCATGGACGACGACGTGCCGTTCTTGACTGCCACTCGGTTCTCCACCGATGTGGCAATCTAGGCCAACGTCGTGCCACGAAACCCGATTTCCACCTGTTGCACACAGATTTCCCCAGCCTTGTCCACAGGCTCGGGATTCTCAAGCGCGGAAAATGTTGGGCATGGCAAACACCAAGCTTCCCGTCAAGCCAGTCGACCGGCCTGCATCGGATGTCGGTTACTTCGTCAAGTTCGGCCCTCAGTGGGCGCTGGCCGCCATGTTCATCGACAGGTTTGGGTCGAATTGCACGGGGCTGGCTAAGCTCGTGACAGCGGTTATCGGACTGGCCAGTGCGGTGACTACCGGAGTCTTCATACTTTGGAAGTGCGGGTTCTTGGTCCTCTAGCAGGTAGGGCAGGCCTCACATAAGCGGCACTCAGCCTGAAGCAGCCACCCGCACCACCCACCAACCCGAAACCAGGCCCCCAGACCTCGCCCCACTCCCCTCAAGCCGCCACAAACCTCACCACATACTGCAACGCCAGCGCATCCTGCACCGCCAGCTCAGGCGAGCGGCCCGCGGCTTCGGCCATGGCGCGGATCACGGGCAGCACCTTCTCGCGCTCCGGCTCGTCGAAGATGCGCGGCGTGCCGGCCTCCATGCGGAAGCCGGCCTGGGCAAACATCTCCAGCAGCGTGATGCGGGTGAACCAGCGGAGGTGGGTGCGGTCCATGACGCCGGCGTCGGTGTAGCGGAAATCGCCGATCGCCAGCTTGGCCTGCAGCTGCCAGTGCTGCGCGTTGGGCACGCTCACGACGATGCACCCACCAGGCGGCAGCACCTTGCGGATGCGGGCGAGCAGGCGCCAGGGGTCGCGCAGGTGCTCCAGCACATCGCCGAAGACCCAGCAGGTGCGGCTGCCGAGCTCGGCAAGCTCCTTGTCGCTCATGGCTTCGACGTCGAGCGCCATGACCTGCTTGCAATGGCGCCGGGCCATCTCGGCGGCCTTGGGGTCGAACTCGATGCCCCAGTAGTCGGTGTCGCCGTGCAGCGCCTGGTAGGCGTGCGCGAGCGCGCCGGTGCTGCAGCCCACCTCGATCACCCGGTGGCCCGGCGGCATGAGGGCGAGCAGGTCGGGGTTGTAGGCGCCGGCGCTGGCGGCCAGCTCGGCGGCCTGGCGCTCGCGCCTGGTCATCACCTCGGCCATCCAGTCCTCGAGGTGGTAGCCGCCGGTGGCGCTGCTCGTGCCCTTGCCGATGTGGTCGATGTAGACCTTCTGCGTGCCCATGAGCACGTCGTTCATGCACCAGTCGATGTTGCGCAGCAGGCCCGACTGGCCGGCATCGTGCAGCGCGAGCATGGGCGCCACCATGGGCGCACCGTGCTTGACGGGCATGGGCCATTCGCGCATGACCTCCACGTTGCACAGCATGCACGGCGGATGCAGGTAGGCCACGGCGCCGTAGGCATAGGGGATGTCGAAGCCCTCGCGGTTGACATAGGCGACGCCGCCCACGCCGTAGTCGCCGGGCTGCAGCGTGGCGAGCATCTCTTCGAGGAAGCCCGCGCGCAGCACCACGATGTCGGTGTCGAGGAAGAGCACCGGGCCCGTGAGGCCGAGGTTCTGGATCGCCCACGCCATGCCGGGGCCGTGGTGGATGTTGTATTCCATCGCATGCAGCGTCACGCCCTCGAAGCCCGCCGCCACCTCGCGGATCTGCGCGAGCGAGGCCGCATCGGAACCGTCGACGATGTGCACCGGGTTGTGCGGGTAGAACTTGCGCAGCGAGGCCAGCATGTTGAGCAGCAGCTCGGGCGCGTTGTACGAGACGGCGACCACGGGGATGCGGTGCACGGCCGGGCGCTCGGCCGTGACGGTGACCGTGGCCGTGGCCTCGGGCGCCGGTGCGGCAGCCTCGGCGCGCTCGACCGCCTCGCCCGCCTCCTTCACCCGCCCGACCACCCGCGCCGGGTTGCCGGCCACGATGCTCATCTCGGGCGCCTCGAAGCCGGGCGGCACCACGGTGCCGGCCGAGATCACGCAGCCGCGGCCGATGCGCGCGCCCTTGAGGATGGTGACGCGCGCGCCGATGAAGACGTCGTCGCCGATCACCACGGGCTGCGGCGTCTTGTCGGCCTGCGCACGGTTGGCGACGTCGAGCTCGTGGGAGTTGGAATCGGTGATGTGCAGATCGGGCCCGATGAGCACACGCTCACCGATGGTCACGCCAGCACCCTCGGAGAGGATGTAGGCCCGGTTGTTGAACGTCGTTCCCGCGCCAATCTCGATGAGCGAAGAAGGCGTGCGCGATTCGAAGTAGCTGCAGGCCAGGTTGCCTGGCGAGAACGGCTCGCCGAAGAGAACGCTGGTGTGCACGCGGAAACGCCCTGCCCCCTTGAACTGCGCCGGCGTGAGCACATTGAGCTTGATCCGGCCTTCTCCCACCACCTCGAGCCGCCGCCGCTCGGAGACATGGAAATAGAACTGCACCAGGAGGCCGCGTACCGCTCTCTCCAGGTCCAGCGGGTTCGCACGCTGCATCAGGGCGGTGAGCCGTTCGATTCGGTTCTTCATGGCGTGCTGCTGCTCAGAAATCGTGTTGCCGGAGGTAGGCCGCCCACAGCTCGCGGAAGGCCGCTTCGGCCAGCGCATCGCCCTGCGCCAGGCCGGGCATCAGCGCGATGAACGGTTGGATGTCGGCCTGGCCGCCGTAGTACTGCGCGAGCACCGGGCCCAGCTTGGCGTAGGCGCTGCGCGCCTGCTCGGGCGTGTAGCGGCCGATCTCGGCGCCCCCCATCACGAGCGCGATGTAGCCGAGGAAGGCCGCCTTCATGTAGGGGCCGAAGAACTTGGACGAGTTGCCCGCCGGGCCGGTGCGGAAGTAGCCGAGGTGCTCGTGCACGAAGCCGACCGGCGCGATCAGGCTCGCGGCCATGAAGGCCCCCAGGTCCCACAGGCCCGCATACGAGACGGTGCCAAAGCGGGGCGTGAGCAGCGCCGGCACGGTCTCGGCCCGGAAGACAGCGTTGGAGAACTCGCCCAGCCAGTTGCGCCCTTCGAGCGCGGTGGTGCTGAAGAGGACGCCGGCATCGAGCGTGAGCAGCCGGCTGGGATGGTTGAGCACCGCCGGCGGCAGGGGGAGGTCGCTCTTGAACGGACGCCCTTCTTCGTCGGCCGCCCAGCGGCGGCTCACGGAGCAGCTCACCGCGGCGACCGTGTGGGCATGCAGGTGCCGCTCGTAGAAATCGGGGAAGATGACGTCGTCGTCGAGCAGCAGGTGGATGAGCGGGGAGCGGCCGTTCCACACGCGCATCAGGTTCTGCATGTTGGCGTAGCCGCCACCCTTGCGCGGGCCTTCGACGCATTCGATGTCGAGCCCCGCGCGCAGCGGCGCGAGCTCGTCGCCGAAGAGCGCGGCGCGGTAGCGGCCGCCCGGGCTGTCGTCGGAGAAGATGACCTTGCCGGGCTTGCGCGTCTGCGTGCGCAGGCACCTGAGCAGGTCGGGCAGGTACTCCGGCTTGTAGGCCGGAACGAGGGTCGTGATCTGCATGGCGGGTGCTGCGCTCAGGCCGCGAGCCTGTGCAGCCGCTGCGCGACCTCGCGCACGGCGGCGACCACCTGCTCGGTCTGCGCATCGGTTTGCGCGGGGCCCATGGGCAGGCTCAGCACCTGCGCGTGCATCGCCTCCGAGAGAGGCAGGCTGCCGGGCTTGAGGCCGAGCGAGGCGTAGGCGGGCTGCCGGTGCGGCGCGATGGGGTAATGGATCATGGTGTGCACGCCGAGCTCGGACAGGCCCTGGGCCAGCTCGTCGCGGCGCGGGTGGCGCACCACGAAGAGGTGCCACACCGGCTCGTGGCCGGGCGGCACGAAGGGCAGCGCGAGGCCGAGGCCCGCCATGCCCTGCAGGTAGGTCTGCGCGATGGCGGCGCGGCGCTCGTTCTGTGCGTCGAGCACCGGCAGCTTGGTGCGCAGGAGTGCGGCCTGCAGCTCGTCGAGCCGCGAGTTGTGGCCGGCGACTTCGTTGTGGTACTTCACGCGCGAGCCGTAGTTGCGCAGCACGCGCAGTCGGTCGGCGAGCTCGGGGTCGTTCGTCGTGACCGCGCCGCCATCCCCGAGCGCCCCGAGGTTCTTGCCGGGGTAGAAGCTCCAGGCCACGGCATCGCCATGCGCGCCCACGCGCTGGCCGCGGTAGCGCGCGCCGTGCGCCTGGGCGGCGTCTTCGAGCACGCGCAGGCCGTGCTTCCTCGCGATCTCGAGGATGGGCGCCATCTCGGCCGCCTGGCCGTAGAGGTGCACCGGCAGGATGACGCGGGTTCGCGGCGTGATGGCGGCCTCGATGCGCGCCGGGTCGATGTTGAAGGTGAGCGGATCGGGCTCCACCGGCACCGGCACGGCGCCCAGGTGGCTCACCGCGAGCCAGGTGGCGATGTAGGTGTTGGAGGGCACGATGACCTCGTCGCCGGGCTGCACGTCCATCGCGCGCAGGGCGAGCGAGAGCGCATCCAGGCCGTTGGCCACGCCCACGCAGTGCCGGGCTTCGCACCAGGCGGCGTACTCGGCTTCGAACTGCGTGACTTCCTGGCCGAGGATGTACCAGCCGGAATCGAGCACGCGCTCGAAGGCGGCGCGCAACTCGTCGCGCTGCTGCATCTGCACGGCCTTGAGGTCGAGGAAGGGAACGCTCGGGTGGGTCATGGCGTGGCCTTGCTGCGGTAGACGTGGCGGGCGTAGTCGCCGCGCACGGTCACGTGCGGCGGCACGTCCTTGGTGACCACGGCGCCGGCGCCGATCAGGGCGCCTTCGCCGATCACGAGGCCGGGCAGGATCACGGCGCCGGCGCCGATGGAGGCGCCCTTCTTCACCACCGTGCGGGCGTAGGCGTCGGGGCGCTGCCGCGAGCGCGGGTAGCGGTCGTTGGAGAAGGTGACGTTGGGGCCGACGAAGACGTCGTCTTCCAGCGTGATGCCGTCCCAGAGGTAGTTGCCGCACTTCACGGTGACGCGGTCGCCGACGACCACGTCGTTCTCGATGAAGCAGTGGCTGTTGATGTTGCAGTCGTCGCCGATGCGCGCGCCGGGCAGCACCACGGTGAACTGCCAGACCTTGCTGCCGGGGCCGATGGCGGTGCACTGGCAGTCGGCCAGGCGGTGGACGAAGGGCTCGGGGGACGCGGGGGCGCTCATGCCCCGCAGTACACCGCAGGTGAGTGGGCGCTGATGGGCGGAAAGCCGGGGGTTTTGCGGGCCAGTTCCGGGCCGAATCCCCCTGCGTTCGGGCTGAGCCGGTCGTCGCCCTCGCTCAGGCCGCCCCGCCCGCCAGCTTCATGAAATCGGCGTGGTCGCGGATGTAGTCGGCGCTGTCGTAGTAGTCGGAGGCGAAGACGAGCAGCATCGCGTCGGCCGAGTACTTGTACTGCACGCCCCAGGTCATGGGCGGCAGGTAGATGCCGCGGTCGGGCGAATCGAGCAGCACCTCGACGCGGTTGTGCCCGTCGTCGGCCATCACGGCGCAGCTGCCGCGCACGCAGATCAGGAACTGGTGGCACTGGTGGTGCGCATGCTCGCCGCGGATCTCGCGGCTGGGAACGCCGAACACCATGAAGTAGCGCTTGGGCGTGAACGGCACCTGGCGGTCGAACTCGCCCACGGTCAGGCTGCCGCGCAGGTCGGGGATCACGGGGAAGTGGTGCACCGTGACACCCTTCACGGCCGTGTGCTCGATGGTGGCGCCACCGCGCGAGCCGCCATGCAGCGGCACGGCGCCGGCCGGGCCGGGCGAGGTGTCGACGTAGCCGACGATGTTGGCCGGGTTGCCCTCGACGATGGCGCCCGGCGGCACCGACCGGCCGACGACCGAACCCGGCCGCACCACGGCCTTGGCCCCGATCACCACGCCGGCGAGGATGCTCGCATTGGCCCCGATCCACGCGCCGCGCCGGACCTGCGCGGGCGGCTGGCTGCCGCCCGGCGCGCCGGCAAAGGCCGCATGCGCGCCGACGTGCACGCCGTCTTCGATCACCGTGCCGCGGCAGACATAGGCGCCGCTTTCGATCACGCAGTCGTCGCCGATCACGGCCTGCGCATCGACGACGGCATGCGGGCCGAGCGTCACGTTGCGCCCGACGGTCGCGCTCGCATCCACGATGCTGTAGCGCTCCTGGCGGGCGCGCATGGCCGCATCGATCAGCGACTCGCGCTCCGCATCGGTCATCAGGCCCATGCGGCGCCTCCGTGCTGGCCGCGCACGCGCGCAGGCGTCATTCGAAATCGGCGCGCCGCGGGCTCAGCCGACGCTTCGCGCGCGCCCACAGGGCACGCGCGCTGCCGTAGCGGGCGCCGAGATGGAAAGAGAGCACCGAGGTGCACACCATCCCGAAGAGATAGCCCAGATGAAGTCGCATGCCACACCGTCACTTTCATGGAGACGCGTCGAAGGTTCATTTCAGCTGGGCGAGCACGCCCTGCCCCAGCGACCACAGCTGCGCGTTGGACTGCTGGCCGTCGTAGAGCGCGTTCACGTAGGCCACTCGCAGGTTGTAGTGCTCGCTCTCGGACGACATCACGTCGAAGAGCGAGCGGCGGCCGAGCTGCTGCCACTGCTGCAGCGTGAAGTTGCGCACGCGGTCGCTGTCGCGCAGGACTTCGACCACCTGGCGGGCGCGGTCGAAGGCGGTGAGCGCCTGGTCGTGCACCTCGGTCATGCGGAACCTGCGGGTGTGCAGTGCGTCCTCGCGCTGCAGGCGGGACGCCTCGGCGCGCTTCTGCGAGGAATCGATCGCGTGGCCCACCGGCGCGTTGAAGATGGGAATGTTGACGTTGACGCCGGCCGACCACTGCGTGCCGTAGCCGGTGCCGCGGACATGGGAGCCGCTCACCACCGCATTGACCTGCGGCCAGCGCTGGGCCTTCACCGATTCGGCATACGACTTCGCGGCCTCGGCCTGGGCGCCGAGCTGCGCGATGTCGGCCGCGGCGTCGGCCTGGGCCAGCACCTCGGGCAAGGGCGGCACGCTCAGCAGCAGCGACGACATGCCGTGGCTCGGGGGCAGCGTCTCGCCGACGAAGCGGCGCAGGCGCGTCTCGACCTGGCGCACGGCGGCCTGGGTCTGCGAGTACGACAGCTCGGCCTGCTTCTGGTTCTTCTGCGCCTGCACGAGCTCGCTGGTGCGGCCGCGGTCGGCGCGCACGATGGTCTGCAGCGCCTCGACCAGGCAGCTCATCTTGCGCGAGTACTGCTGGTAGACCTGCGCCTGCAGGTGGTAGCGGCTGCGCTCGATGGCGAGCGAGACGGTCTGCAGGGCGACCTGCTCCTGCGCATTGATCTGGCCCAGGCGGGCCGCCTCGGCCAGGCTCTTGCGCCAGTCGGTCAGGTCGGAGATGCGGCCGCCATCGAAGATGGGGGCGCTGATGCTCACGGTGGCGCGGCCTTGCTTGCCGCGCTCTTCCTCGATGCCGCCGACCTCGCTGCGCACGGCGCCGACCGTGCCGCCCACGCTCACCTGCGGCCAGCGGGTGGCGCGGGTCTCGTCGACGTCGATGGCGGCCGCTTCGGCCAGCAGGCGGCTCGCGCCGATGGCCTGGCTGCGGCGCAGCGCTTCGTTCACCATCGCGCGCAGGTTCTCGCGCGCGGTGCTCGCATCCACGCGCTCGTTGAGCGGGCTCGCATCGGTGCGGGCCTCGGCCGCGCTCTCGTCGATGCAGTTGGCATCGGCAGGCATCACGGCCAGCAGCGCCAGCACGGCGGCAAAGGCCGGCAGGAGTTGGGCGGGGGTCGGTTTGATCAAGGTCTCGCTCCACATGGCTGCATGACAACTGGCAGCACTGCCCTCAGTACACCGCGGATGGGGGTCGGGCGATGGGTGGAAAGCGAGGGGAAATGGGGGTCAGTTCCGGGCGTTGGAGGCGCCAACCGTTCGGGCTGAGCGGGTCGAAGCCCTGCGCGGGTTTTGCGGGCGCTTCGACGGGCTCAGCGCGAACGGACCCCATTCCGTTCGGACTGCGCTGGTCGAAGTCCTGCTCCGTTTCAGCGCGAACGGACCACCCCGTTCGGACTGAGCTTGTCGAAGTCCCGCTCCGTTTCAGCACGAACGGACCCACCCCGTTCGGACTGAGCTTGTCGAAGTCCCGCTCCGTTTCAGCGCGAACGGACCCAGCCCGTTCGGACTGAGCTTGTCGAAGTCCTGCTCCGTTTCAGCGCGAACGGGACCCACCCCGTTCGGACCGAGCTTGTCGAAGTCCTGCTCCGTTTCAGCGCGAACGGGACCCACCCCGTTCGGACCGAGCTTGTCGAAGTCCTGCTCCGTTTCAGCGCGAACGGACCCACCCCGTTCGGACTGAGCTTGTCGAAG
>JBIQJS010000211.1:0-2287 GCA_044507405.1 Rubrivivax sp. | reverse complement strand
ACCCGAGCACCGCAGAGCAGTCCGGCCGCAGGCCGGACCGCCACCGTCGGGTCGCTTTTGTGCACGCGTAACTTGGCTGCGCCAAGTGAGCGTGCACGCCTTCGGACCTTTGCCTACTTTCTTTGGCGAAGCAAAGAAAGTAACTCGGCCGCCGGGCCGAGACCCGGCAACGGCCTCACGCAGTGAAGAGGCAAGGCCAGAAACAAAAAGGCGACCCACCGGCCGCCCTTTCGCAGAAGCAAGAACAAGACGGACTCAAAAGCCCAGACTGGCCAACAAGTCGTCCACCTCCCCCTGGTTCTTCACCACATCCGTGCGCCCCTCCGGATTGACCACCGGCCCATTGAGCGCCTGCGCGTGTTCGATCACCTTCTGCGCCTGCTCAGGCGGCGCCGCCTGCACCAGCAGCTTCACCAGGCTGTCTTCCAGGTCGGAGGCCAGCGACACCACCTTGGCCACCACCTGGCCGGTCAGGTCGTGGAAGTCCTGCGCCATCATGATGTCGGTCAGGTGCTGGTCGATGCGCGCGGTGGCCGCCTCGACGTCCCCCACGAAATTCATCACCGAGCCCGTGGCCACGGCCTTGACCGGGTCGGCCACGATGGCTGCGGCGATGCGGCGCGTCTCGGCGGCGATGGCGTTGTGCTCGGCCTTGGCCTGGTCGACCGAATTCAGCACCTTGTTGGCTGCATTGCCGGTCTTCTCGGCGATGTAGTTCAGGCGGCTGCGCGCGTCGGGCAGGTTGTTGGCCGCCGTCTGCAGCTTGGGCATCACGCCCAGCTGGTGCAGCGTGTCGTGCAGCTGGCGGGTGATCACGCCGAGTTGGTGGAACACCTCGGGTGACGCGCCGCCACCTGCGGCCGGGGCAAGCACGGCCATGTCGTCCATCTTCATGGAGTCCCCCTCCTCAGGCCGCAGCGGCCAGTTTTTGCAGGATCTTCTGCACCTTCTCTTCCAAGGTGGCCTTGGTGAAAGGCTTGACGATGTAGCCGGCGGCGCCATCCTGGGCGGCGCGCACGATGTCTTCCTTGCGGGCTTCGGCCGTGACCATGAGCACCGGGAGGTGCTTCAGGCTCGCGTCGGCCTTGATGGCCGCGAGCAGCTCGAAGCCGTTCATGTTGGGCATGTTGATGTCGCTCACCACGAAATCGAACTTGCTGGCCTTGAGCAGGTTGAGCGCGGCAGCGCCGTCTTCGGCCTCTTCGGCATTGTTGTAGCCGAGCTCCTTCAGCAGCCCGCGCACGATGCGGCGCATGGTGGAGAAGTCGTCGACGATCAGGAACTTCATGTCAGGGTTGCTCATGGCGGGCCTCGCAGTGCTACTGGCGCTGTTATCGGGCGTTCGGGTTGGTAATTGAGGGCACGATGGACACCTCGGATGCGACTTTGGGCACGGCCGGGTCGGCTGCGGCGGTCACTTCGGGAGCCGGCTCGTCGCCGGGGATGGGCTTGTTGAAGAAGCGGTCCTCGGCGTCACGGTTCATCACGATGATGCTGATCCGGCGGTTGCTGGCGGCAAACGGGTCCTGCCGGTCGAAGGGCACGCTCGACGCGAGGCCCTGCACCCGCAGCATGCGCTCGGGGGGCAGGCCGCCGGCGTGCAGCTCGCGGCGCGAGGCGTTGGCGCGGTCGGACGACAGCTCCCAGTTGCCGTAGCCGAGGCCGTTGCGGTCGGCCGCGAAGGGCTGCGCATCGGTGTGGCCTTCGAGCGTCAGGCGGTTGGGCACCTCCGACAGCACCGAGCCCAGGTCGCGCAGCAGCTCGCGCATGTAGGGTTTGACCACGGCGCTGCCGCTGTCGAACATGGGGCGGTTCTGCTCGTCGATGATCTGGATGCGCAGGCCGTCGGCGGTCATGTCGAGCTTGACCTGGTTCTTGATGTTGCCGTAGCGCTCGGCGGCGGCCAGCATCTTCTCGATGTGGGCCTTGACCTGCTCGAGCCGGCCGGTTTCGCCGGCGCGCTGCTCGGCGCGCATGGCCGCGAGGTTGATGGTCGCGCGGGTGGTGTCGATGTCGCCGCGCTTGACCTGACCGCCCGTGCGGGTCAGATCGGTGCCGCCGCCCTTGATGACGTGCGACGAATCACCCGAGCCGCTGCCCCCCGACAGCAGCGCCACGCGCAGCGGCGAGTTGAAGTAGTCGGCGATGCCCTTCTTGTCGCCCTCGGTGGTGGAGCCGAGCAGCCACATGAGCAGGAAGAAGGCCATCATCGCCGTCACGAAGTCGGCGTACGCGATCTTCCAGGCGCCGCCGTGCGGGGCGTGGCCGCCCTTCTTGACGCGCTTGA